>SFGO01000062.1 GCA_004556545.1 Clostridiales bacterium
ACTTGCCATCCACAAGTGGCAGCCTTTCTTCCGCTCCCTGCTTTTCTCATGCTTGAAGCCCCACTGCTGCATTGCAATGGGGCTTATTTGACAGGCTGAACGGACGGCTTCCATTTCAGAAGCCGTCCGTTTTCCAATATACATAGCCAGTTCCGTCTCCCCAAAAGACGGAACCGGCTTCTCTTTTATTCTTTTCTCTCCCGAACCAGAACAGCCTGTTTTTCTCTCAGATAGGCCTGTACGCCTTCCCTGGATACCTCCGCCAGCTCCTTTCGGGGAATGGCCAGCATCAGATGCCCCTGCCCGTCCAGCCCGTACTGCTTCGCCTTGTGCAGCCCGTAGGAAGGCTGCCAGCCCCAGCACTCCTCCTCGGCCAGCAGGGTCATCACGCCCTCGCTTTCGAAGGTCTCCTCGCTCTTTACCAGCACGTAGGGCCGATACCACCGATCCTCCTGAATGCTGTAGCCGCTTTCCCAAACGTGCTCCGTCTCATACCCGATACGCCCGCTGGCCTGCAAAAGGCCGTCCGTGCCGTCAAAAACCGCTTCCCGGCTCTGATTGTATCGCCTGCCGTATCCATTCTGCAAAACACACTGCAGCGTCAGCTTTTCATCCGTCCGGTTCAGGCAGAGATCATCCCGCAGCACCCCGTCTACAGACAGCCGGAACTTCTGCGTCGGATCCTTCAGCCGTGCCCGCACGTAGACCCGATCCCCTACCTCAGCCGTATCAAAGCCTTCCAGCTCCATCTGGCCGCCGATGGCGTAGTCCGAACTCATGGGATGAAGCTCCGCCAGCCGGTAGGCGTACTGCTTGCCGAACAGCGCGTCGTAGCTGAGCAGGTCATAGGTTTCATCCTCCGTAATGCCCTGCTGCCGAAGCCGCTCCACGTAGCTGAAAAAGGGATCGTCATTCAGCCCTGCCAGCGTCAGGGCGTAAGCGCCCAGCTGCCAGGCCATCATGTCCTCTTCCCCAGCCAGATTTTCCCGATTGCTCCAGATAAAATAGGGCGCTTCATGGGCTGCGGCGCTGCCGATGGGCACGCCCAGCTCCTCGTAGGTCTCCATTCCCAGCGGCGCCAGATGATCCCCGAAGAAGATCACCATGACCGGCTCGGGATAGCTCCGCAGCTCCTCGATCCACTCCGCCAGTGCCGCGTCCGTCTGGGTCAGCAGATAGCAGTAGTTGTTGGCGGCGATCAGGCTTTCCTCGCTCAGTTCATTGGTAAAGGGCACCTCCGCCCCGTAGATTTTTCGGAAATCGTCATACCCGTATCCGCCGTGATTCTGCATCGTCAGGCAGAAAACGAAATCCCTTTCCGGCGTTTCATCCATTTTGTCCATGATCGCCCGGAAATGATCCCGGTCGGAAATAAACATCCCCACCTTGGTAAAGTCCCGCTGGGTGGTGTCCGTGGTGTAAAAGCTCTCGAATCCTTCTTTGGCCAGATTCTCATAGCGGTTGTAGTAGACCCCGGCGTACCAGTGCAGGGCCGTGGCCGTCAGTCCCTTTTCCCGCAGCACGCTGGCCAGACTGTTCATCTCCGGCAGACCCATCGAGTACGGGTTCACCGTATACTGAGATTTCAGCCCCGTCAACACCTCAAATTCCGTCTCGCTGGTGCCTCCGCCCACCTTGGGCACGTAAATTTTTCCGTGGCGGCTCTCCTGCTGCAGCTGATTATAATAGGGGGTCAGTTCCGTGGTAAAGTCCAGATACTGCCCCAAAATTTCCTGATCGGTAAAGGATTCGCTCAGCACCAAAATCACATTGGGGATCTCCTCCCCCTGCGCCGTCTGCGTCGGCGTTTCCGCCTCCAGCGCCCGGTAAGCCGCCTCCGTCTTTTCCTGCGAATAATCCACCCTCATCGTGGAATGGCGGTAATTTTCCGCCGCAAAGGCCGTATACAGGCATCCGTCGTGCCGGGTCTGGTCCACCATGTCGTACCGGTTTCCGCCCCCGGCCAGCTCGTAGGTACACAGGAAGGGCGTTCCCACCGCCAGCATCAGTCCTGCCAGCGGCAGGGCGAGCCACCGCCGTTCCCGCTTCTGCTTCAGAAGCAGAATGGCCGCCGCCATCAGCACCGCCGTGCCGATCACCCACGTCCACAGCTTCCCCATGTCGAAATGAAAGTCCATCCCGCCCATGGTTTCCAGCGCCTCATGGATCTGCGTCACGTCCGTCACCAGAATCGGTTCCAGCCGGTAGATCAGCTTATAATAGTTGGCCATGCCCAGCACGGCGCACAGCAGCATCACCGCAAGCCCTAAGCAAACTCGAACCCGCCGGGACCGAAAATGCGAGATCATCAGGCACAGTCCCAGCAAAAACAAATAGTTCAGCCCCGCCATCAGCGGCTGGCCCGTCATCCATTCCCAAACGGCCTTCAAAATTCCCCGGGCCATGCCCTCCAGCGCCGTCAGGCACAGAAGGGGCCAAAGCAATATCCCCGTAATCTCCGCCCAGCGTTTTTTCATGCCATCCCCTCCAAAGTCATCCGCTTTTTTCAACCCCGGCATTTTACCACATCAGGCGCTTCCTCACAACCGGAATTCGTAGCCGCCCTTTTTCGTCAAAAGTCTTCCCCACTTCCCCCCTCATTTCCCCCAAAGCATTGACTTTTCTCCCATCATCTATCATAATGAAGCGAAATCCCTCAAACCGGTTTTTTCGAGCATGCCGGTTTCCCATTTTGATGCATTAACAGGAGAGAGATTCATGATTCGTACTGACCGCTCCCCCATGGAGACCCGTCCCTGCACCATTCAGCCCGGCTTTGTGGAAACCGCCGCCGGAAGCTGCCTGATTTCCACCGGAAAGACCCGCGTGATCTGCACCGCCAGCGTGGAGGAAACCGTCCCGCCCTTTCTTCGGGATAAGGGGCAGGGCTGGGTCACGGCGGAATACGCCATGCTGCCCGCCTCTACCGGGCGGCGCAAAGCCCGGGACGGCATCAAGAAGGATGGCCGCAGCGTGGAGATTCAGCGGCTCATCGGCCGCTCCCTGCGTCAGGCAGTGGATCTGACCAAGCTGGGCGAGCGCACCATCACGCTGGACTGCGACGTGCTCACCGCCGACGGCGGCACTCGTACCGCCAGCATCACCGGCGCGTATGTGGCGCTGGTCATGGCGGTCAATCGGCTCATGCAGGACGGCCTGCTGGACGAAAACCCCATCGTTTCCCAGGTGGCCGCCGTCAGCGCGGGCATCGTGGAGGACCAGCCGCTGCTGG
The DNA here is from genome assembly GCA_004556545.1 of Clostridiales bacterium. Classification (GTDB taxonomy): domain Bacteria; phylum Bacillota; class Clostridia; order Christensenellales; family Aristaeellaceae; genus Limiplasma. The sequence continues at coordinate 3,233 of SFGO01000062.1, forward strand.
ATCTCTGCTACACGGAAGATTCCCGCGCCCAGACGGACATGAATTTCGTCATGAATCATCGGGGAGAATTTATTGAGCTGCAGGGCACCGGCGAAGGCCGCGCCTTTACCAATCGGGAGCTTCACTGCCTGCTGGATGCGGGCCGCGCCGGAGTGCGCCGCCTGATGAAGGCCCAGCGGGAGGCGCTTCGCGGCATCGGCGGCCACCTGCTGCCCCTGCCCATGGTGGTGGTGGCCAGCGGCAACGCCCATAAGCTTCAGGAGCTGACCGCCCTGTTCCGGGGCGTGTGCCGGCCCGTCTCCATGAAGGAAGTGGGCTTTGAGGGCGATATTGACGAAAACGGCTCCACCTTTGAGGAAAACGCCCGCATCAAGGCCGAATGCGTCATGAAGGCCACCGGCCTTCCCACGCTGGCGGACGACAGCGGCCTTTCCGTGGATGCGCTGGGCGGCGCGCCGGGCATCTACAGCGCCCGCTACGCCGGGGAGCACGGCAACGACCGGGCCAATAACGAGCTGCTGCTGAAAAACATGGACGGCGTTGCCGACCGCACCTGCCGCTTCGTCTGCGCCATGGCGCTGGCGCTGCCGGGGCAGGAGACCCGCATCGTCCGGGGCGAATGCGAAGGAACGCTGCTCACCGCTCTGGAGGGCGAAGGCGGCTTCGGCTACGATCCCCTCTTCCTCTACCAAAACGGCCAGACCTTCGCCCAGATGTCCCCGGAGGAAAAGAATCAGGTCAGCCACCGCTTCCATGCCGTCGATCAGATGCGGGACGTTCTCCGGGCGCTGTTCTGATCCCTTCCGTCTTCTTCATTCATTCTCATTCCGTTCTCATTCCGATCTCATTCCGAAAGGAAGCGCTGCTTTCCCTATGAAGCGTGTCATTGTGGTTTCCGACTCCCACGGCATGGAGGAGCGTCTGCGGGAGATTCTTCTCCGGGCGTTTTCCGCAGGCCCGGTGGACGTGATCGTCTTTCTGGGGGACGGCCTGTCCGAGTGGGAGCGGGTCTCGCAGGAGTTTCTCTATGGCCGTCCGTCTCTGCGGCTTTACGCCGTCAAGGGCAATAACGATTTCGGCTGGGACGCGCCCGTCTGTCAGGTGATCTCCGTCGGCAAGGCCAAGCTGCTGCTCTGCCACGGCCACACCTTCCATGTGAAAAACGGGCTGTATCATCTGGAATTTGAAGCCGCCGACCAGGAGGTTCAGGCCGCGCTGTTCGGCCACACTCATCTGGGCCATCTGGAATACGCCAACGGCTGTCTCTTCCTGAATCCGGGGGCGGTCTGCAACTACGGCTCTTCCTCGCCGGTCTATGCCGAGGTGCTGATCTCCGATGACGGCGCGGTTCGCGGCCAGCTTCACCGGGAGGCGGAAAGCCCGGCGGGCCGTTCGTCTTTCTGATCTTTTTTCCCAAAAATGCCCCATTTCCCCATTGTCATTCGTCTTATCAACAGGCCGCAAAGCGCTTGCCGCCGCATCCTGCGTCCCTTCAGAATCGAGGTCTTTCTCCATGAATTCCCCTTATCCGCCCATTTATCTGGATAACGCCGCCACCACAGCGGTACGGCCGGAGGTTCTTTCCAAAATGCTGCCCTTCTTCACGGAAAAGGCAGGCAATCCCAGCTCCATCCACACCGCCGGACGGGAAGCCCGCAAGGCGGTGGAAAACGCCCGACGGCAGGTCGCCGCTGCGCTGGGAGCCGAGGCCCGGGAGATCTATTTCACCGCCGGTGGCAGCGAAAGCGACAACTGGGCCATTCGCTGCGCCGCGGCGGAGACGGGCAAAAAGCACGTCATTACCTCCGCCGTGGAGCACCACGCGGTGCTGCACAGCTGCCGGGCGATGGAACGGGACGGCTTCCGCATCACCTATCTGCCGGTGGATGAAAACGGCATGGTCTCCCCCGCCGACGTCCGCCGGGCGCTGACGGACGATACGGCCCTGATCTCCGTCATGGCCGCCAATAACGAGGTCGGTACGCTGGAACCCATTCAGGAGATCGGCCAGCTTGCCCGGGAGGCGGGCGTTTTGTTCCATACCGACGCGGTACAGGCCGCCGGAGCCATTCCCATCGACGTCAACGCATGGAACGCGGATCTGCTTTCCCTGTCCGGCCACAAGTTCCACGGCCCCAAGGGCGTAGGCGCGCTGTACATCCGCAAAGGAACCCGGATCCACAACCTCATCGAGGGCGGCGCGCAGGAACGGGGCCTTCGGGCGGGGACGGAAAACGTGCCCGGCGTCGTAGGCATGGGCGAAGCCCTGTCGCTGGCCGTCGCTGAGCTGCCGGAATACGCGGCTCACGTTTCCGCCCTGCGGGACCGGCTGATCCAGGGGATATTGTCCGCCGTGCCGGATGCCCGGCTGAACGGCCATCCCACCCTCCGCCTTCCCGGCAATGCCCATTTTTCCTTCCCCGGCGTGGAGAGTGAAAGTCTGCTCATGCGGCTGGATCTGGCCGGGATCGCCTGCTCCGGCGGCTCTGCCTGCACCAGCGGCAGTCTGGAACCCAGCCACGTCCTCTCCGCCATGGGCCTTTCGCCCGACTTGGGCCGCAGCAGCGTGCGCTTCTCTCTGGGCCGGGACAACACCGCCGAGGAGATCGACCGGGTGCTGACCGTCCTGCCCCCCATCGTGGCGGATCTGCGCTCGCACATGCGTTCCTGACCCGCCTGCCGGGTTCGTCCGTCCCCTTCCGTTTTTTATAAGAAAGGATTTTTTATGCCGGATATTCATGGTAACATCGAGGGAATCCGCAAAAGCGTTCTGGATGAAATGAAGGCCCTCTATGACCTTCAGCTGGAACCGGACGTTTTTCTTCCGCAGGAGGTGCTTTCCGCCCTCTGCGGCTGGTCGGCTTCCTTCAACCGGGAAGTGGCCCTGTACGTCACCCGCTACGGGGAGATCGCCGATGTGTTCATTGGCCGGGCGGATGCCATCGACCTGCCGGATCTGCGCCTCCGCCGCAGCCAGCGGCGATTGAGCATGATCCGCTGCATCCATACCCACCCCAGCGCCACGGGGCAGCTCAGCGATGTGGATCTGAGCGCGCTTCTCTCCATGCGCTTTGACGCCATGTGCGCCGTGGGCGTAAACGCGCAGGGTCAGCCCACCAGCGCCCAGTGCGCCTTTCTGGATCGGGCCGCTTCCGCCGGGTATGTGCTGACAGAATTTCTGCCCGCCCGCCGTCTGCCCCAGCAGGAATGGCTGGATCACATCCGGCAGGCCGACGCGGCCTATCTGGCCGAGGAAGAGAAGCTCCGCAAGGATCACGAGCGGGCCGTTCTGGTCGGCATCGAAAGCGAAGAATCGCTGAACGAGCTGGAGGAGCTGGCCAAGACCGCCGGAGCCGAAACGGTGCTTCGAGTGCTGCAAAAGCGCCCTTCCCCCGATTCGGCCTTCTGCATCGGCCGGGGCAAGGCCGAGGAGCTTTCCCTGCGCTGTCAGGCCGTTCAGGCCGATCTGGTCATCTTTGACGAAGTCCTCTCCGGGGTCATGCAGAAAAATCTGGAAGAAACGCTTCATATAAAAGTAGTGGACCGCACCGCGCTCATTCTGGATATTTTCGCCGCCCGGGCCTCCACCCGGGAGGGCAAATTGCAGGTGGAAATGGCCCAGCTGAAATACCGCAGCCAGCGCCTTCTGGGGCAGGGGCTTGTGCTGAGCCGTCTGGCCGGCGGCATCGGCACCCGTGGCCCCGGCGAAAGTAAGCTGGAAGTCAACCGCCGCCGCATCCGGGAACGGCTCACCGACCTGCGCCGGGAGCTGGACGAGCTGGAAAAGCAGCGCTCCCTCCGCCGTCAGAGCCGGGAAAAGGGCGGCGTGCCGGTGGTGGCGCTGGTGGGCTACACCAACGCGGGCAAATCCACCCTTTTCAACCGTCTCACCGGCGCGGACGTGTATGTGCAGGATCAGCTCTTCGCCACGCTGGACAGCGTCAGCCGTCCCGTTTCCCTCCCCCACGGCGCCAAGGCCCTGCTGGTGGATACCGTCGGTTTCATCCGCAAGCTGCCCCACGAGGTGGTGGAAGCCTTCCACGCCACGCTGGAAGAAGCCCGGCTGGCCGACGTGCTGGTGCTGGTCTCCGACGGGGCCGATCCCCAGCTGCTTTCCCGCCGCCGCACCGTCGGCGAGGTGCTGGACAGTCTGGGCGCTACGGAAGCCCCACGCATCGACGCGCTGAATAAATGCGACCTGCTTTCCCCCTCCGCCGATACGCTGCCCGGCGCGCTGCCCATCAGCGCCGCCACCGGTCAGGGGCTGGACGATCTGCTCGCCGCCGTTGAAAACGCGCTGGATGCGGGCACGGAGGAAGTTTCCCTGCTGGTTCCCTTTGCCCGGTACGCGCTGGCGGATAAGCTCCGCCGCCTTGGCAGCGTTCTTTCGCAGGAACACACGGCCGAGGGCGTGGTGCTGCGCTGGCGGGCCGAAAAGGCCAACGTGGATTTCGCCCTCCGGGAAGGGGCCGTACTCCTTGAAGCAGAAAGAAAATAGTTGCTATATTATTACAAAAATGATACAATAATTGTAGTGTGTCCCTGTCTTCCGACGGTTCTTCCGCGGAGCCGCCAGCGAAAACATAGACAAATTTTCGTTTTGGATTTGGAAAGGGTGTGAGGAAACCGTGGTGCTGGGGAAAATGCTTTCCGTTGTTCTGACCGGCGCAGCGCTGCTTTCCGGAAGCAAAAACGCCGCCCTGCCTGAAAAAAATATCAACGGCGACATCTTTCTGGTCAATCGCCAGCATGTGATCAGCGAGCAGTATGTTCCCGACTCCCTGCGCAAGACGCAGGTTCACGGCATGTCCCAAAGCATGCGGGAGGACGCGGCTGCGGCGCTGGAGGAGCTGTTTCAGGCGGCTCAGTCCGAGGGCGTCAAGCTGTCCAGCGTGTCCGGCTACCGCAGCTATTCCAAGCAGTCCCTGATCTACAGCCGCAAGGTCGGCCGCACCGGCAGCGAAGCCGAGGCCGACAAGCTGGTGGCCCGGCCCGGAACCAGCGAGCATCAGCTGGGGCTGGCCATGGATCTGGCCACCCGGGACAGCTCCACCCTGTCCGAACGCTTCGCCTCCACCGCCGAGGGCCAGTGGGTGTACGCCAACTGCCAGCGCTTCGGCTTCATCGTCCGCTATCTCAAGGGCTACGAGGACGTGACCGGCTACAGCTACGAGCCGTGGCACATCCGCTATGTGGGCCGGGAAAACGCCGAGGCCATCGCCGCCTCCGGCCTTCCTTTGGAAACCTATCTTTCCGGCTGGAAGCTGGAACTCTACGATTATCTGATTCATCAAGCTATGAACTGAGGTGCTCCCATGAAGGATTTCTGCCGTGCTGTGCTGGTTGGTCTTCTGTGCCTGATGCTGCTCCCCGTTTCCGCCCTCGGCGAGGACGGTTCGCTGGCCATGGGCGGAACAAAGGTGGAAGAGCCGGAGGTCCGCTGGACCTACGGCGTTTCGCTGACGGCGCTCCAGTCCCCTTATCTGATTCTGGTCAACGAGCAGAACCCGCTGGACAAGACCTACGAGCCCTCGCCCCTTGTCAAGATGACCAGCGTCAAGCGGGCCACGTCCGCTACCATCTACCTGCAGGAGGCCTGCGCCAGGGCGGTGGAGGACATGTTCGCCGCCGCGCTGGAGGTGCAGGAGTATACCTACACCACCGTCAATTCCAAGGGCGAGGAGACGGAACACACCGCCAGCTATCCCAACGGCATGACGCTCATGCTCAAAAGCGGCTACCGCAAGTACGGCACGCAGGCCACCATCTACCAGAACTATCTGGCCCGCAACAACGGCGTGGACGACGGCTATGTCAACAAGCCCGGCGCCAGCGAGCATCAGAGCGGCCTGTGCTGCGACATCCTCAACCGGGACTACGCCGCCCGGGAATACATGACCCAGGATTTCAAGCAGACCCCCGAGGCCCACTGGATGAAGGAAAACTGCGCCCAGTTCGGCCTGATCCTCCGCTACACCGAGGACGGCGAGGCCGCCACCGGCATCAAGTTTGAGCCCTGGCACTTCCGCTATGTGGGCCGGGAGGCGGCGGGCTACCTCAGCTCCACCGGCATGTCGCTGGAGGCCTTCACCGAGGAATGGCAGGCGGCGCTGGCGGATTTCGAGGCCCGGGGGGGCGACGTGAAGGCCCAGCTGGCCTATGAAGAAAGCACCAAAGACGCCCCGCCCGCCAGCTATGTGCTGCAGGAGACGGACGAGGACGGCGACGCGGAGATTTCGCTGGTCTTCTGATGAACAAAGGACGCGAGGGAACTTGAAATGGGCAAAATGATTGCGATCACCAACCAAAAGGGCGGCGTGGGCAAAACCACCACCGCCATCAACCTGACCGCCTGTCTGGCGGAAGCCGGCAAGAAGGTGCTGCTGGTGGATCTGGACCCGCAGGGCAACTCCACCAGCGGTCTGGGCCTGCAGGCGGGCGCCACCTCCATCTACGAGGTGCTCATGGGCCGGGCGCCGGTCAACGCCTGCCTGAAGCGCACCGCCGTCAAGGGGCTGGATCTGCTGCCCGCCGACATCCGTCTGGCCGGGGCCGAGCTGGAGCTGGTGGATCTGGAGCAGCGGGAGTACCGGCTCAAAAGCGTCCTCATGGGGCTGGAGCGCGGCTATGACTTCGTCTTTGTGGACTGCCCGCCGTCCCTGAGCCTGCTGACCCTGAACGCTCTCGCCGCCTGCCAGCGGGTGCTGATCCCCATCCAGTGCGAGTATTACGCGCTGGAGGGCGTGTCCAGCCTGATGAATACCATCAGCCGGGTCAAGCATTCCTTCAACCCCTCGCTGGAGATCGAGGGCGTGCTGCTGACCATGCTGGACGGCCGCACCAACCTGAGCCTGCAGGTGGTAGAATCCGTCAAAAAGCATTTCCGGGATAAGGTTTTTTCCGTGGCCATTCCCCGCAACGTGCGTCTGGGCGAGGCTCCCAGCCACGGCGTTCCCATTCATCTTTACGATCCCCGCAGCCAGGGCGCGGAAAGCTACCGTCAGCTGGCGCAGGAGATCATCCGCCGCAACCGGTAAGGATTGCCGGCCATAAAGGAGTCTGTGAAAACCATGAAGCGTTCCGGATTGGGGCGGGGACTGGACGTCCTTCTGCCCCAGAATGACGAACTTTTCCAAACCGTGGTGCAGGAGATCGCCATCGACGAGATCGACCCCAACACCGCCCAGCCCCGCAAGGATTTCGATAAGGAGGCGCTGGAGCAGCTGGCGGAAAGCATCCGCTCGGCCGGGGTCCTCTCCCCCATTCTGGTGGTGCAGGACGGCATGCGCTACCGCATCGTGGCAGGGGAGCGCCGGTTCCGGGCCGCCCGGCTGGCGGGCCTTTCCACCGTGCCCTGCATCGTCCGCGACCTGACCAACGAGCAGCAGATGGAAGCCGCCCTGATCGAGAACCTTCAGCGGCAGGACCTGAACCCCATCGAAGAAGCTTCCGCTATCCGTTCCCTGATGGACGAATGCGGCTACACTCAGGAGCAGGCCGCCAAAAAGCTGGGCAAGAGCCGTCCGGCCATCGCCAACGCCCTGCGCCTTCTGTCCTTGCCCCAGCCGGTGCTGGCCATGGTGCAGTCCGGCCAGCTGAGCGCGGGTCACGCCCGGGTGCTGGCGGGTCTGGATTCCGCCCAGCGGCAGCTGGCGCTGGCCCGCAGATGCGTATCGGAATCCCTTTCCGTGCGCAAACTGGAAGAGCTTGCCAGAGAAGAGCCTGCCGCTCCCGCAGCAAAGAAAGCGGCTGTTTCCCGGCCCCTGACCCCCGAGCTTCACACCCTGCAGGATACCATGCGGCAGGCGCTGGGGCTCAAGACCGTGCTGACCGGCAATGAAAAGAAGGGCAAGATCACCCTTTCCTATAACAGCTCCGAAGAGTTGGAGCATCTCTACGAGGTCGTCGGACGGCTGACCGAGTAAGGCAAACTGCCAGCGAGGTGAATGCATATGCGTATCAATCCCAACAGGAAGGTCCACAAGCTCAAGCGCGATCCCTACAAGGTGCTGACGAAGCTCGCCCTGATCCTTGCCGTGTGCGTAGCGGTGGGCGTAGGGATCTTCTACCTTTGCTCCAAGGCCGTGGAGCGGGATTATGTCATCAAGCGCGACCAGATCGACCGGATGAACGCGGAAAATGAGGTAGAGTTCAACACCCGGCTCAACGAGCTGCGGGCGGGCGCGAACAGCGCTTTCTCCGACCCCATCTCCGGCGATACCACTGAAGAGAATCTCCCTTCGTGGGAAAAGACGCTGGACGGCAAGGTCTGGCGGGTGGAGGACGAGGGCAAGACCGGTCTGGAAAACGTCTCCACCGTTACCATGAGCCGTTCCGAGCTTTTGCAGGGCGGTCTGGTGCTCATCAACCCGTGGCACAGCGTGCCCTCCGATTACAGCTACGAGGGCCTTGTCAGCATCGGCTCCGCCAGCAGCTACAAAATCCCCGTCACCGACAACACGGTGCAGCTCTTCCCCGCCGCCTACGAGGGGCTTCTGTCCCTCATCAACCGCTGCACCGAGGCGGGCTATGACAGCTACATCGTCCGTCAGGGCTACCGCAGCAACGAGGAGCAGACCAAGCTCTTCGAGGACGCCATGCAGCGCCTCAGCAGCCAGTATTCCGGCGACATCCTCATCGAGCAGACCAAGAAGGACGTGAACTACCCCGGCACCAGCGAGTACCAGTCCGGCTTTGCCTTCCAGATGGGCCTGTACAACCGGGACGCGGCCGTTGCGGCCACGCTGGGCAAGTTCTCCGAGGATAAGCGGGGCCAGTACTTCATCGAGAACTGCTGGAAGGACGGCGTCGTCTTCCGCTTCCCCATCGACGGCTTCCCCCGCTCCGACTGGGAAAGCAAGACCTACAAGACCGGCATCAGCGCCAAGCTGCTTCTCTTCCGTTACGTGGGCAAGGCCCATGCCGCCGTCATGCGCACCATGGACTACTGTCTGGAGGAGTATCTGGAGTTCCTCATGGCCCATCCCCACATCACCGTCTACGAGGACGGTGCGCTGCGGTACGAGATCTACCGCATCTCCGGCGCGGAGGGCGACTCCTTCACCCTGCCGGTGCCCAACCCGGCCAGCGGCTATCAGGCCAGTCTGGACAATCTGGGCGGCGTGGTGCTGGCCTACACCTACAACTGAGCATTTTTAGCAACGCGAAAGCTGATTCATGGAACTGACAGAATCCCTGAAAAAATGGTTTGGCCACGACTCCTTTCGGGAGGGCCAGGAGGATCTGATTCGGGCGCTGATGAGCGGACGGGACATTCTCGGGGTGATGCCCACGGGAGCGGGCAAATCCGTCTGCTATCAGCTGCCCGCTTTGCTGTCTCCGGGAATGACGCTGGTGGTATCGCCCCTCATCGCTCTGATGAAGGATCAGGTCATGGCCCTGAAGCAAAGCGGCGTAGCGGCGGCCTACATCAACTCCAGCCTGACCCCGGGCCAGCAGCAGGAGGCCATCCGCCGGGCGAAAAACGGCGCGTACAAGATTGTCTACGTAGCCCCGGAGCGGCTGCAGACCCCCGCTTTTCTGGATTTTGCCGTCCACGCGCCCCTTTCTCTGCTGGCGGTGGACGAAGCCCACTGCGTTTCCCAATGGGGGCAGGATTTCCGCCCCAGCTATCTCAAAATAGCGGATTTCGTCCGTGCCCTGCCCCACCGGCCCCCGGTCGCGGCCTTTACGGCCACCGCCACCCAGCAGGTACGCACGGACATGATCCGCCTTTTGGAGCTGGAAGCGCCCTACACGCTGGTGACGGGCTACAACCGCCCCAACCTGCGCTTTCTTTCGGTGAAGCCCACCAGCAAGCCCGGCTATCTGTTGCGCTATCTGAAAGAGGCCGACCCGGACGCCTGCGGCATCATTTACTGCTCCACCCGCAAAAACGTGGAGGACGTATGCGAGCGTCTCCGGCAGGGCGGTTTTTCCGCCACCCGCTACCACGCCGGGCTGACGGACGAGGAGCGCCGCCGCAATCAGGACGATTTCAAGATGGACCGCGCCCGCATCATGGTGGCCACCAACGCCTTCGGCATGGGCATCGACAAGGCGGACGTGCGCTTCGTCATTCACTACAACATGCCCCGGGATCTGGAAAGCTACTATCAGGAGGCGGGCCGGGCCGGGCGGGACGGCGATCCGGCGGACTGTCTGCTGCTCTACAGCGGTCAGGACGTGATCACCGCCCGCTGGATGATCGAGCATTCCGACGACAACCCGGAACTGGACGCGGACGAGCGGGCCGAATTACAGCGCCGGGATCTGGAACGCCTGAAGCAGATGACCTTCTACGCCACCAGCAAGCGCTGTCTGCGGGCCTTTCTCCTGCGCTATTTCGGCGAAGACGCGCCGGACGGCTGCGGCAGCTGTTCCGTCTGCGAGGAGCTGCCCTTTGAGGTGGACACCGGCCGGGGCCGTCTCTACGGCATGCCCGCCAAAGAAGCCCGGCGGGAGCGCAAGCGCCGTCAGGAAGCGATCCCCTTCACCGGCTGGGAAGCCGCCCAATACGAGAACCTGCGCACCCTCCGCGCCCTGCTGGCCGCGCACTTCCACCTGCCTGTCTACATGATCTTCTCCGACGCCTCCCTTCGGGACATGGTTCAGAAACGCCCCAAAACCGAGGACGAATTTCTGGAAGTCTCCGGCGTCGGCCAAGCCAAGCTGGAACGCTACGGTGCCTACTTCCTCGCCGTCCTCCGCGACGGCAAAGAGCCCAACTCCCTTCTGCAGGGGTAAGGGGCAGTGCCCCTTGCCCCACACCGCGCCCATAGGGCGCGGGGCTGCTCGGGAGACATGCCTGTTGGCCGGGGTTTTACCGCCGTGGCACGACAGGTGCCACGGCTCGCCAGTCTGGCAGGCTTCCCTGCCGGTTGGCAAGTTCATACCGCCATTCGGCGACAGGCCTCATGGCTCGCTACAAAGGCCAGCGTGGATTTGAAATCCCGCTGGCCTTTTGCGCTGCAAAAATACCCAAGTCACAAGAAAACATCCCAACCTGCAAGGGCTGCGTATGCCCCACGCCGACTGAGGGGGAGCAGAGGTCTTTTTTCATTTAAGCTGCAAAACAGTCAAACTACGCCGAAGCATCCCACCCTGCAAGGGGTAAGCTTGCCCCACGCCGACTGCGGGGAAGCAGAGCGGCGATAGGCAGCGGAGGGAAAAAGGCCCGCCCATTTTGACGGCGGAAAAAGGCGAGCTCCGAGCGCGCACAATGGTAGGCGTAAGCTGGCCAACTCTGCTGCGCGCGACATAGCGAGCCCCGCCGTCAAAATGGGCAATAGAAGCCTTTTTCCCGGAGTCGCCGTGCCGCTGGCTTTCTTTTGCACACTTTTCTT
>SFGO01000179.1 GCA_004556545.1 Clostridiales bacterium
CCAGCATGTGCTTTCCGATTGCTTCGGGGTCTCGATTGAGGCCTTCACAGATTACACGCAATCCATCTGGGGTTAGTATCCGTCCATTATCCCTAGACTTACACAACTGACGGTAATTCTCCAGCTCCTTTTTTGATATTGTTGGCATATCACGCCTCCTGTTCATGCGCAAAAGCATATACTTATGCAGTCCCCCCCCCATGAAACACATGGGGGAAATTCATTATAGTACCCAACCGGCACATATCCTTTCTTGAAGCGGAAAGCTGACTTGTTTTTCGTATAAAACAAGATATATTCGGTAACATCAATAGGACCAGGGTTTACAGTTTTGAAGCCCGCAGGAGATGCAGTCTTAACAGCATCCGGGTGACCTTCTCGCTCCAGACCTGGCAGCGCAGCGCGCCGCGATCCGGCTTTTCACCCGCTACAGCATTGCCGTAGGGATAGCCCACGGTCAGATCGTGCTCGATGAGTGCCAGCAGCCTGTCCGTGCCAGCCTCCTTCGCAGGCTCCGCCTTGCTGCGGAAGAAATCCGCCAGCGTCCTGAAGTCCTCCGCCTGCCGGGGCATGTACTGCTTCTCGCAGCCCCTGGCGAGGTTGGAGCAGATGATGCTCATCTCCATGGCGGACAGCTCCTTGTCCACGTGGGGCTTGTCCACCGCTGCCGCGCCGGTGCTGACCGGCTCGGCCTTCTCTCTGAAATCGGATTTCCTTGCGCCGCACAGCGGGCATACCTAGTCCTCCGGCAGATCCGCCCACCGGGTTCCCGGGGCAATCCTCGCCTCCGGGATGCCCTTGGCCTCGTCGTAGGTGAACCCGCAGATGGTGCAAACGTATTGCTTCATGGTTTCACCGCCTCCTTTGTGATCAGGATACACGTCCTGCCTGATTCGTTCCGTGACTATATCACTTTTCCCCGCAGGAATGATGACCGCAGCCGTGGCTGCCGCAGCTGCCCTCGTGATGTTCCCCGTGATGGGAACACGTTGCGTTGGCATTGCAGGCCAGCTTGCCCTCCGCCAGAGCCTGTGCCGCCGCGTCGGCGCTGCCGGTTACGCCGGCATAGAGCCGGATGCCAGCTGCCGCCAGCGCCTGCTGTGCGCCGCCGCCGATGCCGCCGCAGATCAGCGCATCCACATGCAGCGCGCTGTCCGTCTTCCACGTCGTAGAGCCCAAACTGCTCCGTGTGGCCAAAGTGCTGAAAGATCTCTCCATTTTCGTAGGTGACCGCAATTCTCATGATGGTTTCTCCTTTCGATTTTGCGTATTGCTCCATGATTTTTTGTTTGTAGCAGCCGCTGCAGCCCGGATTGCCTCCGCCGCACAGCGTCACGTCGCCGCCCTCGATCCGCAGGGGCAGGCCGTCCACCAGCACATCCGCCAGCTTTTTGCGCGCGCTGGCGTAGATCTGCTGTACCGTGGTGCGGGCCACCTGCATCTGCTCGCCGCACTGCTCCTGCGAAAGCCCTTCTTTGTCGATGAGGCGGATGGCCTCGTATTCATCCACGGTCAGAATGACGGGCGGCTGACATGCGCCGCTTTCCTCCGGCGAAAAGGCCAGCGTCCGGGGATAGTCGCACACCCGGCGGCATTTTCTCGGTCTTGCCAGATGGCTCAGCTCCTTCCTTCCTGATTCTGCGTCCAGTATAGCAAAAATTATCGGCATATGTCAACAATGATAATTGACATATGCTGTAAATATAGATATACTGTCGGAAAGAGGTGTTCATCATGGATGTACAGGACTTTTTCCCCATTTGGGCACAGCTGATGCCGCCGCATCAGCAAATCTTGACGCAGAGCGCCATCCGCCGAAGTATCCCAAAGGGAACGATGCTGCATAGCGGCAGCACGGAATGCACAGGGCTGCTGCTCGTGTGCAGCGGGCAGCTGCGCGCGTTCATCCTGTCCGACGAAGGGCGGGAGATCACCCTCTACCGTCTGTTTGAGCGGGACATCTGCCTGTTTTCCGCGTCCTGTATGCTTCGCTCCATGCAGTTTGAGATCATGATCGCAGCGGAGAAGGACACGGAGCTGTTCATTATTCCCGCCGATGTGTATCAGAGCGTAGCCCAGCAATCCGCCCCGGCGGCGAACTTCACCACGGAGATCATGGCCGGCCGGTTTTCAGAGGTGATGTGGCTGATGGAGCAGATCATGTGGAAGAGCTTTGACAGGCGGCTGGCGCGCTTTCTGCT
>SFGO01000180.1 GCA_004556545.1 Clostridiales bacterium
GCTTTTTCCCGGAGTCGCCGTGCCGCTGGCTTTCTTTTGCACACTTTTCTTTCGCCACCGAAAGAAAAGTGTGAACGCCCCATAGGGCTGCAAGCCCTGCTTCCGCGCCGGAGTCGGCGCGTCATGCCCCACCGTGGGGCGGGGATTTGCGCCTACGGGCGCACTGGGGGCTTTCCGCTCGCCCTCTGCACCCCTTCGGATCGCCATCCGAAGCAATAGCGCGCCCCATAAGCCTGCAAGCCCTCTTCCCGCGCCGGAGTCGTTGCGTCAGACCCTTCACCCGTGCAAAAACAGCGCATAAACCACCCCTACCACCACGGATGCGCTGATCCCGTACACCAGTACCGGCCCCGCAATCGTAAATAGCTTGGCTCCCAACCCCAATACCAGCCCTTCCCGGCGAAATTCCAGCGCCGGGGAAACCATAGCGTTGGCAAAACCAGTAATAGGCACAAACGTCCCCGCCCCCGCATATTGCCCGAGCTTGTCAAACACCCCAATGCCGGTCAAAAGCGCCGTCAAAAATACCAGCGTCACGCTGGCCAACGTCCCCGCATCCCGGCTGGATAGATGAAGCCACCGGCTGCCTGCATCCATGATGAACTGCCCCAACATGCAAATCACGCCGCCTACCCAGAAGGCGCGCAGGATTCCCATACCCAACTTGCTAGGCGGCGAAAAGCGCTCGGTCAGCCGGGCATAGTGCTCCGGATTAGTATGCACACGCTGTTTATTCATGGTTTGCTTCCTCCCGGTTTCGCTGCCCAAAGGCCGTCAGGCAGGGCTTTCGGTAGATTTCCTTTTCCGGCGGTCTTGCATGAGGCTGAAGATCACCGGGAATCATCTGGTGACGGCATTTCTGCATTTTGCAATCACTTTCCTTTCCTGCCTTCAGTATGAAGCAGAAAAAAGGCCGTTATACGCAAAACCCGCTGAACGTTGGAAGTTCAGCGGGGAAAACGGCTTTTCATTCAAAACAGGAGAGACCTTTTGGTCTCTCCTCAGTCTGTCGAAAAACCCTGAGTTGGCCGCCGTTGCCCGCAAACAGCGCTACGCTGGTTTGCGGGAAAAGTGCTGCGGCACAAGGATTAGGGGCTCCGCCCCTATAACCCCGGCAGGAGGCAGTGCCTCCTGCAGTTCATTTCAGCCAGATTGGTGCAGTTTGCAAACGCGCGCTCGCCAATCACCTGAATGGTATCCGGCAGGTCGATCGAAGTCAGAGTGGTGTTGCCTTCGAAGGCACTGGCGCCGATGCGGATAACCGTCTTGCCGTTCACGCTTTCCGGAATCGTCAGAGTAGCGCTGGAGCCGTTGTACTTGACGACTTCCATCCCGCCGTTGATTTCGGCATAAACCACATCGTCAATCACAATGTCGCTCTGAATCAGCAGCTGTCCGGCCTCGCTGGTCACGCTGCCGCCCTGCACATCCTTAATCACACAGCGGTAATAATAGTTGTTCCGATAGGCCAACGCCTGTAGCTTCAGCGTGTCGGTGTCAAAGCCGGTCATCTTCGTGTTGCTCCAGCTCTTTCCGTCCGTGCTGAACTGCCACTGATAGCTCAGGCCCGTTCCTTCTGCCTTCACAGTGAAGGAGGCTTCCTGATTCTCTTCCACCAATGCATCCGCAGGCTGATCAATGATGCGCAGCTCCGTCACAGTGCCAATCGTCAGCTTCGCGCCATCGGAGGTCGCGCTGTTCCCCTGCGCGTCCGTAATCACGCAACGGTACTCATAGTTGTTCCGGTAGGACAACGCCTGCACCGTCAGGGTGTTGGTGTTGTAGCCGGTCATCTTCGTGTTGCTCCAGTTCTTTCCGTCCGGGCTGAACTGCCACTGATAGCTCAGATTCGTTCCGCTGGCCTTCACCGTGAAGGTGACATAGGCGTTAGCAGGAGTCGCTGCATTCGCGGGCTGTTCGGTAATCGCAACCGCGCTGGACGTGCCAATCGTCAGCTTCGCGCCGTTGGAGGTCACGCTGTTTCCCTGCGCGTCCGTAATCACGCAGCGGTACTCATAGTTGTTCCGGTAGGACAACGCCTGCACCGTCAGGGTGTTGGTGTTGTAGCCGGTCATCTTCGTG
>SFGO01000063.1 GCA_004556545.1 Clostridiales bacterium
TCACTCAAAATTCTTGACTGTTCTTGCGTTCTTTCCTTATTCTGTATCGTTTTCAAGGTTCGTTGCTCTCAAGCGAGCTTGTATATAATACCACGCACCCGTTTTTTTGTCAACACTTTTTTTGAAATTTTTTTACTTTTTTTGTCTTCTTTTTCCAACCCCTTATTTTCCAACGGTTTGCGTTCATTCTTAGAATCAATTTTCCTCTTTTTTCTCCCCTTGGGCCGTTCTCTTTTTCTCGGCTCGCCCAAAATTCTTTCGCTGTTAGCACTCTTTTTCGTTGAGTGCTAATTTTCTATTGCATTTCCGTTCCCGCTCTGCTAAAATACCGTCTGGAAGCATTTTTGCTTCCACCTTCCCATCTGAAACACCGTTCCTTCATTATATTGTTCACGGATAGCACCTCACATATGCCATCCCCACCGTAATAAAGGAACATCCATCACGCAACATTAACGGAGGCGTCTGCTATGACCCAACAGCAAAAAGGCAACATTTCCATCCACGCGCAAAACATCATGCCCATCATTAAGCGCTGGCTCTATTCCGATAAGGACATCTTCGTCCGCGAAATGGTTTCCAACGGCTGTGATGCCATCACCAAAGAAAAAATGCTGCACCCCGACCAGGAATGCGACTATCGTGTCACTGTCACGCTGGATAAAGAAGCAAAAGAGATTCGTTTTTCCGATAACGGCATCGGCATGACGGCCGAGGAAGTCGAAAAGTACATCAACCAGGTCGCTTTCTCCGGTGCCGAAGAATTCCTGAAGAATTACGAGGGCGATAACAAGGGCGGCATTATCGGCCACTTTGGTCTGGGCTTCTATTCCGCCTTTATGGTCGCGGATAAAGTCACCATCGATACCCTCTCCGGCACAGAAGGCGCCGAACCCGTCCGCTGGATCAGCGAGGACGGCATGGCCTTCACCATGGACACCGGCGACCGCACCGAGCGCGGCACCGTCATCACCCTTCATATTTCGGAGGAAGAATCCGAATTTTTGGAGGAATACCGCCTGCGCGAGGTGCTTCGCCGTTACTGCGGCTTCATGGCCACGCCCGTCTACTTTGACATTGTCAAGAAGGAAGAGCCCGCTGCCGATCAGCCTGCCGACCCCGAAACTCCGGAAGACGGCGAAACGCCCAAGGCGGACGAAGCGCCCAAGGGCCCGGAGCTGATCAACGCCACCCCTGCCCTCTGGCTCAAGAATCCCAAGGATTGCACGCCAGATGAATACAAATTCTTCTATCATGACGTGTTCCACACCTTTGATGATCCGCTGTTCTACGTCCACCTGAACGTGGATTATCCCTTTAATCTGAAGGGCATCCTTTACTTCCCCAAGCTGACCAACGATTTCGGCACCAAGGAAGGCGAAATCAAGCTCTTCAGCGGTCAGGTCTTCGTGGCGGATAATATCAAAGAGGTCATTCCCGAGTTCCTGATGCTGCTCAAGGGCGTAATCGACTGCCCCGACCTGCCTCTGAACGTCAGCCGCAGCTTCCTGCAGAACGACGGTTATGTCAAGAAGCTGTCCGCCTACATCACCCGGAAGGTGGCGGACAAGCTGACCGGCCTGTTCAATACCGAGCGTGACAACTACCAGAAGTACTGGGACGACATTCACCCCTTCGTCAAGTACGGCTGCATGCGGGACGCCAAGTTCTTTGAGCAGGTAAAGGATACGCTCCTCTTCAAGACCACCAAGGGCGAATACCTGACCCTGTCCGAATATCTGAGCAAGAACGAAGGCAAGATCGGCAAGAAGGTCATCTACACCAACGATCCTACCCGTCAGGCCGCCAATGTGGCGCTGTACGACAACGAGGGTGTCGACGTAGTCGTGATGGATTCTCTGATCGATCTGAACTTCGTCAGCTTCATGGAGTATTCCGCCGGTGTGGACGGTCTCAGCTTTGCCCGCGTGGATGCGGACAGCGAGGCCTTCCAGAAGGAGCAGACGGAAGAAGAAAAGAAGCAAAGCGAAGAAGACGCCAAAAAGCTGACCGATCTCTTTGCGGAGGCGACCGGCAGCAAAGATCTGACGGTTAAACTCAGCGCCCTGAAGGATGAATCCCTTCCCGCCATGCTGGTGCAGGAGGAGCAGGGCCGCCGCTTCTCCGAAATGGGCCGCATTTACGGTCAGGATTTCAAGCTGCCCGAGCGCTACACGCTGGTGCTGAACGCTTCCAACCCGGTGGTTCGCTCCCTGATCGACGGCGAGGATGGCGAAAAGCGTACCATGCTGGCGGCGCAGCTCTTTGATCTGGCCCGGATGAGCACCCGTCCTCTGGAAAAGGATGAAATCACCGCTTTCCTTGCCCGTTCCAACAAGCTGCTGGAAATGCTCTGCAAATAACCTTGCCGATTCCCTTTTACGAGGAAGAAGGGTTTTTCCCCTTCTTCCTCGTATTCTTTTATGTTGCTTTTTATTTCGCCGAAATTCCGGCGTAACCTTCCCCTTCGCCTTTGCCTTTTCGCAAAGGCCGCCGGGGTACGAAAGGAGCCGTTTTCCATGCACCGACGCATCATCGCCCTCCTGCTTTGCCTGCTGGTTCTGTTTCCTGCTTTCGCCTTGGCTGATTCTACTCCCCGGGAGATCACCCCGCTGAGTCCCGAAGAAATTCCCGAACCTACGGAAGGCATGCATCATTACCTGCTCGCCTGCACCGATACCTGGGACGGCGATCCCAACAATCTGGGCAACACGGACGGCGTTGTGCTGGTAACGCTGGATACGGTTCAGCGCCGGATCATTTTCTGCACGCTCACCCGGGAAATGCTCATCCGCCGCCCGGACGGCGCTATCGGCCGCTTTACCTATATCGCCAAAAATTACGGCATTGACGCGCTGCTGGACATCGTCGGCACCCATTTCGGCATCAAGGTGGATCAATACGCCATTTTCTGCATGAACAACATTCAGGATATCATCGATGCCATGGGCGGCGTTACCCTCACCGTCACCGATGCCGAAGCCGATTATCTCAACCGCTACCGCATCGCCCGGGACGCGACCACCCCCAGCATGGCCAAGGCGGGAACCTATCTGTTCGGCGGTCATGCCGCGGTCATTTACATGCGGATCCGCAAGGTGGGCGGCGATGGCGACGCGGGCCGAACCCGCCGCATCCGTACTGTTTTGACCACCCTGACCGAAAAATACGCCGACGCCACGCTGGATGACGCGCTTCGGATTCTGGGTGTCGTTTCCGACAGTCTGATCACCACTAACATGAAGCTGGATGATATGATGACGGCAGTCGGCTATGCGCTGGAGCTGCGCGGCGTTACGCCCGAGGGCTACCAGCTTCCCCCGCGGGACTGTCTCTCCCCCATCACCTATGTGGGCATGCAAACCTATCAGGTGGATTTTGACCGCTGCCGCGAGTATATCCGCGATATTCTGAATCCCGCGCCCTAACCGCCGCGTTTTTCCTTCTCTTTTTCCTATCTTCCATTATAGAAAGGCTTGTCCCTTATGATTCTCATTTCCGTTCAGGAGCTTCAAAAGAGCTTCGGTATCCACGAAGTCCTCCGCAGCGTCACCTTCAGCCTGCAAAAAGGGGAAAAAATGGGCCTTGTCGGGGTCAACGGCTGCGGCAAGACGACCCTCATGCGCCTGATTGCCGGAGAGATGCAGCCGGACGGCGGCGCGATTCACCGCAATAAGGATCTTCGCGTGGGCTATCTGGCCCAGTTGGACGATATTCCCCTGACCGATACGGTCTGGGGAGCTTTGCTCCGCGTATTTGAGCCCATCCGCGCCATGGAGCGCCGCATGGCCGAAGTTGAAACGCTGCTGGAGACCGCCGACCCCGAAACGGCGCTACGTCTTTCCGCCGAGTATCAGCGGCTGACCGAAAGCTACAACGCCCAGCAGGGCTATGCCTACGAAGGCGAGATGCTCCGGGTGCTGAACGGTCTCGGTCTGAAGCCCGAAATGCATCAGCGGCTGGTCTCCACCCTTTCCGGCGGCGAGCGCACCCGCCTTTCTCTGGCGAAGCTGCTGCTGCAGAAGCCGGACATCATCCTCATGGACGAGCCCACCAACCATCTGGATCTGGAAGCCATCGAGTGGCTTCAGGATTACCTGACCGATTATAAGGGTTCGCTTCTGCTGATCAGCCACGACCGCTATTTTCTCGACCATGTCTGTAATACCATGGGCGAGCTGCTGGGCGGCAAACTGATCAAATTCACCGGCAACTACACCGAATATATGAAAAAACGCACAGCTGATTTTGAGACCCGCATGAAGGCCTACGAGCTTCAGCAGAAGGAGATTCAGCGGGAGCAGGCCATCATTGAGCGCTATCGCAGCTTCAACCGGGAAAAGAGCATCAAAGCCGCCGAGAGCCGGGAAAAGCGGCTGGCCAAAGTAGAGCGGCTGGAAAAGCCGGTGGAGGAGCAGCACGTCCGCTTCACCTTCGACGCCCGCCGCCGCAGCGGCGAGGAAGCGCTGGAGGTTCGGGAACTGAGCAAATCCTTTGAGGGAAAGACCGTTTTCCAGAATCTTTCCTTCAAACTCCGCACCGGCGACCGGGTGGCGCTCATCGGCCCCAACGGCGTGGGAAAAAGCACGCTTTTCCGAATCCTGACCCACCAGCTGAACCCCGATCACGGCAGCGTCCGCTTCGGCGTCAATATCGATATTGGCTATTACGATCAGCACCAACAGAATCTGAATCCCCAGAACACCATTCTGGATGAGGTCTGGAACGCCTTCCCCAAGCTGGAGCAGACCCGCATCCGCAGTGCATTGGGGCTGTTTCTCTTCACCGGCGACGAGGTTTTCGAAAAAATCGAAAAGCTCTCCGGCGGCGAACGGGGCCGGGTAGCGCTGACCAAGCTGATGCTCCAGCAGGATAACCTTCTCCTGCTGGACGAACCCACCAACCATCTGGACATGGACAGCCGCGAGGTGCTGGAGGACGCGCTGCGGGATTTTCCCGGCACCATTCTGGCCATCAGCCACGACCGCTACTTCATCAACCGCTTTGCCGAAAAGGTCATGGTCATGGAGCAGGACGGCGTAACGGAATATCTGGGCAATTTCGATGATTATATCGAAAAGCGGGATCGTCCCCGTCCCCCGGTATCCTCCTTGGAGGACGAACCCACCCGCACGGCCCAGATCCGGGAGAAAAAGAAAAACCGCCAGCAGAACGCCCTTCTTCGGGAATTAAAAGCGGCGGTAGAGAAGGCCGAAGCGGCCATCGAGCAAAACGAGCGGGAAATGGCCCGACTGGAAGCCGAGCTGGCCCGCCCCGAAACCTATCACGATCTGGAAGCCATGCGCCGCCTGACCGAAAGCTATCAGGCCGAGCAGGACAAAACCGAGGCCCTCTACGAAGCGCTGGAAGCAGCGGAATCCGCCCTTTCCGAAGCGTCTGAATAAAACACCTAAAAAATGCCGCCTTCCCCTGTTTTTCAGGGAAATGCGGCATTTTTTCTTTACTCTGTATCCCCCACCACGATCTCCGGGCTGTTTTTGTTTCTCCGGCTGTAAATTTCCTCCAACTCCTCGATCACTGCTTCCCGCTCCCGAACCATTCCCTTCCAATGGCTGACGAGCAGATAGGGCACGCGCAGCCCTTTCAGCACGGCGATCTCCTCTTTCAGAAATTGTGCGTTATAAACGCAGCGTCCCGCTTTCATCCGGCCATATAAAGCGTCGCCAACAAAAGCGTATTGGCCGTCCACCTCCAGTCCCAGACAGCCTTTTGCGTGGCTGGACGGCAACGGAAAAATCCGCAAACGGCCTTCCGTCCGTTCCTGTTCCACGATCGTTCCCCGGCCCATATGCCGGCAGGTTTCTTTGGATCCATACAAAGCCCCTTCATGGATTCGTTCGATGTTTCCGGTGTGATCCCGATGGAAATGGGACAGGACGATGTTCGCGCCCTCCATCCTTGGGTCTGCGTTTTCTTCACCGTCGCCCACATCATAAAACCAGAGCTGCCCATTTTCCCTGATGACGCCCACGTCCGCCGAAAGCGGGTTTTCAGAGGCCTCCCAGTAGCCGATTTCTTCACTGATGACTCTGAATTTTCTCTCCATTGCCAGCGCCCGCCTTCTTTTTCAAGCGTTCTGTCATTCTTCACGGAAGCCCGCAATTTTTCGCTGTTATTTCGGCCATCCGTCGCTGTATTCCAGTGTGCCGTTCTCCCGTACCCAAAGCGCCTCCACGCCTTCCCAGCCGTTTACCAGTGCCTTTCCATCCTCCACCGGCATCGCAAACAGGGCGGTAGACAGCGCGTCCGCCAGCCCCGAATCCTCCGCCAGCACGGAAACCGCCCAGCTGTATTCCGCCGGATAAAGGGTATCCGGGTCAATAATATGATGGTACTGCTTTCCATCCACCGTGTAATAGCGCTGATAGCTGCCGCTGGTCACCAGCGACGCATCCGTCAGATCGATCACCGTGAGATTCTGTTCTGCGGCGGTCAGGTCAGGATTCTGCACGCCCGCCCGCCAGGGCGTTCCGTCTCCTTTTTTCCCGATGGAGCGCAGATTCCCGCCGATGCTCATCAGCAGGCTTTGCACGCCCTGCGCTTCCAGCTTTCGGGCCGTCCGCTCCACCGCATACCCCTTGGCGATAGCGCCCACGTCCAGCGACATTTGCGGGTCAGCCAGATAGACCGTCCGTTCCTCCGGGTCCAGCACCACCTGCTCTATATCCGCATGCTTGGCTGCGGCCAGCAGCTCTTCCACCGTCGGAATCGCCGCATATTCCGGTTGTTCCAGCCCAAGCTCCCTGTACTCATGCCAGATCGAAAGCACGCTTCCCAGCGCAATATTGGTTTTCCCGCCGGTTTGGACAAACATTTCCTTTCCAAAGGCGACCAGCTCGTATACCGCCTCATCCACCGCCACCGGCGCGATTCCGGCGTTCTGGTTGACGGTATAAAGATTGTTCACACCCTCGTAGGCGTGATAAATGTCAAACAGCTGATGGTAGTTCTTCAGCTCGTCATGAACCTCCTGCAGGATCTCCTGCGCGTCCTCCTGCGTATCGGCATAGACCACGACCTGAGAAAACGTATCAAACACGTCCAGAAAGCTGGTTTCATACCGTTTGCTTTCCGCCGCCGCGCAGGGCACAAGGGCTGTCCAAAGCAGCAGTACCGCGGCCCATCCCGTCCATTTCCGCATGTTTTTTCCTCCCTGTTTTTTCAATAATGCGCTGATAAACCATTTCTTCACAGGGCAGCGTTTTTCCTGTTTTGCTGCTTTTCTTTCCCTTCCCTTTCCTCTTTTCTCCGTCTGCCGTCAAACCTATGCATTTTCCCGATTCTGTGCTATAATAAAAAACTGTGCAGATTGCTGCACCTTAGTCCTGAGGCAGGGGGAGGAAACGCCGTGACGCTCAAACCCAAAACGCAGAAAGCCGTCCGTACCGGGCTCTGGCTTCTGCTGGACGCGGTTTTAATCAATCTGGCCATGATTCTTTCGCAGGTTCTGCGTTATACCACCACCATTTCCTATTCTTTCTTTCAAATTTATTTTCGCATTGCCCCGGTCATGACCCTGATGGGCCTGATTTTGTTTGCCGTTTTCGGCCTTTACCGCACCATGTGGCAGTATGCCTCGACGGAGGACCTGCTCCGCGTGGTTTTGTCCACGCTGGCGCTGGCCGTCTGCACCTATCTGTATTCCGTCGCGGCCAATTATTTTGTGCGGCCCCAGAATCTTTTCCGCCTGCACCGGCTGATCTATCCGCTGTTCTGGCTCATCAGCATGGCGCTGGTGGGTGCCTCCCGGCTGATCTACCGCTATGCCGTCACCCGGCGGCGGATTTCCTTCTTTCCCCGCCGCACTCCCGGTCAGCGCCGCACCATGATCGTCGGCGCAGGCTGGCTGGGCGCTAACGTGGTGCATGAAATGCAGCACGGCAATTACGGCAACTGCCTGCCCGTCATCGTGGTGGATGACGATCAGCAGCGCACCGGCTCCAGCCTCAGCGGCGTTCCCGTGGTGCGGGGCAGCGGCAACATTCTCAAGCTGGCCAGCGATTATTCCATCGATGATATCATCATCGCCATTTCCACCCCCAAGGACGATCTGAACCCGGTGATCGAAAAATGCCTGGCCACCGGCTGCCGTGTCAAGCGGGTCACACCGCTGCAAAATCTGGAGGGAGACCGTCCCGCTGCCGGCGCGCTGCGGGAGCTGAACATCGGCGATCTGCTGGGCCGGCCGGAGGAGCAGCTGGATATGACGCAGGTAGCCGCCTTTGTGCGGGATAAGACCATCCTGATCACCGGCGGCGGCGGAAGCATCGGCAGCGAGCTGTGCCGCCAGCTCTTCCCCCTGCAGCCCAAATGCATTGTGCTGTACGATGTCAGCGAAAACTATATGTACGATCTGTACTCCGATCTGGAACGGGAATACCGGCAGGATCTTTCCCAGCGGCTGATTCTGTGCGTCGGCTCCATCCGGGACGAGCAGCGGCTGGATGAGGTCTTCGGCCTTTACCGCCCGGAGATCGTCCTTCACGCGGCGGCCCACAAGCATGTGCCCCTCATGGAGGACTGCCCCGATCAGGCGGTCAAAAACAACGTGTTCGGCACCAATCTGACGGCACTGGCCGCGATCCGGCACGGCGTCAAGCGCTTTGTGCTCATTTCTACGGATAAGGCCGTCAACCCCACCAACGTGATGGGCGCCACCAAACGGCTGGCGGAAATGGTCATCGAGGCCCGCAACGCTCAGTCCGATACGGAATTCACCGCCGTCCGCTTCGGCAATGTGCTGGGCTCCCACGGCAGCGTAGTGCCCAAATTCGAGCAGCAGATTCGTTCCGGCGGGCCCATCACCCTGACCCATCCGGAGATCATCCGCTACTTCATGACCATCCCGGAGGCCGCCAGTCTGGTGCTGCAGGCGGCCAGCATCGCCCGGGGCGGCGAGCTGTTCGTGCTGGATATGGGCCGGCCGGTGAAGATTCGGGAGCTGGCCGAGCGGATGATTCAGCTCTATGCGCCCGAAAACGGTCAGAAGATCGAGATCGTCTACACGGGCCTGCGCCCCGGCGAAAAGCTCTACGAAGAACTTCTGCTGGACGGGGAAGGCATTTCCCGAACGGAAAACCGGAAGATCTTTATCGCCAAGCCAGAGCAGATCAGCGTGGACAAGCTGGAATCCATGTTGGAAACGCTGCGCCGCTGCATTGCGGACAATGGGGATGTACGCGCCTGCCTACATGAGTTGGTGCCTACCTTCCGGGAACCCCAGCAGGTGAATCAGTCACACGCCGAAGCAGCGGAAAGCGTCAGCGCATGAGCCACGAAGAGCTGATGAAGCTGGCGCTGGAAGAGGCCCGGCAGGCAGCGCTGGAAGGCGAGGTTCCCGTGGGCGCGGTACTGGCCCGGGCAAGGCAGGTGATCGCGCGGGCCCATAACCTGCGGGAGCAGCGCAGCGACCCCACCGCCCACGCGGAGCTTTTGTGCATCCGGCAGGCGGCGGAGCTGCTTCACACTCGCCGTCTGAACGATCTGACCCTTTATGTCACGCTGGAGCCCTGTCCCATGTGCGCGGGTGCCATGATGATGGCCCAGTTGGAGCGCTGCTTTTTTGCCGCCCGGGATCAGCGGCAGGGCTGCTGCGAAAGCGTGCTGGCGCTGACGCAGGATCCCGCCTTTTACCACCGGGTGCCCTGCGTGGGCGGCCTGATGGAGGAAGAAGCCCAGACGCTTCTTCAGGATTTTTTCGA
Source organism: Clostridiales bacterium (assembly GCA_004556545.1). Taxonomy (GTDB): domain Bacteria; phylum Bacillota; class Clostridia; order Christensenellales; family Aristaeellaceae; genus Limiplasma. The sequence continues at coordinate 9,723 of SFGO01000063.1, forward strand.
AAAACGCCGTACAGGAGACAAACCCCATGACCACTGAGATTCGAGCCATTATTTCCGATATGGACGACACCCTGCTCAACGATGAGGGCAAGCTGTCCGATTACACCGTCGCGACGCTGCGGGAGTGCATCCGCCGGGGGATCCACGTCATTCCCGCCAGCGGCCGCACGCAGACCAGCATCGCTCCCTATGCCGCCCAGATCGGCGTAGACTGCCCCTACATCGCCTGCAACGGCGCTCAGCTGATTTCTCCCGACCATCAGGTATTGGAAGAGGAAACCATCCCCCCGGAAACCGCCCGCGCCATCGTTCATTACCTGCAAAGCGAAGGCTTCTACGTGCAGGTCTACCGGGGCGAATACTTCTATTACGCCGAGGAATGCGCCCCCTCCGAGCAATACCGCCATTCCTCCGGCATGAAGGGGCAGGCCGTTGGCGATCTGCTGGGCTTTATCGATTATCCGGTTCCCAAAATTCTCAGCGTTAACGACCCCGCCGAAGTGCAGCGGCTCATGCCGCTCATCAAGCAAAAATTCCGGGGTCAGGCAGACTTCACCATGTCCAAGCCCTTTTTCATCGAAGGCATCGCCCCGGATGTTTCCAAGGGCAACGCCCTGCGGCGGCTGGCGAAGCGGCTGGATCTGACGCCGGAGAACACCATGGTTTTCGGCGACAGTCTCAACGACATCAGCATGCTGGAATTTTCCCATAACAGCGTCGCCGTGGCCAACGCCCGGGCAGAGACGAAACAGGCCGCCCGCTTCACCTGCCGCAGCAATCAGGAGGACGGCGTCGCTCATTTCGTGGCCGAGCAGGTACTCGGCGTCCCCCGCATATAAATCCCATCCGCAAAGGAGGAACCGGCATGATCGCCATCGAGGAATTCTGTCAGTCCCTGAATCTGGAACAGCTGACGCAGACCACCCGGAAGGAAATGGACATCAACGTCACCGATCTGAACCGACCCGGCATGCAGTTCTGCGGCTTTTACGAGTTCTTTGCCGCCGAGCGGCCTCAGGTCATCGGCAAGGTGGAAATGACCTATCTGGAATCTCTGGATCCCACCGTGCGGGAAAAGGTGCTGCGCCGGTACATGAGCTACGACCTGCCCTGTATCATCTCCTGCTGGGGCATGACGCCGCCCAAGGAGCTTTTGCAGATTGCGGTGGAGCGGGATATTCCTGTCTTTATGAGCCGGGTCAAGACCACCAAGTTTTCCCTGCAGGCCATTATGTACCTCAACCGGGTGCTGGCCCCCCACGTGACCCGTCACGGCGTGCTGGTGGACGTATACGGCGTGGGCGTTCTCCTGACCGGTGAAAGCGGCGTTGGCAAGAGCGAGGCCGCGCTGGAGCTGGTCAAGCGCGGCCATCAGCTGGCGGCGGACGACGTGGTGGACATCTGCCGGGTCTCCGATGACCGTCTGGTCGGCGAGGCTCCCGAAATGGTCCGCCACTTCATGGAGATCCGCGGCATCGGCATCATTGACATCCGCGCCATGTACGGCGTCGGCTCCGTCATTCTTTCCAAGTCCATCGATATGGTCATCCACATGGAAAAGTGGGATTCCTCCAAGGAATACGACCGTCTGGGCCTGACGGAAGAAACGGTCAGCATTCTGGGCGTAAAGGTGCCCTATCAGGTCATGCCCGTCAAGCCGGGCCGGAATCTGGCCATCATTATTGAAGTCGCCGCCCGGAATCTGAGCCTGAAGCGCATGGGCTACAGTGCCGCGCATGAACTGGACCGGCGGCTGAACGAGATGATCGCGCAGAACTCCTCCAACGGGGACAGTGCGAATTCATAAATCAATCATTTTCTAAAATATGGGCAGTACGGGAGGATGGAATCATGGTATACATCGGTATTGACGTAGGCGGAACCGGCATCAAGATCGGTCTGGTGAACGAAGAAGGTCAGCTCATCCATCAGGGCGAAACCCCCACGCTGGTCGGCCGTCCCTATCAGGAGATCATTGCGGACATGGGTCACTGCGCTCTGAAGGTGCTGGAAGAAGCCAAACTTACGGTGGACGACGTTCATTCGGTGGGCATCGGCATCCCCGGCATCGCGGACGCGAAAACCGGCAACGTCATTTTCTGCACCAACATGGGCTGGAAGGACGTTCCTCTGCGCAGCGAGCTCCAAAAATATATCAATAAGCCCGTCTTTATCGACAACGACGCCACCGTGGCCGGCTTTGCCGAGAGCGTCGCGGGCGTGAGCAAGGGCACCTCCTCCAGCGTGTTCCTGACGCTGGGCACCGGCGTAGGCGGCGGCATCGTCATCAACGGCCGTCCGTGGAGCGGCTTCCACGGCGTAGGCAGCGAGATCGGCCACATTCCCATGGATATCGGCGGCATTCCCTGCACATGCGGCAACGAAGGCTGCCTGGAGCGCTACTGCAGCGCCACGGCCATTATCCGGATGGGCAAGCAGATTCTCCAGCAGCATCCCGAAAGCCTGATGATGGAGATGGTAGGAGGTGATCCGGAAAAGCTCAACGCCAAGATCGTGTTCGATGCGGCGCGAGAGCTGGATAATGCGGCCATGAAGGTGTTCACCACCTATGTGGATTATCTGGCCAAGGCCTGCTACACCATCATCGCCTTCCTGGATCCCGAGGTCATCGTTCTGGGTGGCGGCGTCAGCAAGGCCGGAGCCTTCCTGCTGGACGCGGTGCGCGCCCGGGTTCCCAAATATCTGCTGTTCAAAACGCTGCCCTATTCCCGCATTGAACTGGCCCGTCTTGGCGCGGACGCCGGCATGATCGGCGCGGCCATGCTGGGCAAGCATGCCTGATTCCCATTGCTGAGGAGGAAAACATTGATGAAAGATACCAGCATCCGCGAGCTGTTCCATCAGCCGCCGACCGAGACCCTGACCGACATTTCCGTTTCCGGCTGGGTGCGCACTGTGCGCGACAGCAAAGCCTTCGGCTTTATCGAGCTGAACGACGGCACCTATTTCAAAAATCTGCAGATCGTGCTGGAGGACGGCAAAACGGCGGATTTCGCCAATGCGCTGAAGGTCACGCTGGGCAGCGCCATCCGGGCAAAGGGCGATCTGGTGCCCACCCCCGGCATGAAGCAGCCCTTTGAGCTCAAGGCCAAGGAAATCGAAGTAGTGGGCCTGTGCTCTCCCGACTATCCCCTGCAGAAAAAGCGCCATTCCTTCGAATATCTGCGCACCATCGCCCATCTGCGGCCCCGGACGAACACCTTCTACGCCGTATTCCGCATCCGCTCGCTGGCGGCGCAGCTGCTCCACGCTTTCTTTGCGGAGCGGGGCTTCGTCTACGTCCATACGCCCCTCATTACCACCAGCGACTGCGAAGGCGCGGGCGAAATGTTCCAGGTGACCACCCTGCCGCTGGAAAATGTGCCCAAGACCGAAAGCGGCGAAGTGGACTACTCGCAGGATTTCTTCTGCAAGCCCGCCAACCTGACCGTCAGCGGCCAGCTGAATGTGGAAACCTTCTGCCAGGCCTTCCGCAACGTCTACACCTTCGGCCCCACCTTCCGCGCCGAAAAGAGCAACACGCCCCGTCATGCCGCCGAATTCTGGATGGTCGAGCCGGAGATCGCCTTTGCCGACTTGTTTGACGATATGGCGCTGGCTGAGGATATGCTCAAGTACGTCATCACCCACATTCTGGCCGAAGCGCCCGAAGAAATGGCCTTCCTGGACAGCTTTGTGGAAAAGGGCCTGATCGAAAAACTGACTGCCATCGCCGGAAGCGACTTTGCCCGCTGCACCTACACCGAGGCCATTGAGATTCTGCAAAAGAGCGGTCAGAAGTTCGAATACCCTGTCAGTTGGGGCATCGACCTGCAGACCGAGCATGAGCGCTATCTGACCGAGAAGCATTTCCAGAAGCCCGTGTTCGTCTACGATTATCCCAAGGACATCAAGGCCTTCTATATGCGCCTGAACGACGACGGCAAAACCGTAGCCGCTACCGACATGCTGGTGCCCGGCATCGGCGAGCTGATCGGCGGCAGCCAGCGTGAAGAGCGTCTGGACGTTCTGACCCGCCGCATTCAGGAGCTGGGCATGAACGAGGAAGAGTATTCCTTCTATCTGGATACCCGCCGCTACGGCACCCATCCCCACGCGGGCTTCGGTCTGGGCTTCGAGCGTCTGGTGATGTACCTGACGGGCATCACCAACATTCGCGACGTTCTGCCCTTCCCCCGCACCACCGGCAGCGCGGAATATTGATTTTCAAAATGCAAAAGAGCAGCGGAGCCGAAGCTCCGCTGCCCAGAGTGTCAAAAAAGTGGAGGTGCAGGAGGCACTGCCTCCTGCCGGGGTTATAGGGGCGGAGCCCCTAACCCTTGTGCCGCAGCACTTTCCCCGCAAACCGCAAACCAGCGTAGCGCTGTTTGCGGGCAACGGCGGCCAACTTGGGGTTTTTCGACAGACTGAGCAGCGGAGGCGAAGCTCCGTTGCTCTCAGAGTGTCAAAAAAGTGGAGGTGCAGGAGGCACTGCCTCCTGCCGGGGTTATAGGGGCAGAGCCCCTAACCCTTGTGCCGCAGCACATTTCCCGCAAACCAGCGAAGCGCTGTTTGCGGGCAACGGCGGCCAACTCGAGGTTTTTCGACAGGCTGAGCAGCGGAGCCGAAGCTCCGCTGCTCTTTTCATGATGATTTTTCCACCCTCATCCCCCGAAACAGCGCCTCTCCGGCCCCCGGCAGAGCCATCCCGTACATGCCGTGGTCATACGGCACTTTTTCTTCGGCGATTTTCTGCCCGTCAATCCAAAGTGCAACGTTTTGCCCCCGGGCTGCGGCCTTCAATTCGTAGCTTTGCCCCGGCTGCCACTCAAAAGCCACTTCCGCCAGCGGCCGATAGCCTTCCGGCCCGCCCAGCAGGATTCCCGCTTTCCCCGGTTCGGTCAGCCCCGCCAGCACGTGGCGCAAAGTCCCCATGCCGCGCACCAGCAGGCAGGCCCCGCCCTCCAACGGCGTTGTCCGGCAGGAAAGAGTCACATCCCCGGTAGAATAGGCGCCTGTGAAGCTCTGGGCGCATTCGCCGCATTGAGCGCGAATGGCGTCGCCCTCCAGCGTCCACTGGCCCCGATTGTGCGCAAAGGGCGTCAGATTGCCCAGTTCCACACGGCTTTGCGCAAAATCCAGCCGGTATTCCGGCGCACCCGTTACGCGAATCTCATCCACAAAGAACCTGCCCAAATCGCGGGAAGCCTCGCCGGTGTTGACCGAATCCGAAAATACCCGCAACCCCGCTTCTTCGATGATCCCGCCGTCCACCTCCGGAATGCGGAAAGTGACTTCCTGCCAGCGGCCGTTTTCAAGGCGGAAGTCTTCTCCCTCATAATCTCTGTGGCCAAAGGCGGTGCGCACATAAGGCCGCAGGCGCAGCGGCTCTGTGCCGCCCCATTTTTCCATAAAAATCTGCATGGACAGCCGCTGGCCCGGGTAAATACGCGGCGAGAAAACCGGGCTGTACCGGCCGTCCTCAAACTCCGCGCGGGTATAGAAGGTTTTGAAATACAGCCGGGTCTCCATCCCCTTCTGCAGCCGGTTAAAGACCGCCTGCAGGGAACGTTTTCCCCGAAAACTCCGTTCCCCGCTGTTGCTCAGCTGCAGCACAAAGGGATTGCTGACCAGCATCCCATGGGTCGAAACGGGCAGTTCAAAGTCAAAATGCAGCCCCTCTTCCGCCCGAAGCACCTCCGGCACGGGCTGCCCCAGCAGCTCAAAGCCCCGCCGGGCGATCCGCTTTGCCAGCGACGGCAGGTCGCACTGATTGATCTCCCCGCTGACCCCGGAAAGAATGGCCGTATCGTGAAAAGGCTCCCGATAGCATGCGTCGATGGGGTTCAGTCCGCCGAAAGCGCCCAGAACGGAGCCTACGTTGCCTGCATTGCAGTCCGTATCCCAGCCCGCCAGCGTGGCGATTTTCACGCCCCGGTTCAGGTCGCCGCCGCTGTATAAAAGGGCCATCACGCAGACGCCCGCATTGGGGATCATCGGGCAAACGCCGGAGTAGCGGTCATAGCCCCACTCCTTTTCCAGCATGTTCCGGCAGTCCTGCCAGCGCTCGGGATGCTGATGGAAAAAGTCCAACACGGCTTTCGTCACCCTGGCATAGTCGCCTTCCTCGGGGATGGTACGCAAGGCCCGCAGCACGATCTCTTCCACCGTATCGCTGTCAAAGGCCGCCGCGTTGGCCGCCGCCATAAACCGTCCGCCGGATACGCCGTCGTCGAAGTGGGCCACTGCCGCCAGCCGTCCGCCCAGCTCCGCCGCCCGCTGCTCCTGTCCCGGCAGCGCCAGTCCCAGAAAATCCACGAAAATCTGCCCGCCGACGCTTTCGTCCTCATCCTTCAGGCCCCGCAGATCCTCCCGCTTCAAAGGCAGGGGCGCTCCCGAGCGAATCAGATGATAGGAGGTATGGCTGGTGGACTTTCCTACGCCTCCCCACCAGAAGAAGCCCTTGCCTTCCCGCACAAAATCCACCCACGCATGGGCAAAGTCCATCAGCTGCGGGTCGTCCTTTTCTTCCAGCACCTGAAAGAAATACGCCGGGCCGTTCACATCATCGTCCGCGCCGAATACCCGATAGGGCCGCAGATAACCGTGAATTTTCTCTCCATATACCGCCCGAATGCGCTCATAAGTCCAGCTTTCCGCCTCCACCGGCGCGCCCAGCCGCACGCCGATGCACTTGCCCAGCACGGCGGCATACACCCGTTCTGCATAGTTCTCCGGAATCATGTTTCCACCTCACGAAAAAAAGCGGGAAGGAAGGGACGGCGGGGGCTATACGCCCCCGAACCCCGAACTCCCCTTGGTCTGCGTTTTGCGCAGTCCATAAGGGGTCAAGGGCAAAGCCCTCGTCAGGGTGCAGGAGTGCCCCCCTGCGTCGTTCCTTCCTTCCCGCGATGAATCTTGATTATTCCATCACGGTTCCCAGATACTCGCTGATCTTTTCAGCGCCGGCGGCGTTCCAGGCTTCCACGAAAGCCGTCCAGTCGCTGTCGGTGTTCTTGTCGCCGCGGATCACGTCTACCGCGTACTCGTTGAACAGGCTGATCATGGCATCCCAGTAAGCGGAATATTCGCTGGGCAGGTTCACGGCGTTGTCCGCCAGGAAGTACTCGCTGGCAATGTCCAGAGAGGTCAGGCCCGCTTCGCCCATGGGAGCGTCGGCTTCGTAGGGGATGTTCTCCAGACCGATCAGGCTGTCATAGAACACGCCGTACCAGTCGGGAGCGCCTTCGATGGGCACGATCTTGTTATCCACGATGTTGTAATGATAGCCTTCCACACCGTAGAGATCCAGCACGCGGCCTTCGGGGCTGGCCATGAAATCGAAGATGGCGAAAGCGGCTTCCTTCACTTCGGAGTCCGCGCTGATGACGCGGCCGCGCTCTTCCTTGGACACGTCCACGGCGGCGCAGTACTGGCCCAGTTCAGACTTGGCGGGGGGCAGCACGGTCAGGGCCGCGTCCGCGCCGTTGGTGGCCTGCATGGAGTTGTCATACACGTTGATGGTCGCGCCGGTCTTGCCGATCAGCATGGCGGCCTTGCCGGAGTAGAACTTCTCTTCGGCCACGTCCCAGGTGTTGGTCAGGTATTCGGGATCGATCATGCCATCGGCATACAGCTGAGCGTAGAAGGCCAGCAGGTTCTTCATTTCGTCGGTCACATACTTGTAGACCCACTTGCCGTCTTCGGTCTTGACCAGGGTGGTGGTCACGCCGAAGGCCGCTCCGAACACGCTGTCCAGACGGCTGTGGTCGCCGTACACGCAGATGGGGTATTCGCACAGGCCCTTGTCCTTCAGCTCTTTGAAGAAGGCCAGATAGTTGTCCACGGTGGGATCGGCCATCAGGGTCTCATAGCTGTCCAGTTGGGCCACCCAGTCCTTGCGGATAACGGGGCTGAACACCGCGATGGGCGCGGCGGCCAGCAGGTAGGGATGATTCTCCAGACGGGCGGTGTTGTGCGCGTACATGATGTTCTTCAGGTACTGAGAGCCGTCCACATAAGGCTTCATGTCCTCCAGGAAGCCCTGCTCGGCGGCGGTGGAGTCGGTGTTGCCCTGGAAGTACAGGATGTCAGCCTTCAGCACTTCGTTGATAACGGCCAGCGGCATCACTTCCACGTACTTGCCGGCGGGAGCGTCGACAAAGGAGAAGTCTACGTACATGCCCTGTTCGGCCATCTTTTCGTTCAGCGCCTTGCAGAAAGCCTGACCGGCGGGATCGTCGGCGGGCATATCCTTCAGCAGCATCGTGACCTTCACGGGAGCGTCGGGGGTGCCGATGTCCGCCAGAGCCGCGGTGCAGCTCAGCAGCATGGCAAGGGCCAGCAGCAGAGAAACCAGTTTCTTCATTGAGATACCCTCCTTCAAGATATGATGAATGGGCCGGACGGCTTATTCCTTAACGCCGCCCTCCATGACATCCGTGGCATAGAACTTGAGCGCAAAGGGATAGATCAGCAAAATCGGCGCTACGCCCACTACGATTGCCGCGCTCTTGAGCGAATTGTAGTTGACGTTGGCCAGCTCCGTCTTGTTCATCATGTTGGAAAAGCCGATCAGGTCGGTAATATCGCCCTGCACGACGAACTTGCGGATGAGCACCTGCAAGGTGGTCTTATCCGGCGAAAGCAGGTACAGCCCCGCCTTGAAGTATTCGTTCCACCGGGCCACGGCGTAGAACATGGCGATGGTGGCGATGCCGGTCTTGGCCAGCGGAATCACGATGGAGAACAGGATCCGCAGGTGGCTTGCGCCGTCGATGCGGGCCGCTTCGATCAGGGATTCCGGCACTTCCTCAATGAAACGCCGCAGGATGAACAGGTAGTACACGTTCACCGCGCCGACCAGAATCACGCTCCACATGCTGTCGATCAGCTTGAGCTGCTTCACCACCAGATATTCGGGCATCAGGCCGGGGTTGAAGAGCATCATGACGATAAAGAAGCCCATGAAGAACTTCTTGCCCACCAGCCGGGGCCGGGTGACGGCATAGGCCGCCATCAGGGTGATGAGCAGGTTGACCGCCGTTCCCAGTACGGTGATGATAATATTGTTCCACAGGGAAGGAAGGATCAGCCGGTTGGAAAACACCACCTGATAATTGAGCAGCGTCGGGTCAGAGGGCCACAGGGAGAAGCCGTGCATCTGCAGCGCGCCCTTGGCGCTGGCAAAGGAGCGGGCCGCCAGATTGATGACCGGCACCGCCACTGTCAGCACAATGGCCAGAAAGAATACGTTCAGCAGCATTTGTCCGAAGGAAAAGCGCTTTCTGCCAACATTCATCTTCAGCACTCTCCTTTCTTACCACACGCCCGTGCCGGTGAGCTTTTTGGATACCCCGTGGGTAATCAGCACCAGCACGACGCCCACCACGCCCTTGAGCAGGCCCACGGCAGTGGAGACTTCATACTGACCCTGGGTCAGACCAAGGCGGTAGATGTAGGTATCCAGAATGTCGATGGTGGAGTTAACCGCGTCGTTGGTGAAGTTGAACACCTGATCGAAGCCCGCGTCCAGGAAGAAGCCCAGATTCAGGATGAAGGTCGTCACCATGGGGGTAATCAGCGCCGGAAGCACCACATAGCGGATCACCTGCAGCCGGGTCGCACCGTCCATGTAGGCCGCTTCATACAGCGACTGGTTGATGCCGATGATCGCGGCAAAGTAGATGATGGAATCCCAGCCCAGCGAACGCCACAGGGACGAGGCGAACAGCACGCCCATGATGGTTTCCTTCTGCGTCATGTAGTCCACGGCAGGCAGGCCGAACAGGGCGCGGAAATCGTTGAGAATGCCGCCGGTCGGCGAAAGAATGTTGATAAAGATGCCCGCGATGACCACCCAGGACAGAAAGTGGGGCAAATAGGTGCTCACCTGCACCAGCCGGCGCATCCGGCTGGAACGCAGCTCGTTGAGCAGGATGGCGAAGGCCACCGAGAAGGGGAACATCAGCACGTACTTCATGAAGCTGATGCGCATGGTGTTGCCCAGAATGGTGAAAAACCCGTTGGAGGAAAAAATGATCTCAAACCACTTCATCCCCGCCCAGGTCCATGCGGAGCGGGCCTTGTAGTTGAAGAAGGCCAGCCGCATGTTCCAGATGGGCCACAGGCGGAAGAACACGAAATACAGCATGGCGGGCGCCAGCAGCAGGTACAGCACCCGATCCTGCCATATCCGCGTCAAAATTCTCTGTCCCTTGGATTTGGGCCGCTGTTTCAGACTGGTCTGCATGGGCCGCTCCTTTCCGTTCCTTGTGTTATTCCAGAATCAGCTTGCACAGGTCATCGGCCACTGCCAGCATATCCACGCCCTTGGCGAAGGTCAGGCAGGTGCCGGTGGGATAGCGGGGCTTCTCCACCCAATGGGCGGGAATGGCAGAAGCGCCGTACTTCGCGCCCAGAATGGAGCCAACGATCGCGCCGATGGTATCCGCGTCCCGGCCGAAGTTGCCCGCGGCCACCACGCCGGTGCGGAAATCGCCGTTGACCAGCTTCAGCACACCGAAGGCCTCGGCAACCGCTTCGGAAACCGTCGCCTTGTAGGAGCACCACAGCTCGTCATGCAGCGGCATCCATGCATCCAGAAAGCGCCCCTCCGCCCGATCCACAATGGCAAAGGCCTTTTCCATCGCCGCCCGGAACCAGGTCCCCTCGGGAATGGGCTTCATGGCCGCCGCCAGAATTTCGTCAATGGTTCCGTCCGCCATGGCGCAGGCCACGGCTGCAGCGACCGCCTGCGCGCCCCAGATGCCCTCGCCGTAGTGGCTGATATGCGCGTCCGTTTCCGCCATGGCGATGGCCGCGTCAATGTCGCCCGCGCAGTACACGCCCACAGGCGCAATGCGCATGGCCGCGCCGTCGGAGTGGCAATAGCTGTTGTACTGGCCGGACAGCGGAGGCCGCAGACCCCGCCGCAGGTTGCGGCTGGCCTCAAATTCGGACGCGCCGCCCCGCTTGAATTCATCCTGCGTGGCCACGTTTTCCAGCCAGGCGTTCACCACGTCCTCGTCGGTCAGCTTGCCCTTGCATTCCAGAATGGTCCGGGCGGTCAGCAGGGCGAATTCCGTATCGTCGGTAGACCAGGACGCGCCCTTGTGGAAATCCGTGGTGATGCCGTAGCTCAGCTGATTGTCCGGCTTGCGGGAAGCGTCGCCGAAAGAATCGCCGATGGCAATGCCGATGATCGCGCCCCGGCATTTGTCCTTCAGAAGCTCCGGGTTCTGTTTCAATTCCTGCCTTGTTTTCATGTATATGCTCCTTTATCGCTTTTCCGTTCTTTTTATCGTTCTTCGAGGGTCAGATTGCCGAAAGCCGTGCGGCCCATGGCGTACTGCGCATAACCGACCATGCCGTAGGCGCAGGCTGTATCATCCCGAACGGTCAGCGGTTCCCCGCCGTCAGCCGTCAGGGTAAAGGTCTGTCCCTCCGCCGCCAAAGTCAGGGCATATTCATGGTCTTCCTGCCAGTCAAAGGGCCGGGAAGCCAGCAACTGCCACCGGCCATGCACCGTTTTGCCCATGACCAGCGAGCGAACGCCATCCGCCACGCCCAGACCGCCGTACACGCCCCGCTGCGCGCCCTGTACCCGAACGCTCATCAGATGGCTTTCGCCGGAAAGGGGCGTGACCGTGCCGGAGACCTTCATGTCCCGGGCGAAATAAGGCCCGGTCATGGCCTCGGCATGGCCCAGACTCATGGCCTCCATATGGCCGTTCACCAGTTCCCATGCGCCGTGGTTGTGGCTGAAGGGCAGCACGGAAGCGAATTCCTTTTTGCTCAGGCTCAGATCGAAGGTGCAATGCCCCTTGCCCTCCAGACGGAAATCCGTCAGGTACAGCGAACCCGCATCGTACAGCTTGGCCTGAGACAGGCTGGTCAGCTTCAGGCCCACCTCTTCGATCACGCCGCCCCCCACGTCCGGCAGCGTAAAGGAAAGGGTCTGGGAATCAAAGGAATCCGAAAATACGACGGGCTCCAGCAGAATTTCCCTGCCGGTAAAGCTTTCCTTTACATAGGGAGTCAGACTCAGCTGATCGCCGTGAAGCCGTTCCAGCGCCACCGTGAAGGAAGCCGTCTGCCCCGGATAGGCCAGCGGAGAAAACACGGGCATGTAGCGCTCGTCGTCAAAATCCCGGCGGCGATAGAAGGTCTTCACAAACAGCTTGAAGCCCTCGCCGCGAATCAGCCGCTCATAGAAGCACCGAAGGGAGCCGCCGCGCTCCTCGCTGGCCTGAGCCATGCACCGAATGGGGTCGGACACATGGAAGCCATGGGTCGCGCCGGGCAGGGTGAAATCGTAATGCAGGGTTCCGTCCTGCGCCGGGGGTTCGGGACATTCCTCGCCTGCCAGACGGCAGGCCAGCCCGAACAGCTTTTTGCTGTAGCTGGGAATATCCAGAATATTCAAATATCCGGAAATGCCGGAAAGCACGATCTCATCGTTGATGGGGCCCCGATAGCAGGCAGGGATGCCCTCCGGGCCCACGGTCACGCCCAGAATCGTGCCCACGTTGCCCGCGTTGCAGTCCGTGTCCCAGCCGCACATGGAAGCCAGTTCGATGGTGCGGGCAAAGTCACCTTTGCCGTAATACAGCGCCAGCGCGCACACGCCCGCGTTGGGAATGATGTGGCATACGCCGGGGTATCGGTCATAGCCCCATTCCGCCTGCAGCATGGCAAGGCAGGCCCGCCAGTCCTGCGGATCGTTCTGATAGCAGCGCCGCACCGCGTCAAAAACCTGACGGTACAGGCAATCCGCCGGGATCTGCGCAAGACCCGCTTCGATTACCTCTTCCATGTCGGAAGTCTCGAATGCCTTCGAAATGGCCGCCGCCATAAAGGCTGCGCCGTGAAGTCCTTCGCCGTCATGGGAAACGCTGGCCGCCGTCACGGCATAACGGGCCGCCCGGGCCGGGTCTGCCGGTGCGATCAGTCCCCAGGTGTCGATGAAAATCTGGCCGCCGATCTGCTCTGCCAGCGTCTTTCCGTTCTGATGAATGGAACCGCTTTTGGGCGCCGGAATGCCGTTTTTCAGGTTCAGATAGGCCGTGTGCTCCGTGCTCACGCCGTAGCCGCCCCACCAGTACAGGCCCACGCCCTCCCGGCCGTAATTCAGCCACGCCTCCGCCACATCCTGAGGCGTTGGCTCGCCGAAATTTTCCATATCGTCCAGTGCCCGGAGGAAAAACACCGGGCCGTTGGCGTCGTCATCCGCCGCAAAATGCTTATAGTCCTTCACATAGCCGTGAAGCTCGCCGTAGTATTTGCGGATGTTTTCGCTGTCCCAGAAAGCAGGCTCTACCGGCGCGCCCAGCCGGATACCGGCGTTCATGCCCAAAAAGCCCGCGTAGATTTTTTCCAGAACCTCCCGCTGCACGGGATCACGCTCCTTTCCGAACAAAAGCCGCTTTACAGCTCGTCGGGAATTTCGATGTTCATCAGCGGCGCATGCTGCTGCGCGCCGTATACGTCCCGATCTCCCACCGTGCCGGACGCCGTTTTGCGCAGGTAGGTGATCTTGATGCCCAGACCGGGATCGTAGGCAGCAAAGTCGGTAATTTCTTCCACCTTCAGCCCGTACAGACGGGCGATGTTCTCCGGCGTGACCTTTCCGCTGCGCTTGACCCGCTCGTACACTGCCGGATCGTCGAACAGAATATCCAGCGTGACCGCGAAGGGGCCGCTGTTCTTGCTGCGCAGTACGTGAGACAGTTCGTAAAGCTTCATTCCGCGCTCACCTCCACCCATTCCGCAGGGAAGAATTCCGTGGGATCGTCCACCGTCATCAGATGGTAGACGGAAAAAGCGTATACCGCGCCGAAGGAAACGTCGCTGGGGGCAAAGGGGAACGCCAGATTCCCGGCGGTGGATTTGCGGCCCGGATAGCCGTAGTGCAGGTAGCAGGAGCGGGTAGACGCGCAGATCGCGTCCGCTTTTTCCTGACTGTCCGCGATGACCTCGAACATCAGGCCGATTTCATGGGGCAACGTGCGGTCGGGCTCCAGCTCGCCCATCACCGCGTCCAGCCCGTAATGATAGAAGTTGATCTGATAGCTTTCCGGGTCAATATCGCTGTAATAGCTGCGCACGGATTCCTTCACCGCCGCTTCCACCTCGTCCAGCCGACTGATGAGCAGCGGATCCCGGATGCCCGCCAGCACGAAGGTGCGGTAAGCCGCCAGCCGCGCGCCTTCCAACTTGATGGTATAGGCAGGATAGCGGATCTGGCTGCCCTCCACGCGCACCCGTCCGGGCGCTGTCTGAGTAAAGCGGCACCGGGAAAGATCCAGCTCGATGCCCGGGCCCTTCAAAATATAGGGATGGTCTTTTTCATAGAAGGTGTGGGCCGCAACGGACACCGGCGTACACTGGCGGACGGGGTCAGCGGGCCACACTTCGAAGCCCGTATCGTCCAGACGGCCCAGCATGACATCCTTGGCCGTGCCGGGTTCGGCGCACAGGGTGCCGCATTCCAGGATCTTGCCCAGATGATAGCACAGCGCCGGGTCATGGCCCCGGAAAATGCCCACCGCCGCAAAAGGCGCGGGATCGTAGGCCCGGCCGCAGACGATGATATCCGGCTTCTGTTCCAGCGCCTTCAGCACCGGCTCCGCCCCCATCTGCGCCACCACGCCGTTGGTGGCGGCCAGGCTCTCCGCCGTCAGCTCCGGCACATTGGGAGACATGGGCGTTACCCGTCCCTCCTCCATGGCGGAAAGAATGGCTTCGTTGGGAATATCAGCCCAGATCACCATCAGGCGAGGATTCCAGCCGGTCTCCCGGGCAATTTCCTTGATAATATCCAGCGTCCACAGGGTATGCTTTCTTGCGCCGGAACCGCCTGCCGAGCCGATCACCAGCGGGATCTGCAAACGGCGGGCCCCCGCCATCAGCAGGGAAAGATCCTTCTTGGCCGCCATTCGGCTGACGATGGCCGTGCCCGCGCCCAGCTTATGAGGGCCTGCGTCCGTGCTGCCCGCGTCTACGACGATCGCGTCCGGGGATTGTTCCAGCGCTTTTTCCAAAGACGCTGCCGGAAATCCATAACCCAAAATGCCACAGGGAGAAATCAGCGTCGTTACCATATGGGCCTCCATTGGCTTCATTCGTTTCATGTAGGATACGTTCTTGCTTTTCTGGCATTCTCATGATAAACTAATCCCATTCATAAGGCAAGTATTTTTTATGTTATATAAAGTATAGTCATTTCCTTATGAAACTTTGCCTTCTTTCGACGAAAGCGAAATCCGGGAGGTTTAGGAAAGGAATGAAGCCTTCATGCCCTTCAGTCTCAAGCACGTCAACTATATTCTGGCCGTGGAGCGCACCGGTTCCGTCACAGCGGCGGCCAATCAGCTGTTTATTTCCCAGCCTGCCCTGAGCCAGGTCATCCGTCAGGTGGAGCGGGAGCTGGGCGTTCCGATTTTTGACCGCAGTTCCTCCCCCATGCGGCTGACCGCCGCCGGACAGGAATATATTCACGCCGCCCAGCAGGTCGTGGCGATCCATACCAACCTGACCAACCGCATCAGCGAGATCAAGGGGGAGGCCCACGGCACCCTGCGTCTCGGCATTTCCGTGCAGCGCGGCATGCAGATTCTTCCGCGGGTGCTGCCGGAGTTCATGGGCCGTTATCCTCACGTCCGGGTGGAATTGGAGGAATTCGGCTCCAACACATTGGAAAAAATGGTGCTGGACGGCAGCTGCGATCTGGCGCTGATCACCACCACGCCCTCCAACAGCCGCCTGCGCTACCAGCTGATCGAAAACGAAGAGATTCTGCTCATCGCCGCCCGGAACACCCAGCTGGCCCGTTCCATTCCAAATGGAACGCCCCTCCATATTGCACAGGCAAAGGAGGAGCGTTTCATCAGTCTGGCCGTGGGGCACAGTATCCGCACGGTGCAGGATCGTTTATTTCTGTTAAGCGGCATCCAGCCGGAAATTCTTCTGGAATCCCACAATTTTGAGGCATGCCGTCGTCTGACGCTGGCGTTGGGGGCCGTCATGCTCTGCCCGGACGCCTATATTTCCCGGGTGCCCGATCTGGATCTGAGCGAAAAGCTGAACGCCTACCCGCTTCTGGATGGCGACATGATGCGGCACTTTTACCTCTGCTGCCGAAGGGACATGCATCTGACCCGTTACATGGAGGATTTTCTCACCATCCTCCGGCAATGTTTGGCTCAGTCCTGACCCTGCCAGCCCAGCACCTCTTCCAGCGTGGGGATGGACGGCGAAGCGCCGGGCCGGGTCACGGCGATGGCGGACGCCTTCGCTGCCAGCTCCATCGCCTCGGGAACCGTCCGGCCGGACAAAAGGCCGCCCATCAGGAAGCCGGTGAAGGTATCGCCTGCGGCTGTGGTGTCCACCGCCTTGACCCGGAAGGCCGGTTGGGCGTGCTTCTGCGTTCCGTCGGCGTACAGGGAACCCTTTTCTCCCAGCGTCAGCACGATAGCGGCGGCAGGGAACCGTTCCCGCAGGGCTTCCAGCTGCTTTTCCGGATTCTCCCGGTTTTCATCGTCCAGCAGCTGGCAGGCCTCCACCTGATTGAGGAAGAAGTAATCCACCATTTCCAGCGGGAAGTTACGGATCGCTTCCTCCATGGGCGAAGGATTCAGCACAATTTTCATTCCGCGTTCATGGGCTTTTTCCATGATATAGGGAATTTCATTGATCTCATTCTGCAATACCAGCACGTCGCCCTGCCCGAAATGCTCCAGCACGCTATCGGCCATTTCCCGGGTGATGGCGCGGTTGGTTCCGCCGTAGAGCATAATACAGTTATCGCCGCTATGATCGTTCTGGATGATGGCGCAGCCGGTTTTCTGGTCTTCCAGCACGGAAACGAACTCGGTATTCACACCCGCCGCCTTCAGGCTATCCAGCAAAAACAGGCCATCCTTCCCCACAGCGCCCGCCTGACAGGTTTCCGCTCCGGCCCGCGCAAAGGCTACGGCCTGATTAAAGCCTTTTCCGCCGCAGAACACTTTCATATCTTCTGCCGCGATAGTCTCGCCCTTCTGCACAAAATGGGGCACCCGATAAGTATAGTCAATATTCAGGGATCCAAAACACAGAACCTTCATTTTGATCCTCCATCAAGGTTTTTCCTACGAAGTTTCATCAGTATAATGAAATCATGCCTTGTTTGTCAAGGTGTTTCGGGCCGCGCGGATGATTTGGCGGTAAACGTCACTTCAAATGCCACTGTTGTATTGACCTTGGAAACTCACTCTCAAAAACAGTCCTCAAAAAAATTCAAAAAATTTGAAAAAACCTGTTGACATTTTTTCGAAACTGAGTATAATAATCATCGTTGCCTGAAGCGCAGCGAGCACCATTAGCTCAGTTGGTAGAGCACCTGACTCTTAATCAGGGTGTCCAGGGTTCGAGTCCCTGATGGTGTACCAAAGAGAACGGTGTTTCATCAGAAACGCCGTTTTTCTTTTGGGGATATGGTGAAATTGGCAGACACAGGGGACTTAAAATCCCCCGTCTTCGGACTTGCGGGTTCGAGTCCCGCTATCCCCACCATGGCGAGTGTTCTTACAGCATTTGAAAAGCTGTGAGGACACTCGCTTTTTTCAGCTCAAACAGCAGGTCTGTCGTCAGTTGTGTAGCTCACGAACACGCCTTTTCTGGTGTTGACGGTGACGGCCGGGATGGGCAGTGCCGGTTCGTTGGGAATGTTCATTTCCCCCACGCAGTTGTAGTGAATGCGAAGCCGCTGT
>SFGO01000064.1 GCA_004556545.1 Clostridiales bacterium
TCGGTTGACGGCTGTCAGTCGCTAGCTGCCTTCGGCAGCTGCATCCACTGGATGCGCGCTCCTTCTCGCCGCCCTATAACCCCGGCAGGCACCGTAGGGGCGTGGGTGCCCAGTGGGCACAACCGCCGCAGGCGGTTAGCGACCCGCAGGTGTGACACGAAACGAGCGGGGACCACGGCAGTAGTCCCCGCGACGATTGAGTGGCAGCAGTGCCTCCTGCACCTCCACTTTTTTGACACTCTGAAAGAAAATCAGTCTTCCTCCTCTGCCGGTTCCCAGAGGGCGTACTGCTTGTAGTTCCGCAGCGCGCCCAGCATGCTTTCCTCCAGCGTGGGGTAGCGGCGGGCCAGCTCGTAGATCAGCTGCTTCATTTCCTCCCGCTTGGTGTAGCCGTTGGTGGGACAGGGGTTTTTCAGAATGGGCAGTTCCAGCTCCCGCTGCATATGGATCACATATCGTTCGGGAACGTAGACCATGGGGCGGATCACCGTCACGCCGGTCTTGCTCATCAGGGTCTTGGGATGGAAGGTGTGCAGCCTGCCTTCGAAGATCAGGCTCATGAGGAAGGTCTCCAGCACGTCCTCCCGGTTGTGGGCCAGCGCCAGCTTGTTGCAGCCCAGCTCTTGGGCCCGCTGGCACAGGATGGAGCGCCGCATCTTGGCGCACAGGGCGCAGGGATGCTTGTCCTTGCGGATGTCGAAGAGAATCTCGTAAATGTCCGTATGCTCGATGTGGATGGGTACGCCCACCTCGGCCGCATAGGCTTCCAGCGCGGAGGTGTCGGGCTTTTCCTTCCCGGAGGTCAGAGTGATGGCCTGCAGGGAAAAATCCCCGTGGCGCACATAGCGGTACAGGCTCAGGGCCTTGAGCAGCAGCATGCTGTCCTTGCCGCCGCTGACGCCCACCGCTACCCGGTCGCCCGGGGCAAACAGATGATATTCCTCATCGCAGCGGCGAATCTTTCCTAAAACAGTCTTCATGGGTTTGCCATCCTCAGTATCTCGGCGTAACGCCCACCCAGTAGCGATCGGCGCGGGCGGGATAGGTATCGCGGCTGACCCGGGTGCGGTCGGTTTCCACACCGTCGGTGTAGGTGACCAGATAGGCTTCCACCACATAGCCGTCCCGGCCCTTGGAGCGCAGCTTGGTCTCGTCCTCGTAGATCACGTTTTCGCCGTCTTCATCCTTCACAAGAACGGCTTCCTCCGGCTTGGGCAAAACCTCCACCGTCTCGCTCACCAGCTGATAGCTGACGTTTTCCAGCGATTTTCCGTAAATGCGCACATCACACATCAGGCTGTTTTTGTTGGTGGAGGAGGTAATCACGTGGGCGGAAATATAGATGGGGCTGTCCGTGTTGTTGGTGAAGGTGAAGTCCACCTCGTGGCCCCGGGTGCTGTTGACGGTGGCGTCCATGCCCATTTCCGTGTAGTTGACGGGATTGGAGTGGGCCGACCGCTTATTGATTTTCAGCCCGGCCTGAATGGCCGCCAGATAGACGGTGGTGCTGGCCTGACAGACGCCGCCGCCGATGCCCATGACCTCGCTGCCGTAGGCGTATTCAATGGCGGGATAGTAGCCGTTTCCGGCCTCTCGGCGACCGACGGCGCTGTTGAAGGAGAAGGTCTTGCCGCTTTGCAGGATGGTGCCGTTGATCCGCTCAAAGGCCACGCGGATGTTGTTGGTGCGATCCTCCGTGGAGCTTTTGGAAATGGCCGTGGTGGCGCGGTAACGAAGCTCCACGTTCTTTTCCAGCTCCGCCACGGTGACGGTGGGGGCGATGGGCGTGGTTTCCAGCAGAATTTCCCCGCTTTGCAGGGTAGAGACCATTTCCAGAATCTGTTCCTTCACGGCGGTCACATCCAGCCACTGGCCGTAGCTTTCCTGCTGGAAGGTGAAGGGGTTGTTCAGGTCGTCCGGATTGAAGGACAGCAGGGCCGCATCCTGCGGGGCCTTGTAGGCCACGGTTTGCAGGGTGGTCAGAATGTTGTCGATGGGAGTGGTATCCGCACTTTGCTGGGCGCTGGTAAAGGAATAGGTGGTGTTCTTGGCTGCGGCGATTTCCTGCTGCAGCTCAAAAATATCCTTCCGTCCGCTGGCGTCCGTGGCATGGCCGATGGCCCACGCCTCTTCCAGCGCCGCCGAGGGGTCGAAGGAGATGCCCAGCATGTCGGCGGTAATGTCCTGATACTGGCCGGACGTATTCTTCAGCCGCACATACCAGCTGTTTTCCTTGGCGTTGGCCTGCTCCCAAACCTTCTGACTGCCCTCCTGCCAGCTGAGCCCCGACAGGGAGATGCCGTCCACATAGATATTGGGCAGGAAAACGCTCATGTAGGGCTTGACCTCGTTCTGGGTCTTCCAGATATAGCCGCCCGCACACGCGCCCGCGATCAATACGATGACGATCAGCACCTTGACCAGCTGCCATTTGAGAGAGCGCTTCTTCTTCGGCTTTTTGGGCGGCTGCTTGCCGGAGCTTCCCCCGGAACGGCGGGCCTGCTGCTGGCGGGGCTGGGGCGGGGGAGCGTACCAGCTGCCGCTCTGCTGGCCTTGATTCTGGGGAACATAGCCTTGGTTGTACATACAGCGCACCTCGTATTTCGTGTCAGTCGCAAGGGGAAATCAGGTCAAAGAGAAGCTGCGAATCCTCCTGCCAGCGGTTCCAGCCGGAGGGCATATGGCCCAGCGCCGCCTGCGTGTTGGCGTCTCCGTGAAAATCGCTGCCGCCGGTGACCAGCAGGCCGTTCCGCCGGGCAAAACGATCCAGCTCCATGGCCTGCGTCCGGTTGGCAGAAGGGTGCCACGCTTCCAGCCCGGCCAGCCCGGCTTCCTTCAGGGAAAGAACAAAGCTGTACAGGGCCGCGGTTTCCAGCCCCAGCCGGCAGGGGTGGGCCAGCACCGGCGTCGCGCCCGCCGCTTTCAGCAGGGCCACGCCTTCCTGAGCCGTGGGGCATTTTCGGGGCACATAGCCGGGCTTGCCTTTGCCCAAATAGCGGTCGAAGGCCTGCGCCACGGTGGAGACCAGCCCCATGCCCATCAGTTCCCGGGCCAGATGGGCCCGGCCTGTGCCGGGAACCAGCAGCCGCGCCCGGCGCTCCTCCGGCAGACGAACGTCCAGCGCCTCCAGCCGGTTCAGCATTTCCTCCATGCGGGTCAGGCGGCTTAGGCGGATGTCTTCCAGCGTGCGGCAAAGGGCCGCGTTTTCCGCATCGGCTCCGTAGCCCAGCACATGGGTGCTGCCGTCGCCGGTGCTCAATTCCAGAGAAGAAAAAAAGCGCATCCGTTCTCCGCCGGGCAGCAGGCTGGCGGCAACGGCGCGCTTCATGGGCTGGATTCCCTCCAGCGTATCGTGATCGCACAGGGCGATCCAGCCGATTCCGGCCCGGACGGCCCGTGCCGCCAGCTCTTCCGGGCTGAAAAGCCCGTCGGAAAACCGGCTGTGCACGTGCAGATCCACCGGGTAAGCGATCGTCTGGCTCATAGCCGGTTCCAATCCTCCGGCTGGACAAAGGGCTCGTCCGAGCTTCCAGCCTCTTCGGCGGCCTCCGGCTGCTCCTCTTCCCCGGCGGCTTCCTCCCCGGCGGGGGCGTTCTTTTCCTCCACGCTCAGGTTGGGCTTCAGCTTTTCCACCTCGCTCATGGGGGGCAGGGGCTCGCCCTTCATGACCGCCTCAAATTCCACCCGGCTCAGGGTATCCCGCTCCAGCAGGGCCTCGGCCACGCCCTTGAGCTGGTTGAAGTGCTCCTTCAGCAGGGAGACGGCCCGCTGATAGCAGCGATCCATCAGCTGCTTCACGGCGGCGTCGATGGCGGCGGCGCTCTGCTCGCTGTATTCGCGGCTCTGGCCGAATTCCATGCCCACGAATACCTCCTGATCGCTGCCCAGATACATGGTGCCCAGCTCGTCGCTCATGCCGAACTGGGTGATCATGCGGCGGCACAGGTCGGTGGCCCGCTTCAGGTCGCTGGAGGAGCCGGTGTAGATGTCGTCCAGCGCCACCTCCTCGGCGGCATGTCCGCCCAGCGCCATGGTGATCATGCCCAGCAGCGCCTTGCGGCTCAGGTTGTCATGCTCCTCCTCCGGCAGGCTGAGGGTATAGCCGCCCGCCTGTCCCCGGGGCACGATGGTGATCAGATGCACGTCGTCGCATTCCGGCAGCAGGTTGGCGATGACCGCGTGGCCCGCCTCGTGATAGGCCGTGACGTGACGGTCCTTGGGGTTGACCTTGTGGCTCTTCTTTTCCGGGCCCATCTGCACCCGGGCGATAGCGTCCACCATGTCCTGCTGGATGATCTGCTTCCGGTGACGGCGCACCGCCAGAATGGCGGCCTCGTTCATCACGTTTTCCAGATCCGCGCCGGTGGAGTAGGGCATCCGCTTGGCCACGTTGTCCAGATCCACGTCGGCGGACAGCGGCTTGCCCTTGGAGTGCACCTTCAGAATATCCACCCGGCCCTCCTGGTCGGGATAGTTCACCGTCACCTGACGGTCGAAGCGGCCCGGGCGAAGCAGCGCGGGGTCCAGAATATCCCGGCGGTTGGTGGCCGCCATGACGATAACGCCTTCATTGATGGAGAAGCCGTCCATTTCCACCAGCAGCTGGTTCAGGGTCTGCTCGCGCTCGTCGTGACCGCCGCCCAGACCCGCGCCGCGGTGACGGCCCACCGCGTCGATCTCATCGATGAAGATAATGGAAGGCGCGGCCTTCTTGGCCTGATCGAACAGGTCGCGGACGCGGCTGGCGCCTACGCCCACGAACATTTCCACAAAGTCGGAGCCGGAAATGGAGAAGAAGGGCGCGTTGGCTTCCCCTGCCACGGCCTTGGCCAGCAGGGTCTTACCGGTGCCCGGAGGGCCCACCAGCAGCACGCCCTTGGGAATGCGCGCGCCCATGGCGGTGTAGGCCTTGGGGTTCTTCAGGAAATCCACCATTTCCTGAAGCTCTTCTTTTTCTTCTTTAGCACCGGCCACGTCCTTGAAGGTGACCTTGTTTTTGGAAGGATCGCTGACCCGGGCACGGCTGCGGCCAAAGTTCATCACCTTGCTGTTGCCGCCGCCCTGACGCATCATGATGAAATACCACACGCCCACGATCAGAATCAGGCTGAGGAAGTAGGGCAGGTATTCCAGATACCAGGGCGTGATCACCGGCGCGCGGTATTCCACCGTGAAGGGCAGATCGCTGACGCTGACGTCCTCCAGCGCCTTGCCGGTTTTCGTGGCGGTCATCTGGCGCACGGTCTCGATGAAATCCGCGCCGATGGTGGTTTCGAAATCGTAGCCTCGATCCGGGAAGTCCGCGTCGGCGATTTTGCCGTTGCGGTACAGACCCACCAGCGACGTGCCGCGGATGGCCACGGCCTTCACATTATCCTCCCGGATGGAGGTCAGCAGCTGGGGGTATTCAATCCGTTTATTTTCCTGCTGGCCCAATCCGCCGTTAATCAGAATGGCGATCACGAGAAAGACCGCAATTAAGACCACATACCCCATCAAACCCTGTTGGTGCTTCTTCAAAGTAAAAGTCCTCCTTGATGCCGCCGGAATGGGGTCCGGTCGGACTTCGAATACACGAAAAACAGCCGTAATGCACGACTTTGACATTATAGCATAGCACCGCCCCAAAACACAAAGGTTTTCGGAAACTTTTGCATCCCGATTCAATTTTTACAAGATGGACAGTTTTGCAAAAGGTAAACCCCTTCAAAACCACTGTACGATGTGGTATGATACAGTTGATAAACCGATCCGCCCGGGGGAGCTGCGGCGGGGAAAGGAAGGAAACGATGCAAGGAAAACGCTTTTCCATGTTGAGCGCCCTGCTGACGGTGCTGATCCTGCTGACGGTCTGGTGCATTCCGGCGGCTGTGGCCGAAACAGTATCCGCCGATTCCGCCAATGAGGAAGGAGCGGACGATCCCAGCTCGAGCTATCTTTACGGCGGAATCGCCTGCCTGAAGGATCATTACTATTTCTTTTCCGAGGCAGAGGACCGTGTGCTGTTTGAAAAGCCCGTGTCCGGCGGGGCTTCCGTGGGGCTGGGGACGATCTCGTCCGAACAGCTCATGGGCGACGACGGCAGCGGCTATCATGTTTCCAGCTGCTTTCTGATCGTCTGGAGGGATCAGCTTTACCTGCTCAATCCCTACACGCAGAAGTGGTATTCCCTGCTGAACGAGCAGGGCGAGCTGGAAATGAAGGAACAGTCCGCTCAGCTGGATCTGGACGTGATGATGGAAAAGGACGGGGATTATTCCTATCCCATGAGCACCAACGCCCGCTTTGTGATGGGGGACTGGCTGTACTTTGTGGGCAACACCTACTCCGGCGGCACGAGCAATACCTGCTTTGGCCGCGTTTCGCTGACGGGCGAAGCCAGCCAGATGTTCGAGGTGGAAAATGTAACCAACGCCTGCGTCTATGAGGATGGGAAGCTGGCGCTGTTCCTGTGCGATAGGAGCGCCCTGTACACCGGCGAAGCCTCGGTGGATCAGCTGACCGCCACGCTGGCAATCTTCGACCCGGAGAGCGGCACGCTGGGCACGGAATGGCCGGTCACCAGCGATAATCAGATGGGCGTTTATAATCTGAGGGGCTTCTGCAGCGACGGGGACAAGGTTTATTATCAGGACGGCTCCCGGATCATGGGCATCGATCCGAAGAACGGGGAGATCAAGATCGCTGCCTACACCGGCGCGGGAATGTATGGGGGCGGCGGAACGACGGCGCTGTGCGAGAACAGCTATTACGTCACGGACGGCAATTCCGGGCTGAGCGCCTACCTGCTCAACAGCCCGTCGCTGGAAAAGGGCGCGCTGCGCATTTTCGGCGAAACGGGTTCGGAGGCGCATCAGAAGTTCGTGAAGGCGCACCCGGAAATTTCCGTGGAGGCGGCGGGGGATTATGCCAGTGATCTGGAAACCCTGACCCAGGCCATGGTCAGCGATACCAACACCTATGACGTGCTGTTCCTGAGCCTGAACTACATGCCGGTGGACCGGCTTTTGCAGAAGGGCTACTGCGCCGACCTGACGGACGACGAGGCGCTGATGAAGGCGGCCAAAAGCATGTATCCCCAGTTCGGCGAGATCCTGATGAAGGACGGAAGGCTCTACGGCCTGCCGGTGGACGCCAACGCCTATACCTACAGCGTCAATATGAATGCGTGGGAAGCGCTGGGCCTGACGGAGGACGATCTGCCCAAGACCCTGCTGGATCTGATGGAGTTCACCGCCAACTGGGTCTATGATTACGCGGACGATTATTCCGAGTATTATCTGTTTGACTGGCTCGATCAGAACAGCTTCTTTTCCAGCATTCTGAGCCAGTATATGACCTACATCCAGAAAAAGGAAGGAAAGCTGGTCTTCAATACCCCGGAGTTTGAAGCGCTTCTGCAGGCCTTTGAGGACATCAACTTCAAGGAGCTGGGGAAGCTCTACAATGAAAACGAATCCATGGATTATGAAAAGATCCTTTTCCAGAACTATACCACGGTGCTGCCGCTGAGCCAGATGCAGTATCTGGATGAAAACTTCAGGCCCCTGTATCTGTCCGTGACCGAAGACGAGGATCCGGCGCTGTCCGTCACCAGCACGGTGATGATCATCAACCCCAAGACCACCCGGATGGAAGAAGCCAGAACCTACATGGAGTATTACGTGACCCACCTGCCCAAGGACGAGGGCGCGATCACCTTCTTCCAGGGAACGCCGGAGCCGGTGGAAAGCCCCTATTACGCCGCCCAAAAGAAACAGACGGAAAAGTACCTGGCGGATGCGAAGGCGCGGCTGGAAAAGGCCAGCGAAGAAAACAAGGCAGCCATCCGGGATGAGATCAGCAGTCTGGAGGACGATCTGAATTACTGGGAGCAGAACCGCTACAGCATTACCGCCGAGCGGATTCAGTACTATCAGCAGACCATGCTGCCCATGCTGTACGTGGAGCGACAGAACGTGCTCTACAGCGGCAACCGGACGGCCATGACCGAGATCAGTACCCTCATCAATCAGTATATCGAGGGCGCGATCCCCCGGGATCGGCTGATTCGGGAGCTGGAAGGACGTATCCGCCTGATGCAGCTGGAGGACGAGATCTGACCCTCCGCTGAAATTTCAGAACAGGCAAAGGAAAGGAAAACGCTATGTTTCACCGCAAATCCGTGTGGCTGTATCTGCTGCCGGGAATGATCGGCCTGCTGGCCTTCTACGTGGTGCCTTTCGTATGGGGCATCTGGTTCAGCCTGACCGATGGAACCATCGACAATCGCTTCGTGGGCTTTTCCAATTACCTGCGGGTGTGGAAAAACCCGGTGTTCCAGCTGGGGCTGAAAAACACGCTGGAACTGTCTCTCCTGTGCGCGCCCGCCATTTTTCTGCTGTCCTTCCTGCTGGCGGGCATGCTGCGCAAGCACGTGGCGGGGGACGCCTTCTTCCGCAATGCGCTGCTGCTGCCCTATCTGATGCCCTCTTCCGCCATTCTGATTATCTGGCTGCTGATCTTCGACTACGGCGGGGTCATCAACCGGCTGCTGGTCGCCGTAGGCGCGGAGCGGGTATTCTGGCTGGAAGGCGAAATGCTGCGCGTGCCGATCGTGCTATTGTACATCTGGAAAAATCTGGGCTTCAGCGTGGTCATTTTCACGGCCGCTTTGCAGGCCGTGCCGGAGGCCATGTACGAGTATGCCAGTCTGGAGGGCGCGGGATGGCTCCGCCGGGAGCTGTCCATTACGCTGCCGCAGATTTTGCCCACCGCCTTTCTGGTGCTGGTGCTGGCCATCGTCAACGCCTTCAAAATCTTCAAGGAAGTGTACTTCATCGGCGGCTCCTATCCCAATGAGAGCATTTACACTCTGCAGCATTACATGAACAACAAGTTCTCCAAGCTGGATTATCAGGATGTGACCACCGCCGCCTATTCCTTTGCGCTGATCGTGATGGTCTTTATTTTCCTCCTGTATCGCACCAAATCCGTCCGGGGCGACAGCGCCGCCTGAAAGGAGAAGCGTTTATGCAGATTTCCAAAACCGCGAATCAGACGGCGGCGCGCCGGAAAAAGCCGCGCCGGTTCAGTTTCCGCCATTGGTGGAAAAAGAGCCGCCCGCTGACCTTTGTGCTGCTGTGCGTCATCGCTGCGGTGATGCTTATTCCCATCGTATTCACGTTCCTGTATTCGTTCTTCCCCAAGTCGGAGATCAGCGATTACCTGAACCAGCGCAGCAGCTACGACGTTTCCAAATGGCTGCCGGTGCTGTTTTCGCCCTCGCAGGTCAGCCTGCGGCAGTATTACAAGATTCTGATCGAGCAGCCCCAGTATTTGAAGCTGTTCCTGAACAGCGTCAAGTACAGCGTGGGCATTCTGCTGGGGCAGGCCGTCATCATTCCCATGACCGCCTACGGCCTGAGCCGGTTCCGCTTCAAGGGCCGGGACGCGCTGTTCTTTCTGGTGCTTGTCCTGATGCTTCTGCCCTTTCAGGTGACGATGGCCCCCAGCGTCATGACCCTGCGGGCGCTGGGCATTCTGAACACGCCCTGGGCGGTGATCCTGCCCATGTGGTTTTCTCCGTTTTATCTGTTTCTGGTGCGCCAGTTCATGCTGGGCCTGCCCAACGAGCTTCTGGAAGCCGGTCAGATGGACGGCGCGGGCACCTTCCGCTGCCTGTGGCAGGTGGTGCTGCCGGTCTGCCGGCCCATCATCGGCGCGTCGGTGGCGTTGAGCTTTGCCGACTGCTGGAATCTGGTGGAGCAGCCGCTCATCTATCTGACGGATTCCAGCCAGCAGCCATTGAGCGTGATGTTCAACCAGATCAACACCGACTCCACCGACGTGGCGTTTGCGGGCGCAGCCCTGTACATCCTGCCCATGCTGCTGGTGTATCTGTATTTCCAGGACGACATCCTGCTGGGCGTGCAGCTTAGCGAACTAAAATAACAGGAGAGACTCCCATGAGCAAGAAAAACAAGGTTCTCAAGGCGTTCCTGATCCTGGCGGCGGCGATCGCCATCTGCATGTACTTCTCCCGCACCATCCAGACCATCACCACGCCCAAGGTCAAGCTGGTAACGGCGGATGTGGGGCGCATCGAGCAGAAAATATCGGTAGCGCTGACGCCGTATTTTCCCGTCAAGACGGAGATTACCCTGACCAAGGCCAAGGATTATCCCATAACGGTGGATAAGGTCTATGTGAAGACCGGCCTGTATGTGGAAAAGGGCGATACCATCCTGACGGCTGTTATCAACGACTATGACAAAAAGGAACAGGAGCTGACCGACAGCTACGCCAAAAAGGCGCAGGAGCTGATCGAGCTGGATATCACCAACCGCAAGAACAGCAAGCAGAGCATGCAGAACGACCTGTACGACGATATGATCGCCAAGCAGGACGCGCTGTCCGATGCGGAAAGCAAAGCCCGTCTGGCCGCCGCCAAAGAAGGGCTGGAGCTGAGCTACGACCAGAGCACGTGGCTGGCCAAAGCGCAGTCCGCCAAGGCCAGCGATGAAGTGACCGCGCTGATTAACGCCGCCGTGACGGCCAAGCAAAACTTCGATCAGGCCCGGCAGGATTTCTTCGACAGCTACGAAAACAAGCAGATCAAGGTGGCGGACGACGTTTTCAAGTACATCAAAAGCCGCAACGCCCTCGTGAAGGAGCTGCAGCAGCTGTCCGACGACATGGTGGCCCTGCAGGAGGCCCAGCAGAGCCTGAGCGTGGTGACGGCCTCCAGCGCCGGATACGTGGTGGGGCTGGACCTGAAGAGCGGAGACGTCTATTCGGGCGACAAGGTGCTTTACACCATCGCCAAGGAAGAGGATAAGCCCGTGCTTCGGGCCGACGTGACCGACCTGAAGAAGGACGTGAGCGAGGGCGCCAAGGTGGAAGTGCAGGGCGACTACACTACCTACCGCACCAAGGTCAGTCAGGTGGTGGACGACGCCGACGGCCGCAAATACGCGGAGATGGAAATGACCGACGATATTCTCTACGCGGCGGGCGGCATGAGCAAGCTGATGGAAAACGGCAGCATCGACGCGAAGATCGTCTTCCGCTCCCGGAAGAACGCCACCATTATTCCCGCATCGGCCCTGCGTTCCGAGGGCGGCACGGAGTACGTCTTTGTGGCTCAGTACAATTACGGCGGCGTGCTTTCCTCCTCCGGCATGACGGCGAAAAAGACCGCCGTGACCGTCATTGACCGCAGCGACACGGAAGTCAGCGTGGAAGAAGACCTGAACTGGCAGCAGATCATCGACAAGGCCGACCGTACTGTGGAAGACGGCAAGCCCGTGATGGAATATACGGAATGACCGGGGAGCGGACAGTGATGGCAATCAAAGCATTTTGGAAAAACCGAAGAAAGCTGCTGTTCCTGCTGGTGCTGGCTGCGGCGGTGATCGTCTATGCGGCGTTGGAGCTGAACAACCTGCCCGGAACCTATCAGCACGTGTTTCTGCCGGGCGACCAGCTGGCGGAGACCGAAGGCGGCACCCCGGTGAACCGCTATCTGCGGGACTGGATGGATCAAAAGGAAGCGGCGGACACGTCGCTGGACGGTTCCTGTACGCCTACCACGCTGTATGCGGTAGCGCAGCCTGCCTCAGTGCAAACGGCGGACGGAGAAAGCAGTGCGGCCGCCCGGCTTCTGGGCATTGACGCGGACTATGGGTCGGTTGAACCCTTCTCTTTGTATACAGGCCGGTATTTTTACCCGGACGAATACACCTACGGGGAAAAAGCCGTTCTTCTGGACGAGCAGCTGGCCGTGGCGCTGTTTCAGTATGCCGAGCCGCTGAGCGAGGAGATCCAGATTGCCGGTGAAAAATACCGGGTCATCGGCATCGTGCGGGATCACAAGCGGGTGGGGGATCAGGAAGAGTACAGCCTGTACGTGCCCTACCGTTCGCTGGTGTCTTCCACGCAGGTCATGAGCTGCGTGATCTTCGAGGGCAAGCCGGTGAAGGGCGCTGGCGGATGGGCCGCCTTCCAGAGCGCGGCCAAGCGGTTTTCGGAGAACGGCTCCACCTACAGCCTGCCCAAGGAAAGCATGAACGGCAAAATGCCCCTGCGGATTCTGCTGGTGGCTGCCGGATGGGTACTGACGCTGTATCTGATCCGAATCCTGAACCGGCTGTTTTCCCGGGTATGCGCCGCGTATCGGCGGAAGCTCCGGGACGAGTACGCCAATCGGCTGCTGGGCTGGCTGCTGCTGAGAGCAGTGGGTCTGCTGATCGGCTATGCCGCCTGTGTGGCGGCGCTGGCCGGGCTGTTCGTGGTGCTGATTCAGCCGGTGTTCACCTTCCCGGAATGGGTGCCTGCCGTGCTGGTGGAGCCGCAGGATATTGCAGCCGCCTTCTGGAATGTCTGGCAGGATACGGCTACGGTGATGGAGCTTCGCACGCCGGAGGTGCTGCGGTCGCGGTTCTTCAGTCGTTTGATGGGCTGGGCCTGCGGCTTCGGGGCGCTGGCGCTGGGCTGCCTGTGGGGCGGCCTGCGGCAGGAATTCAACCGTCTGCCGCTGCTTCGGGAAAAGCCGGAGCGGGCGGAGGATAAAGAGGTCTGATTCTTTTCCCCTTTGGTATAAACACCAAAGGGGATTTTTTGGGCATCCAGGGGAAAATGAAAAAAATTTGTGCATTTTTGGGACGAAGCCTATTGATTGACAGCACCCGAATGGGTATGATAAACTGCGTAACCGGTAATAAACCAGGGAGGGAACCCGATGAACGTTAAAATCATTTCCGACAGCACCTGCGACCTTTCGTCGGAACTGCTCAGCCGCTACGACATTGACATTGTGCCGCTTTCCGTAACGCTGGGCGATTTTACGGGCCGCGACGGCATGGAAGTGACCCCGGCGAAGATTTATCAGCATGTGGCGGAGTATAAGGAACTGCCCAAGACCAGCGCCGTCAACACCGAGGAATACGTTCGCGTGTTCCGCGGCTGGCGGGAAAAGGGATACGCGGTCGTTCATTTCTGCATCAGCAGCGAGTTTTCCAGCTGCTATCAGAACGCCTGCACCGCCGCTCAGGAGATGGACGAGGTCTATGTCGTGGACAGCCGAAATCTTTCCACCGGGCAGGGGCTATTGGTGTTGAAAGGCGCGGAGATGGCCCGGGCCGGCGTTTCTGCCAAGGAAATTTACGAGGAATGCACCCGGCTGACAAACAAGGTGGAAGCCAGCTTTATTCTGGATCGGCTGGATTACATGCATAAGGGCGGACGCTGCAGCGCCATCGCCATGATGGGCGCCAACGTGCTTCACCTGAAGCCCTGCATTGAAGTGATGGGCGGCAAAATGGCGCCTACGAAGAAATATCGCGGGCGGCTGCGTCAGGTGCTTTTGAATTACGTGGAGGATCGTTTGAACGGCCGGGACGATGTAGACCCGTATCGGATCTTTATCACCCACACGGAATGCGATCCTGCGGATGTGCAAGCGGTGAAGGAGCTTCTTTTGCGTCACGAGCCGCCGTTTGCCGAAATTCTGGAGACGGACGCGGGCTCGACGATAACGAGCCACTGCGGGCCGAACACGCTGGGCATTCTCTTTATGCGGAAATAAAAAAACGAAAAAAGAAACAAAATAGAAAAAAGAAGAAGAGCTGCCTGCTGCAAAGACGGCTCTTCTTTTTGGGGAAAACGCCGCGGAATGCAGACAGGTGATCCGCTTCACTGTCGGCATACGGCGTTTGGAAAGAAGGGTCGGGAGAAACCGACGAAGAGATGCTTCTCACCCAACTCAGTATGTATTATAAATGAAAAGTATTACAGAAAAATTACAAATGTAAAAAAAAAAAAAAAACTGGCGTATTACGAAAACATTTCTATTACATTACTGTAAAAAATAAAATAGAAGGAAAAGAGAAAGAAAATTGGAAAGGTGGGGGAAGGGGAAGGGCTTGCAGCCCAATGGGGCGCTCTATTGCTTCAGTTGGCGATCCGAAGGGGTGCAGGGGGGAACGAAGGGAAGCGGGTATCCAGTGGATACAACCGCCGAAGGCGGTTAGCGACCCGGAGTTCAGGCAAACAACAAGCGGAGCGCACGGCAGTGCGCAACTTTGCCGTAAGCAATTCCCCTTGGCGGGGCCTGACGCGCCGACTCCGGCGCGGATAGGGACTGGCCGTCCCAAGGGGCGCTCTATCGCTTCGGGTGGCGATCCGAAGGGGTGCAGGGGGCGAGCGGAAAGCCCCCTGCTTGCGTCAACAAGAGATAACTTTGCCGTAAGCAATTCCCCTTGGTGGGGCCTGACGCGCCGACTCCGGCGCGAGAACAGGGCTTGCAGCCCTATGGGGCGTTCACACTTTTCTTTCGGTGGCGAAAGAAAAGTGTGCAAAAGAAAGCCAGCGGCACGGCGACTCCGGGAAAAAGCAGGCTTTTTCCCTCCGCTGCCTATCGCCGCTCTGCCCCGGCGCAGTTGGCTGTGGACAGGCTTACCCCTTGCAGGTTGGGATGCTTCGGTGTGGGTTGGGAGATTTTGCTGCGTGAATGAATGGGCTGATTCTCTTATCCGCAGTCGGCGGTGGGCAGGCATCCCCCTTGCGGGTTGAGATGCTTCGATGTAGCTTGGCTATTTTTGCAGCGCAAAAGGCCAGCGTGAAGTCTAAATCACGCTGGCCTTTTTAGCGAGCCATGAGGCCTGTCGCCGAATGGCGGTCTTTACTATACAATCGGCAGGGAGCCGCACCAAGCCCGCGAGCCGCGAGGCCTGTCGCCGAGCGGCGGTAGCTTCACGGCCAACAGGCATGTCCCCCGAGCAGCTCCGCGCCCAACGGGCGCGGTATGGGGTGCAGGGCATCGCCCTGCCAGACCCGCGAGCCACGAGGCCTGTCGCCGAGTGGCGGTAGCTTCACGGCCAACGGGCTTTCCCACGAGCAGCCCCGCGCCCTATGGGCGCGGTGTGGGGTGCAGGGGTACTACCCCTGCTAGACGGTGAGGGTTTCGTGTTCGCCGAGAAGGGCGGCGTTTTCGGTGAGGAGGGGACGGATGAGGTTGGAAAGGAACTCGTCCACCTGCTGGGCGCTGCGGCCGGTGTAGAGGGCGGGATCCAGCAGGGATTGAAGCTCGGCTTCCGTGGTCTGAAAGAGGGGATCGGCGGCAATGCGGGAAAGAAGATCGTTGGGCAGGCCTTCTTCCTTGACCGCGTTGCCCGCAGCCTGAGAATGAACGCGCAGGCGCTCGTGCAGCTGCTGGCGGTCGCCGCCCCGCTTGACCGCGTCCATGAGAATGTTCTCCGTGGCCATGAAGGGCAGCTCGTTCATCACCCGGACGTGAATGACCTTCGGGTAAACCACCAGCCCGTCGCAGACGTTCAGCATCACGTTGAGGATGGCGTCCACCCCGAGGAAGGCTTCGCTGACCGAAATGCGGCGGTTGGCGCTGTCGTCCAGCGTGCGCTCAAAAAACTGGGTGGCGCTGGTGATGGCGGCGTTCAGCGTGTCCACCATGACGTAGCGGCTCAGGGCTGAAATGCGCTCGGAGCGCATGGGATTGCGCTTGTAGGGCATGGCCGAGGAGCCGATCTGCTGCTTTTCGAAAGGTTCTTCCATCTCCTTGAAGCTTTGCAGCAGCCGGAGATCGTAGCTGAATTTGCTGGCCGACTGGGCAATGCCGGAGAGGGTGGAAACCACAAAGTAATCCATCTTCCGGCTGTAGGTCTGGCCGCTGACGGGAACGACCCGGTCAAAGCCCATCTGCTGGGCGATGTCCTGCTCCAGATGACGAATCTTTTCCGCGTCGCCGCCGAAAAGCTCCATGAAGCTGGCCTGCGTGCCTGTGGTGCCCTTGCTGCCCAGCAGCGCCAGCGAATCGAGCCGGTGCTCCAGCTCCAGATAATCCATGTATAGCTCGTTCATCCACAGCGTGGCCCGCTTGCCTACGGTGGTCAGCTGAGCGGGCTGGATGTGCGTGTAGGCCAGACAGGGCATGGCTTTGTATTCGTCGGCAAACTTGGCCAGCTTGTCCAGCACATTGAGCACCTTCCGGCGGATCAGCTGAAGACCCTGCTTCATGATGATGACGTCGGTGTTGTCGCCCACATAGCAGCTGGTAGCGCCCAGATGCAGGATCCCCTTGGCTTTGGGGCATTGCAGGCCGTAGGCGTATACGTGGCTCATCACGTCGTGGCGGCATTCCCGCTCCCGGCGCTGGGCGTCTTCATAGTTGATGTCGTCCTGATGGGCTTCCAGCTCGGCGATCTGCTCGTCGGTGATGGCAAGGCCCTGCGCCTTTTCCGCCTTGGCCAGCGCAATCCATAATTTCCGCCACGTGCGGAATTTGTTGTCCTCGGAGAAGATGAACTGCATGTCTTTGCTGGCATAGCGGGTGGAAAAGGGGCTGATGTAGGCGGAATGGTCGGACATGGCGAGACCTCCTTGATTGATGAAAAAAGGGGCAGGTCAGTGCCCCCGATGCCTGGCTTTCTTTTTGGCGATGCGGATTTCCAGCTTGCACTCTTCTTCCGCTTCCCGGTGCGCCCGGCATTGCTGCCGACGCTCCTGCTTGGCTTCCGCGTGCGCCAGCGAAAGAGCCTGCTGAGCCTTCGTGCCCAAAAACCGGGTCGTGGCCTGAGCAGCCTGACGCTGGCGGCGTTTGGGATTGGAGGCAATGGCAAACGGCTTCACGCCGTCCACCGGCGGGGAAAAGCGCAGGCTGTCCATGTGCTGAAGCAGAAAGCACCATACCTCCGCATCGCTCGGCTCGGCTCCGAAGACGATCTTCGCGACCGTTAGGCGGCTGTCCTCGCAATGCTCCACCCATCCAACATAAAAGGGATCCTCAAAGAAAACCGTCACTGTCATGCTCACATGACATACCTCCTGTATGCCAGCCCGGTTTCGGGAAAGGGGACGACCCACAGGAGGGAGGGTTACTGACGGCAGCGCCGCGCCGGACTACCAACCGGCATGTGTTTTTCTTTCCCAGACTGACAGGGAAAGTATACCATACTTGCGCTGCAAAGGCAAAAGAAAAAGGCCGGAGAACGGCTCCGGCCAAGAAACAGGCGTTTACAGGCGGATGCGGCGGAGCACCGGCTGCAGCAGGGCGGCGATCACAACGCCGCTGAGGCCCTGCACCAGATTGGGGCCGACGGCGCCCAGCGCGGCGGCCAGACCGTAGCCCAGGGGCAGCCATTCCACCAGAAAATAGCCCAGCACCATCCACAGCTCCGCCAGCACAAACCACAGGATCCGAATCCACGCGGACTGCGTTTTGCGGCAGCCCAGCACGGCGATGGCCGCAACGCCCGCCTTGATGAGGAAGGTGGGCAGGCAGTACAGGGGATAACCGGCGATCAGGTCAGCCAGCAGACTGCCGATGGCCGCGGCGGGGATCGCCGTCCAGTCCAGCAGCACCGCACCCAGCAGGATGAATGCGTCGCCCAGATGAATGTAGCCCTGCGTGATGGAAATCGGGATTTTGAACAGATAGGTAGCCGCGAAGACCAGTGCGGCCATCATGCCCCCAAAAGCCAGTTTTTGCGTGTTTTTCAGGCTTTTGTTCATGAGAATACGCCTCCTAGGTAGTTTAGTCGGATGACCGGGCCTGCTTTTGCAGGCTGGAAAGGTGCTTGTCCTCTTCCGCGGCGATGGTTTCCAGCATGGCGCGGGTGCCGACGTCCTGCGTCAGGGCGGCGAATTCCCGGTATTTCCGGGCAGAGCATTCCTCTGCCGCCATGGCGTAGTTCATCATGGAGGAAACGTCGTTGAGCAGGCCCTGGCGCACCGCGTCCATCAGCCCGCCTTCAAAGAGCACGCCTTCGGCTGCTGCGGAAAGCATCAGCTGCTCCTCCAGCGTGTCGTTCAGGGGCTGAGCATGAGAGCGGAACTGACGCAGATGCTCCCGCTCGTCTTCGCAGGTCTGACGAATCTGCACTGCGAGGGGATCCTCCGAGCGGCCCTGCTGGTCCAGCAGCATCAGGGCGCGGGTGTAGAGCTGAATGGCGCTCTTTTCCATTTCACAGGCAATGAACAGCGCTTCCTGCTGCGAACGGATCTCCACAATGATTCACATCCTTTCCACGGGTTTCCCATGGGTTTTCCACATTTTGCAAAAGGTTTCCCACATGTTGCACAAATAGCAGAAAAGTGATTGAATCACAAGGGATTCCATCACTTTTCCGCTCAGTTTTCCACAGAATTACTTCTTGGAGTTCAAAAACTCATTGAGTTTTTCCACAAGTTCATCCGCGTTAGCGCCATGAACCGCGCAGGCGTCCTCAATGGGTTCGGCGGTAGCACAGGGGCAGCCCAGACAGTGCATTCCGAAGCTCATGAAAATGGCGGCGGTGTCGCCGTCCATGCGAAGCACGTCGCCGATGGACATTTTCTTATTGACAGGCATGGTCGTCTCTCCTTTTCTGTTCGGACTTTCTGCCCGAACTGAGGCTATCTTAACATTGTAAAATCGGATTGTCAATGGAAACGGGCCTTGTCACGGCAGAAAGAATCGTGCTATACTGAAAACGACCAGAGTGTCAAAAAAGTGGAGGTGCAGGAGGCACTGCCTCCTGCCGGGGTTATAGGGGCGGAGCCCCTAATCCTTGTGCCGCAGCACATTCCCCCGCAAAGCGCTGTTTGCGGGCAACAGCGGCCAACTTGTGTTTTTTCGACAGACTAAACGACTTCACAGAGGGGAGGGAGCGGGCGAATGGACGGGAAAGCGCAGCGGTTTTCCGAGGAATGCGGGCCTTACGCGGGCATGGTCTATCGCCACTGCCTCCACATGCTGTCCCGGCCCGAGGAGGCCGAGGACGCGGCGCAGGAGAGCATGCTGCGGGCGTTCCGGGCCTACGATGGCTACCGGGGCGAAGGAACCGCCACATGGCTGTACCGCATCGCTCACAATACCTGTCTGGACATTCTCCGCTCCGCCCGCTGGAAGCGGGAATCTCTGCCCTACGACGAATTGCCGGAAACGGCGGATCCGTCTCCCACGCCCGAAGAAGCCTATCAGAAGCGTTCCCGCCGGGAGCAGCTCTGGCAGGCGGTGGAGCAGCTGCCGACCGATCAGCAGGTGATCTTATCCCTTTATTATGGAGAAAATGCGTCCTATGAGGCGCTGTCCCGCCTGCTGAAGCTGCCGGAGGGAACGGTCAAAAGCCGCCTGAACCGGGCGAAGGCCCATCTTCGGCAGATTTTGGGGCAGGAGGATGCAGCATTTTGAGGAACCTTTTGGAAAGTCTCTCGTCTATTCCATTGGAAAGGAGGAAAGGAACATGGAGCCGAAGCATGAAATTCCCGAAAACGACCGGCTGGACGAAGAACTGATGGATTTGTTCAGCGCGCCTGTTCCGTCCTCCTTCGATGAAAAATGGCGCAGCGCCATTGAGCGAGAGGAGAATTCAACCATGAGTCAGTTTGACGGCAATCGGGAACAGAAACAGAAGAAAGCAGCCCGTATGGGACGGAAATGGTGGAAAGCAGCCGTACCCGCCGCTGCGGCGCTGGTGCTGGTGGCAGGCTCGTGCTGGGTGGGCGATCAGGAGCCGGATCAGTCCAGACCGGGCAGCCGCAACGTCGGGTATCAGTCCAGCCTGTACACCGCGTATGACGATTACGACAGCGGCAGCTACCCGAGCGAAGAGGGAGCCTATGACATGGTGGTTTCCAACGAGGAAAACGCCTACGCGGGGAAATCCGTCTCCACGGCTTCCGGCGCTGGCAGTGCCGTCGACACGCCATCTCCGAAGCCGGTGGCGGAGGGCCGCAAGCTGATCCGCACCGCCAGCCTGACCATCCGCACGGCGCAGTACGACGCGGATCTGGATGCGCTGACCCAGCTGGTGAAGAATGTAGGCGGGTATATCGAGTCCACCTACCAGAGCGGCGACCGGGAAAACGGTTCCACCCGAAGCAGCAGCATGACCCTGCGGATCCCCTCCGAAAAGCTGGACGAATTCCTGAACGGGTTGGACGGCGTCGGCCGGGTGGTGGACCGCTCCGAAAGCTCCACGGACATGACCGTGCAGTACGCGGACAACGAAGCGCGTCTGGCGACCCTGCGGGCCAAGCTGGAGCGGCTGAATGAGTTGCTGGCCAAGGCCGAGACGGTGGAGGAGCTGATCTCCATCGAAAGCGCCATTGCGGATACCCAGTATTCCATCGACAGCTATGAAACCCGTCAGCGCACCATCGACCGGCAGGTGGATATGAGCGAGGTGGACGTTTACCTGCGGGAGGATTCCCCGGTGGAGATCGCCTCGGAAATGAGCCTGGGCGAGCGTATCAGCCGCGCATTTCAGACCTCCGTGGAGGGCTTTGGCCGGTTTATGCGCAACATGCTGGTCTTTCTCGTGATGGCGCTCCCCGCGCTGGGGCTGATAGCAGTGGTAACGGCGGCGGTTCTGCTGATTCGCCGCGCAAAGAAAAAGAGGACGAAGGCAAAGGAGACGAAGGAATAAAATGAAACGCATGGCAATGTTGATTCTGGTGCTTCTGCTGGCAGTGCTGCCTATGGCGGCGCTGGGAGAGAGTGAAAGCACCGTAACGGTCTACGGCTACGGAAAGACGTATGTGACGCTGGATACGGCGGTCAT
This sequence comes from Clostridiales bacterium, assembly GCA_004556545.1. GTDB lineage: Bacteria > Bacillota > Clostridia > Christensenellales > Aristaeellaceae > Limiplasma. The sequence goes on from SFGO01000064.1 coordinate 20,541, forward strand.
CACCTTTGAGATTTCCGCCAGCGCCAAGACGGTTCAGGAGGCCCGGAAAAAGCAGGACCAGAAGCTGAAACAGCTTTACGAGGCGCTGGAGGCGGTAGGCATCAGCCGGGATCAGCTGCAAATGTCCGACTCCATTCTGAATATGAAGTACGATTTCAAGTACGGCAAGATCGAGCGCGGCGTGGAGCAGGATCAGCAGTGCGTAGGCAGCGAGTGGAAGCTGACGCTGCCGGAAAAGGGCATGCTGGAGGGAACGCTGGACGCGATTCTGTCCGCCAACGTCATTACGGGCTACACCTTTACGCTGGAAAGCAGCGGCAAGCAGGAGGCCTATCAGGAGGCGCTGGATCTGGCCATGGATTACGCCCTGCAGAAGGCGGAATTCGTCGCCAAGACCAACGGCATGAAGCTGGGCGCCCTGCGCAGCCTGAAGGAGGAGGAGCCGGTTTTCGGCCACACCATCCGTTCCGAAACCGACGAACTGATGGACAGCACCATCGTTTCCGCTACCGTGGAAATGGTGTGGGAACTGGAATAAACCGCATATGCAAAACAGAAGGGCATGATGGTTGTTCACGCCCTTTTCAGTGTGTCGAAAAAACCCCTAAGTTGGCCGTTGTCACCCGCAAACAGCGCTTTGCGGCCCGCCCCGCGTAGCGTGGCGGGCTTCGGATTGCGGTAGCCCTTCGGGCTGTCCTCGTCCTCGGTGCTGCGCACCCTTAAGCTGGTTTGCGGGGGAAAGTGCTGCGGCACAAGGGTTAGGGGCTCTGTTCCGCAACCTCAGTCGTCGTCTTTGGCACTGCCGTGCCAAATCCTCGTTTCGGTTGACGGCTGTCAGTCGCTAGCTGCCTTCGGCAGCTGCATCCACTGGATGCGCGCTCCT
>SFGO01000065.1 GCA_004556545.1 Clostridiales bacterium
CAAAATGATCTCCATCATCTTCGCCGTTCTCCGCGACAACACCCCCTACGTCCCGGCTGCTATATCTGATTAATCTCTTGACTTTTCATAGCCGGTCTTCCCGTGAAGGCGCGTACAGAAAACAGAGCGTCCTTCTGCCAGCCGCAAATTTCTTACAATAAAGTAAATCCATTTGCAACGGGCAAGTGACGCTTCATCCTGTCCGTGCTCATTATACACTCATCATCTGCTATCGCCGAACGCAGTGTCCATCGGGATTTGCGCTCAGCAGTCAATCATGTACATAGAAGCAATATATAGTATGATACAAGAAGTATGATGCAATAATTATTCAGTCGCTGATTTCAATACAACATCGTTCATTGTATATCAAAATCGTACTCTCATAAATATTCGGAACCCTCGTCTGTTGTTCGCCTCCCTCTGTCGAGCGTCCGTCCATCGATCTTGCTAAATCGTGTTCCATGCGGGTTCATCTCCCTCATCTCGTGTGCGGGCGAATCCGATCATGTTTAAGACGGACGGGAACATTCGAAGGTTCCAAGTTTCGGCAAAAAATTTTGAAATTTTTTATCGAAACTCCTGAGAGGGTGAAAATTTGAAGTCCCATGGAGCCGGAGGTTCCGGCTCCATGGGAGCCGCGCCCGAAGGCGCAGCTCGGGGTTCGGGGATTAGTAGGAGGTGTAGGTGCCCTGAAGATCCCAGAATTCCGGATAATCTCAAACCATCGCGTGGGCGGTGTACTCGGTGTAGCTTTCAGCGGCGGCGGCGAAGTCCTTGAAGCGACTGTCTCCGAGCGCATTGACCCACAGACCCAGAGCGGTGAAGCAGTTGCGGGAATTCACGTCATAGTTACTGTAGGAGGAAGTGACCCTGTAGCGGTAGGCGTATCCGGCCACGCTGCCGTTCTTCTTCTTGATGGTAACCTTCGTGCGGGAACTCAGGTCGATGCAGCTGAGCATCAGGTTGAGGAACGCGTTGTACTGCGCGGTGGTTGAGGAGGTCTTGCGGTTGTAGTGGTAGCCCTTGAAGGGCAGGTTGACCTTGTAGACAGCGTTGGTAATCGAGCGGTTGAAAACCTGAACGATGCCAACACCGTTGTCGGAGCCGTAGGAGAAAATGGGGTTGGTGTAGGCGATGCCGTCGAAGGTAACGTCTCCGACGATCTGCAGGTCGTAGTGGCCGTTGCTGCTGGCGCCTTTCTCGTAGGGGTAAATCATGCGTGCAAACCAGTTCATAGTGCACATCCTTTCTTATATTGGAGGCTATGCCTCATGGTCGGTTGGGTCTGGCGACAGTCGTTTGAGAGAGCGCCGCGGTTACAGGCGAGGTCGCCGTTCCGTCTGGGGCGGTGCTGCCGGGTCGGGCTTCCGTCGTTCTGCCGGCACGTTCGACGGGAAGCCGCGAGGGGGCGGGAAACGGAGCCATCCGATTGCCTTCGGGGGCGGGCTGTTTCGTCCTCTCACCTTAAGGCCGTTTGGACGGGCTTTGCCAGGGTGGTTTCGAAAGAATTTTTTTCGAAGTTCCTTTCGCGTTTCGTCCTCTCGCTTTAAGGCCGTTCGGATGGGGTTTGTCAGGGTGGTTTCGAAAAAAGCTTCGGCGTTCCCTTCGCGTGTTGTCCTCTCTCATTTCAAATGGCGTGGAGTGGGGTTTGGCGGTACATGCTCGAAAATAATTTGTGGGCGCGATGAATAAACATCGAACTGAAATCTGCTGATTTGTTTTTGTAAAATAATTGCAATAAATGTAAGGTGGGCGGTATTTGTTCGTTTCTTATAGTGTAAGATGTTGGCAGAGTCCACTGCCTTTTGAAAAGGGAGGAATCATCGTGAAAAGGAAGCTGGTTGCGGCGGTGCTCATGGTGCTGCTGGCGTTCGGCATGACTTCTGCGCTTGCGGACGCGGGCGGCTGGGGCGAATGGATCATCGATCCGAGGACGGGAGAGAAAGTTTTCTCCTTCGTGCCGCAGGACTGGGGCAACGGCGAGCTGGGGGATGAGAGCATTCCGTTGTATGCGCTGTGCGGGCTCGCGGCGATTGCGGCGGCGGGTGCGGTTGTGATGCACAGGAAGCGGCAGCGCGTCGGGTGAACGAATTTCTGAAGGATGACAGGCGGTTTCTGCCCTGCGGGGGCGGGAGCCGTCTATTTCTTTTGGCGGATTTTTTCTGGATTCATGGAAGGAGATGCGGAAATTCGGAGGTCTGGTGCGGGGTTCCGGGGGCGTTCCGCTTCGCGCAGCGGCGAAAGTCGGCTTCGGGGCGGCGGGAAATGTCCGTTGTGGGCAAAAAAGAGGAAAAAAATTTCGCCAGCATATGGAAAGTTTATTAAGTTTCGGGTATAATAGATGTAGTCACCGGAGTATATATGGCAGGGAGTGATCGATATCATGAGAAGGAAACAGATGATCGCGATGCTGCTGGCCGGCGGGCAGGGCTCGCGGCTGGGGCTTCTGACGAAGGTCATGGCGAAGCCGGCGGTACCGTTTGGAGGCCGATATCGCATCATAGACTTTCCGCTGTCCAATTGCACGAATTCCGGCATCGATACCGTGGGCGTGCTTACGCAGTATCAGCCATTGGAGCTGAACAGCTACATCGGCTCCGGTCAGCCGTGGGACCTTGACCTTTCCGGCGGCGGCGTGTTCGTGTTGCCCCCGTATGTGCGCGGCAGCGAGGGGCGCTGGTATTCCGGCACGGCGAACGCCATTTACCAGAACATGTCGTTCATCGAGCAATATGACCCGGAATACGTGCTCATCCTTTCCGGCGACCACATTTACAAGATGGACTACAGCCTGATGCTGGACGCGCACATTCGCAAGAACGCGGACATCACCATCGCCGTGCGCCCGGTGCCGTGGAAGAACGCGTCGTCGTTCGGCATCATGAACGCCGACGAGGACGGGCGCATCTTTGAATTTGAGGAGAAGCCGAAGGAGCCCAAGAGCAATCTGGCGTCGATGGGCGTGTACATATTCACATGGTCGATGCTGAAGAAGTACCTCACCGAGGACAACGCGAACCCGGAAAGCGACAACGACTTTGGAAAGAACATCATTCCGGCGATGCTGAAGGACGGCCGCCGGCTGTACGCCTACGCCTTTGAGGATTACTGGAAGGACGTGGGCACGATCGCGAGCCTGTGGGAAGCGCACATGGATCTTCTGAAGCAGCCGCCGGAGTTCAACCTGAACGACCACCGCTGGCCGATCTACGCGCGCACGCCCGTGATGCCGCCGCACTACGTGGGGCCGGAGGCGAAGGTGAACAACTGCCTGATTACCGAGGGCTGCGAAATCTACGGCGAGGCGCGCGGCAGCGTGCTGTTCGCGGGCGTGACCATTGAAAAGGGCGCGCTGGTGGAGGACAGCGTGATCATGCCGGGCTGCCGCGTGCGTGCGGGCGCGGTGATTAGGCGCGCCATCGTGGCGGAGCAGTCGGTGATCAGCAGGGATTGCGTCGTGGGCGCGAGCGAGGGCGGCATTGCGCTCATCGGGCAGCAGACGACGCTGCCGGAGGGCTATGTGGTCAGACCCGGCGAGCAGGTGTCGGGCGATACGCTGAAGGAGGATGCTTGATATGAAGGACGTAATGGGCATCATTTACACTTCGCGCGAGGAGCTGAGCCTGCGCGAGCTGACGAGCAAGCGCTCGGTGGCGGCGCTGCCGGTGGCGGCGCGCTATCGGCTGGTGGACTTTCTGATTTCCAGCATGGTGAACAGCGGCATCCGCAACGTGGGCGTTTTGATGCAGGGCAATTACCATTCGCTGATGGATCACCTGAAGACCGGCAAGGCGTGGGATCTGCACACGCGCAACAACGGCCTGTTCCTGCTTCCCGTGTTCGGGGGCGACGGAAACGGCGCGTACGCGGGCATTCTGGACGCGCTGCGCGCGAACGTGGACTATCTGCGCCGCTCCCAGCAGGAGCTGGTGCTTCTGTGCGGCGGGAACACGATTTTCAACGCCCGCTTTGACGACATGATTCAAAAACACGTGGATTCCGGCGCGGACGTGACCGTGATGTACACGCGCTACGACCCGCTGACGTTCGATCATTCGTCCTCCGCCTCCACCGCGAGGTCGTTTTTGAGCGTGAACGCGGACGGCTGGGTGAACGACATTGAAATCAACCCCAACGCCGTGAGCTATCCCAACATGTTCGCGGACGTGGTGATCATCAAGCGCACGCTGCTGATGCATCTGGCGGATCAGGCGCTGTCGCACGGACAGCACGACCTGATGCGTGACATTTTGCAGGGCTATGTGCGAAACGGCATGATGCGCGTGAAGGGCTATGAGTTCAAGGGCTACTGCCGTCAGATTTCCACCATCAAGGCGTATTACCGCGTGAACATGGATCTGCTCGACCCCGCCGTGCGGCACGAGCTGTTCGGCGCGAACCCGGTGTACACCAAGACGCGCGACGAGGCGCCCGCGCGGTATCTGCCCGGCGCGCAGGTGGTCAATTCGCTGGTGGCGGACGGCTGCATCATCGAGGGCACGGTGGAGGACTGCGTGCTGTTCCGCGGCGTTCGCGTGGCGAGGGGCGCGCACATCAGGGGCTCCATCCTGATGCAGGACTGCGACATCGGTGAGAAGGTAGAGCTGGAAAACACCATCCTCGACAAGAACGTGACCATGCTCAGCGGCAAGCGCCTGATCGGCGAGAAGCAGTATCCCATCGTCGTGGGCAAGAACGTGACGCTGTAAAGAAAATTCCGACCCCAAAGGAGGGAACCGCATGAAGATTCTGTTTGCCGCTTCCGAATGCGTGCCGTTTGTAAAGACCGGCGGTCTGGCGGACGTGATGGGCGCGCTGCCCAAGGCGCTGGCGCGCGAGGGCGCGGACGTGCGCGTGATTCTGCCGCTGTACCGCGCCATCGACGCGGGCGTGCGCGAGAAGCTGGAGCACGTTCTGTATTTCTATATCAACCTTGGCTGGCGCCGCCAGTATGTGGGCATTGAAAAGCTGGAGCGCGACGGCGTGGTTTATTATTTCGTGGACAACGAGCAGTACTTCGGCCGCGACTATATCTATGGAAGCGGCGAGGACGAGGGCGAGCGGTTTGCCTATTTCTGCAAGGCCGTGCTGGAATCGATTCCCAAGATCGACTTTGTGCCCGACGTTCTGCACTGCCACGACTGGCAGACCGGCCTGATTCCCGTGCTTCTGAAGGCGCAGTACGCGCCGCTGCCGCTGTATCAGGACATCAAGACCGTGTTCACCATTCACAATCTGCAATTCCAGGGGCTGTACCCGATTGCGCGCACGGAGGAGCTGCTTTCGCTGGGCGACTGGGCGTACACGCCGGATAATCTGGAATTCTACGGCCAGTGCTCGTTCATCAAGGGCGGACTGGTGTTTGCCGACCGCATTACCACCGTCTCCCCCACTTACGCGCAGGAAATCCTTACGCCCTATTACGGCGAGCGGCTGGACGGGCTGCTGCGCGCGCGCAGGGACGTGCTGAGCGGCATCCTGAACGGCATCGACACGACCGAGTACAACCCGGCGACAGACCCGCTGATCGAGGCGAAATACGACGCGGACACGCTCGAGAAGAAAAAGGAAAACAAGCGCGCGCTTCAGCGCGAGCTTGGGCTGAACGTGGACGAGCACGCGCCGCTGATCGGCATGGTGAGCCGCCTTTCCGCGCAGAAGGGGCTTGACCTCGTGGATCGCGTGCTGGACGGCATCATGAACACTGGCTGCCAGCTGGTGGTGCTGGGCATGGGCGAAAGCCGCTATACCGACCTGTTCGGCTGGGCGCAGTGGAAGTACGCCGGAAGGCTCGCCGCCAGCTTCCAGATGAACCACCGGCTGGCGCATCACATCTACGCGGGCGCGGATTTGTTCCTGATGCCCTCGATGTTTGAGCCGTGCGGGCTTTCGCAGCTGATTTCCCTCAGGTACGGCACGCTGCCCATCACCCGCGAGACCGGCGGCCTGCGCGACACCGTGCTTTCCTACAACGAATACACCGGCGAGGGCAACGGCTTTACCTTCTTCAATTACAACGCGCACGACATGCTGCACGTGGTGGAACGCGCCGCGGGCATCTATTACCGCCAGCCGGACGTGTTCAAGATGCTGGCCGCGCGCGCGATGAAAGGCGAATACGGCTGGGATCAGTCCGCGAGGAAGTATCTGGCGCTGTATGAAGGTCTGACCGGGCTGAAGACCCGACTTCCGGAAATGGTTGTGGCGGAGCCAGAGACAAAGCAGGAATCCGGAAGCGCGGCGGAGAATCCTTCTGATTTGGAGATCGTCGTTTCCGAAGCGCCTGTGAAGGAGAAAAAGCCGCGCAAGCCGCGCGCGAAGAAACCATCCGAAGGCACGGAAACGACCGAAAAACCCGCGAAACGCAGGACGAAGAAAACGGAGGAAACGGACAAATGAAAAAGGCAATGATCGGCTATCAGATCTATTCCGCGCGCGAGGACGCGGAGAAGGATCTTTTCGGCACGCTGAAGAAAATCGCGGAAATGGGCTATGACGGCGTGGAGTTCGCCGGATTCTATCACTACACGGTGGACGAGATTAAAAAGGCGCTCGAGGAAAGCGGCCTTGTGGCCATCTCCGCGCACGTGCCGCTGGCCGAAATCGAAAAGGATATGTTCAAAACCATTTCCGACTATAAGGCCATCGGCTGCAAGTACATCGCCGTGCCCTATACCGACGACGAGTGCCGTCCCGGCGGCCCCCGCTTCGCCGAGACCATCCGCAACATCTACAAGTTCGGTCGCCTGTGCCGCGAGGCCGGCATCCAGCTGCTGTACCACAACCATGATTTCGAGTTCACCAAGATTTCCGGCATGTACGGACTGGACTTCCTCTATGAAGCCGTCGACGCATGCACGCTGAAGACCGAAATCGATACCTGCTGGGTGAAGTACGCCGGCGAGAACCCCGCCGAGTACGTGAAGAAGTACGCCGGACGCTGCCCGGTGGTGCACCTGAAGGACTATGTGGGCGTGAAGGGCGGCAAAACTCCCTACGCGCTGATCGGCATGGAGGATACCTCCGCCAAGCCCGACGAGATCGCGTTCGAGTTCCGTCCCGTCGGCCACGGCTGCCAGAACATTCCGGAGATTATCGAGGCCGGTCTCGCGTCCGGCGCGGAATGGTTCATCGTGGAGCAGGATCTCTCCGTCGGCCGCACGCCGCTGGAGGCCTGTAAGATGTCCATCGACTACCTGAAGTCCATCGGCATGTAAAACGCGCCTTCCCCGGGGAAGCCGGGGGCGCGTCGCTCCCCCGGCACCCCCTCAACCGGCCTGCCGAAACTCGGCGGGTCGGTTTTTCATGCCCGGAGCAACGGATGAAGCCGGTTGCGGTTTTCGGCGGCCTGTGGTAAGATGGAGCGGAACGAAACGGCAGGGAGGTTAATCGCATGAGCCTTTTGCGTTTTTTCAGGAAGAAAAAAGCTGAGCTGTCCGACGAACAGAAGAAAGAAAATAAAATGTGGGCGCTGTGGGAGGAAGAACGCGCGGAATCGCCCTATCAGGAGCTGATGACCTATCAGAGCGAGGTCAACAACGGCGGGCACGACCAGTATTTCCTCAACGTTGGAAACACGGGCGATTTGCAGAAGGAAATGGCGAGCCTGGAAACCGTCCTGTCCGAAAAGCTGCAAGGAAATCTGCGGGAGGCATATCAGGCATACCTTGCGCTGACCGAGAAGGAATCGGATGAGAAAGCGGAAGCCGCGCTGGAACAGTGCGACGATGTGTTTTTTGAAAATGAAGAGGAAATCAACCGCGCATTGAAGGAATATGCAGACAGGATGGTATTATAGCGGTTTCAATGTCCGAATGTGGATTGCGAGTGTACATTGGGCGAATCTTTCTCAACCGACCCGTTCGAGATTCGGCGGGTCGGTTTTTCATGCCCGGCGCGACGGATGGGGCGTTGCGTTTTGGGTCGGGCTGTGGTAAGATGGACGGGAAATCGGGATTGGGAGGAACGGGGACGATGAACGCGAAGCGGGGTTCCGTAAAGGTCATGAAGGAAGCGCTGGTTCTGACCGCGGCGGTGGCGATTATCGCGGCGGCGGTATACTTTTTTCTGATGCCCAGCCACACGTCCGTCAGCAGTATTTCCGGTCTTGGCATCGTGCTGTCCAACTTTGTGCCGCTTCCGCTGTCGGTCATCACGATGATTCTGAACGTCGTGCTTCTGATCATCGGATTTCTCACCTGCGGCCGGGAGTTTGGGGCAAAGACGGTGTACACCAGCGTGATGCTGCCGCTGTTTCTGTGGGTGTTCGAGAAGCTGTTCCCGAATTTCGTCTCCATGACGGGCAGTCAGGAGCTGGACGTGCTTTGCTACATACTGATGGTCAGCGTTGGGCTGAGCATCCTGTTCAACCGCAACGCGTCGTCCGGCGGGCTGGATATTGTGGCGAAGATCATGAACAAATATCTGCACATGGAGCTCGGCAGGGCCATGTCTCTGGCGGGGCTGTGCGTGGCGCTGTCGGCGGCGTTTGCGTATGACAAAAAGACGGTGGTGCTGAGCGTGCTCGGCACGTACTTCAACGGCATCGTGCTGGATTATTTTATCTTTGACAACAACCGGAAGCGCCGCGTGTGCATCATCACCGAGAAGAAAGAGGCGCTCAGGCAGTTCATCATTCACGACCTGCATAGCGGCGCGACGATTTATGAGGCCATCGGCGCGTACAACCTGGAAAAGCACGAGGAGATCATTACCATCGTGGACAAAAGCGAATACCAGAAGCTGATGAACTTCATCAACCGGGAGGATCCGAAGGCGTTTATCACCATCTATAACGTGTCCAACATGCAATATCAGCCGAAGAAGCGGGCGTGAAAAATTTCCGTTGACATTTTGCGCGCCTTTGCATATACTGCAGGTGGGAGGAAACTCCCGCTTCACCGAATGAGATGTGTGACGGTTCGGACACGTCGGTAAAAGAAAAATTGACCGGTTGAAGCAGGCGAGAGCTGCCGCGAGGCAGCTCTCCTTTTATAAAAGGGACGATGACGGGATATGGAGTTCGATAGGCAGATTATTTGCCTGGCGGCGGATTTTTACCGTGATTATGATTCGAAGTCGTATCCTGACCATGCCGGCGCTGCCGTATTTTGACAAGGAGCTGGGTTTATAGATTCCCGATAAGGCACGACATATCCAGCGCACGGGATGTTCCTGTCGCATTTTGAGGGATGGGTAAAAATATTCGTGTCGATTTGCGCGAAGATTTTTGGATTTCCCGCAGATTTTCACACGAATGCCGGCCGCCTTGTCTTCAGCACGGCTGAAAAGGGCTGATGATGGATTGCCAAAAAGCGAACCCTGCCTGATCGCGGGGTTCGCTTTTGGTTGGGGAATGGCTTACTTTTCCAGCTTACGGATCAGGCGGAGGACTTCCTTGAGTTCCTCGGGCTTTACCCGGTCGCAGTCCTTTTCCGCGAGCACGCAGTCGGTGAAGTAGCGGATCTCGTTATAGTAGGCGTTGGTCTTGGGCAGGTTGATGCCGTTTTCCTCGCCGGTGGGCTCGTCGGCCAGCTTTTCCTCGGTATCGTCGTCGTGGAAGATGGTCAGCTCGCCGTCCTTGAATTCCAGCACGGCCTTTTCGAACTGGAAGCGGAAGCCGCTCTGGAACTTATATTTGCAGTCGAACCACGCGGCCTCGGTGGCGATGAAGAAATCGTCAAAGTGGTAGATGGCGTGGATATAGTCCTGCCGCTCGTTGCGCGCGCGGTCGCAGACCACGTTTTTGGGGGAACCGAAGGTGGCGATGATGAAGTCGAGGTCGTGGATGTGCAGGTCGAACGGCACAAGGCCGCTGCGCTCGGGGTCGCGCATCCAGTTATCCCACGACCATTTGGGCATGTTGCCCAGCCGGAGCATGGTGCCGCTCAGAAGCCTTCCGTAGCGGCCGGTATGGTACGCGTCGGCCAGCGCCATGTATTCGCGCCAGAAGCGCAGCACCTGCGCGACCATCACGCGGCGGTTCGCCCTGCGGGCGGCGTTATACACGCGGTCGACGTCGCGCATTTTGAGGGAGATGGGCTTTTCGGTGAGCACGTGGCAGCCGTGCTTTAACGCCTTCACGGCGTAGTCCGCGTGCAGGTAGGTGGGCAGGCAGATGTCCACAATGTCCGGCTTTTCCCTGCGCAGCATGGCGGAAAAATCGAGATAGCCGTTGCAGCCGGTCTCGTCCACGAACACCTGATACTTTTCCGCGCGCACGTCGCACGCGCCGACGATTTTGGCCTCCGGAATCTGCTTCCAGCTGTTCAGATGGGAGCGGCTGATACCGCCGCAGCCCACGATGGCGACCTTCAACATATTAAATCAACGCCTCCAGATATGCTTTCGTGTCCAGAATGTCGATGCGCTGCTGCTCGCCGGAGATTTCGCGCTCGATGGTGAGCGAGCCGTCGAAGCCGTGCGCCCTGAGTCCCTCGATCAGCTTCGGGAAGTCGACCTTGCCGGCGCCGACCTTGACCTCCGGGCCGAGATGGCGGCCGTTGGTGGGATACAGGCCGTCCTTGGCGTGCACGCCGCGCACGTAGTCGCCGAACACGTCCAGCGCGTCCACGGGGTTCGCCATGCCGTACATCACGAGGTTCGCGGGGTCGAGGTTCACGAACAGATTGTCCGTGCCCACGTCCTCAAACAGGCGCAGAAGCGTGACCGGCGTTTCCTGCCCGGTTTCGAACAGGAGGTTCTGACCGTGCCTCTTAAGCTCGTTTGCGAGGAACTTGATCGCCGCGAGGAAGCCGGGGTAGTTGGGGTCGCAGGGCAGCGCCGGGATGAAGCCCATGTGCGTGACGACGTTTTCCACGCCGATCTTGCGGGCGAACGCCGCGCCGCCCAGCAGGTTGTTCACGCGCGCGTGGCGGTATTCCACGGGCACCAGACCCAGCGTCTGCGGGCCCTCGGTGAAGTTCCAGAACTTGGGGCCGACCCAGCCGCACCAGAAGGCGGTGATGGTGAAGTCCAGCTCCCTGCAGAGCGCGCTGATCTCGGCGGCGCTTTCGTCCGTCCAGTTGGCGGGCTCCCAGCTGATCAGCTGGCCGTGATGGAAGCCGTTTTCCGCCGCGGTTTCAATCAGCCGCCGCATGTTTTCGGAAGCGTGGTGGATGCAGATTCCTACGTTCATACTCGTTTCCTCCCTGTTTACCAGCCGTATTTTTCGTAATGGGGTTCAATGACGGTCTTGTTGTAGTCGTTCCCACCGGGGAAATTGGCGCTTTTCAGGATGCCGGGGGTAATGCCGCGCGCGAGCAGCTCGTCCACCGCCACGCTGGTCATGCTCCACAGGATGTAATCGCTGGCGATGCCGGAGGCCGCGGCGTAGGGCGCTTCGATGCCCTCCACGTCCATCATGCCCTCGGCGGCGGGCGCGCAGTTGTCCATTACCAGATCGACCATTTCATACAGCTTCCTGCCGGAGGAATGAACGGGCTCCACCTGCGTTGCGTACTTCATGGAGATAAACGCGATCACGTGCACGCCCATCTTCTTGGCTTCATACGCCAGATCGACCACGCTGGCCGTGCGGCCGGACACGGAGCCGACCACCAGCACGTCGCCGGGGCGGATGCGGCTCTTTTTGAGCGCGTAGGCGGCCAGACCCTCCATGCTGGCGTCCATGCCGTCGGTCGGGCGCTCGCGCCCCTGCTGCTCCACGTTCAGGCTCCACGAGAAGTGCTTGTAGAAGATCGGGCCGCCGCCGCGATAGATGGCGTCGTTTTCGATGGAGTGGCAGATGCCGCTGAGGAACACGCCGCCGCCATTCGCCACGGTGTCGGCGATGAGCTTTCCGGCCTTGATGATGGTTTCCCGCTGGGTTTCGCGAACCTCGCGAAGCAGCTCGTCCACGCGGGCCTGATACCGTTCAAGAAGCATGATGGTTCCCTCCTACATATAGAAAATATGGCTTCCGTATCGCTTCAGCATTTCGCGGTTGTGCTCGTCGCCGCCGTCCACGTTCGCGGAGACGAACACCGGCGGCACGCCGCCCGCGTCCACGATGTCCGCCACGGCCTGCGCCATCATGGCGTTCATCAGCGCCGCGCCCACGGCGGTGGAGGTCGGCGCGACCTTCTCCGGCACGCCCGGCACGTCGATGGCCGCGTCACCCAGACAGCCGCAGTTGTCGATCACCACGTCGCCCACCTCATACAGCTTCACGCCGTCCGGGTGGCGGCTGGTGACCGCGCGGGACATGGCGAGGTTCGTAAGCACGATGACCTTCGCGCCCTTTTCCTTCGCGCGCAGCGCCACGTCGATGGACACGCTGTTGCGGCCGGACACGCTGTGCACGATGATCACGTCGCCCGCGCCCAGCGGCTGGCCGTCCACGATCACGCGACCGTAGTCGCGCATGCGCTCCATGGCGCTGGTCATCGTGGCGGGGTCAACGTCCAGACAAAGCCCCGGCGCGCGCACGGGGTTGATCGTGGCCATGCCGCCGGTGCGGTAATACATTTCAAGCATGGGAAGAATGGCGTGGCTGCAGCCGAAGGCGAAGATGTTGCGCCCGCCCAGCGTGGCCTCCTTCAGAAGGCGCGCGCCCTCGCGCAGCGCGTCCGCCTGCGTGTCGAATGCGCGGTTCAGCGTTTCAAGAAGTGCGCCGGAATAAGCGGCGATTGCGTTCATGTTCATGCCCTCCATTCGTAGTCCGGAAATGTTTCCAGCAGCCGCGCGTGCGCGTCCTCGGGCGCGAAGCCCATCCGCAGAAGCATGTCCATCGGCCCGGCGAGCACGTGCTCGAACCATGGCCGGCAGATGGGAAGCGACGGATGCTTTTCGCCGACAATCGCCGAAAAGCGCTCGAACGTTGCCGGATGCGCCTTCCACGCGCCGCCGCAGATCACGATGCTGCCGCGAAATTCGGGATGCCGGTCGATCAGCGCCAGCGTCTGCCGCGCCAGCATTTCGCCGCCGCGCGCGAATACCTCCAGCATCGCGCGGTCGCCCGCGCGCGCCGCCTCGCCCGCCAGCGGAAGCAGAAGCCCCAGCCGCTGAAACGGCGACGGGCTGTCGTAAAGATAGTTGACCAGCCCCGCGATGTTCTTCAGGTGCAGCCGGTGGATGAGCATGTCGGTGAACAGCGTCCGCTCGCCCCAGCCGAAGCCGCAGCGAACCGCCGCCTGCGCCGCCTGCCGCGCCATCCATACGCCGCTGCCCTCGTCGCCCAGAATCGCGCCGACGCCGCCCACATAGTCCGTTGTCCGGCCGTTTTCGCACAGGTGAATGTTCGAGCCCGTGCCCGCGATGACCAGAATGCCGTCGCGCAGCCCGCGCCCGGCTAAGAGACCGCCGTGAATTTCCGCCAGCGAATTCATCTTCGAAAGCGTCGTTCCCTCGGGCAGGCAGTCCGCGTAGTCCGGCCCGCTGCCGCAGATGACGAACAGCTCGTCGATCACCTTCGGCGCGCGGCCGCCGAACAGCGCGTCAAAGCAGCTTCGAATGTGCGCGCGGTATTCCTCGCGGGGCGTAATGGTGCTGTTCACGCCCGGCGCGCGCGCCCGCCCCAGCAGATTCAGTTTTTCGTCAAACCAGATGGCGTTCAGCTTCGTGCCGCCGCCGTCCACCGAAACAAAGTTCATGGCCGTTCCACCTTTATGAAAGCATTGAGCCAGCACCATTATAGCATAAAACCGGCGCGATTGTATAGGCAGAAAGTAAGTTTCTTTCAAAGAAAATGAACCGAACCTCAATTTACGTCCGATTGGGTTGGCTGTTCATCAGCCATTCGTGCGGCGAAAGGCCAGTGAATGCTTTGAAACTGGTGGAAAAGTGCTGCATGCCTTCGTTATTGCTTTAATCGCAAAATGCCGGGTAGATTCTCTGCGCGATTTTCCGTGAGACGAGTTTCATTTTGGCACAGCCGACAGCTGTGCCCTTGCCGTGATTCTGTAGTGTCACAGCCGACAGCTGTGCCCTTGCCGTGATTCTGTAGTGTATTAAGAATAAAAGAATAAAACGGCAGGCTCAGAATTGTAAGGATCCTGAGCCTGCCGTTTCTGTCCTGCACAGTGTTATTTGGCGGAGTGTTTTCTGCTCAAGCGTTTCCGTTGGCGTTATTCCACGACGCCGCCTTCAACTACAAGGCTGTCCAGATTCACGGCGTCGCCGTAAACCATCCTTGAGCGTCGCATCGAAATCGGTATGGAAGAAGCTCTGCCCGGCCAGATTGAAGTCAAGAATGTTCGATAAGATTTCACAAAAGTGCAAGCACCGCATCGTCTTTATGCGGCCTTAATTTCAAACGTGATGTTCTTAGGCCATCTTAAAGCGGGTTCTGGTATGATACAGAAAACCGTACAGAAGGAGTCGACTTATGCTGGAAAGAACCATTCGAATCAAACGCCGTCTGTCAACCTTTCAGATGATCGCGCTGGGCTTTGCGGGCGTGATACTGCTTGGAGCCCTGCTGCTGACGCTGCCGATTTCCGCCGCGGACAGGCGTATAACGCCGTTTGACGAATCGCTGTTTACCGCAACCTCCGCCGTATGCGTGACGGGACTGGTGGTACAGGACACAGGGAGCTACTGGTCCGGCTTTGGACAGACGGTAATTCTTGCGTTGATACAGATCGGCGGCCTGGGCGTGGTGACTGTGGCGGCGTCGTTCGCACTGCTTTCCGGACGGAAGATTTCCCTGATGCAGCGCAGCGCCATGCAGGATGCAATTTCTGCGCCGAAGGTGGGCGGAATTGTTCGGCTGACGCGGTTTATTCTGCGGGGCACCTTTCTGATCGAAGCGCTCGGCGCGGCCGCAATGCTCCCGGTGTTTTGCCGGGATTATGGCTGGCGCGGTGTTTGGCTGGCGGTATTTCATTCGGTTTCCGCGTTCTGCAATGCCGGCTTTGACATTTTGGGAAGCGGAAATCACCAGTATCCCTCCCTCACCGGATACGCGCAGAATGCTGCCGTCAATATTACGATTATGCTGCTGATCGTGATTGGTGGCGTCGGCTTTCTGACGTGGGACGACATATGCGGGCATCGGCTGCACTTTCGGCGCTACAGGATGCAGAGCAAAGTGATCCTCACGACCACATTGCTGCTGATTGTTCTTCCAGCCATCTATTTCTTTTTCGCGGATTTTGCGGCGCTTCCGTCGGACGAACGGCTGCTGGCCGCGCTGTTTCAGTCGGTAACGCCGAGAACTGCGGGGTTCAACACCGTTGATCTCACTGCAATGACCGGTGCGTCTCAGGCGATCATGATCGGGCTGATGCTGATCGGCGGCTCCCCCGGATCCACAGCCGGCGGCATGAAGACCACCACGCTGGCGGTTCTGCTGGCCAACGCCTCAGCTTCTTTTCACAGGCAGGACAGCGCGCGGCTCTTTGGACGGAGAATCGATAATGAAGCCGTCCGAAATGCTGCGACGCTTCTGACGCTGTATCTGACGCTGTTCCTTGGCGGCGCAGTTTTAATCAGCGTTCTTGAAGGCCTGCCGCTGGCAAGCTGCTTGTACGAAACAGCGTCGGCGGTTGGAACAGTCGGATTGACGCTGGGCATTACCCCTCAGCTTCATATTCCTTCGAGGCTGGTGCTGATCGCGCTGATGTATCTGGGAAGAGTCGGCGGACTGACGCTCATTTATGCGGCGTTGTCCGGCGAAAAAAAGAGCGCGGCGAAGCTGCCGCAGGAAAGAATTACCGTGGGATAAAGGGGGAAGCTTTCAATGAAAAATATTTTGCTGATCGGTGCGGGACGCTTTGGCCGGCATATGGCGGAACAGCTGACACAGCTCGGCCATCAGGTGATGGCGGTAGACATAAACGAGGAGCGCATCAACGATCTGCTGCCCTTCGTTACAAACGCCCAGATTGGAGACAGCACCAGCGAGGATTTCCTGCGTTCCCTGGGCGTCGCAAACTTCGACGTGTGCATCGTGACCATCGGCGGAAGCTTTCAGAACTCGCTGGAAACGGCGTCGCTGCTCAAGGAACTGGGCGCACGATGCGTGGTTGCCCGCGCGGAACGCGATGTACAGGCAAAGTTTCTGCTTCGCAACGGCGCGGATCATGTG
This sequence comes from Clostridiales bacterium, assembly GCA_004556545.1. Taxonomy (GTDB): domain Bacteria; phylum Bacillota; class Clostridia; order Christensenellales; family Aristaeellaceae; genus Limiplasma. The sequence continues at coordinate 16,034 of SFGO01000065.1, forward strand.
GTTTATCCTGAAAAGCAGGTTGCGAAATGGGCGGCGATTCGCTATGCGTCCGATCATATCTTTGATTTTATGGAAATCGATGATCAGCACGCGATCTTTGAGGTCGAAATTCCGGAATCATGGGCGGGGAAAACCATTGGAGAACTGGATGTTCGCCGGCGGTTTGGCATAAATATTCTCGGTGTAAAGCGCGTGGGTAAAACAGACGTCGCCGTCACCTCGGAAACGACGCTGCCCCGCGACGCAACCATTCTGGCGCTTGGAGATTATAAGGCGCTGCACAAATGCTTCCACATCTGAAACGGCGGTGACCATCAGTGATCGATGCGGTTCTGTGCATGACTGTATTGGCGGCAGTTTTATTTGGATGGTTTTTGATGAAGCGACTGGATCGCTTTCTCGATGAAAACCAGAAGCGGATTTTTCAGGAAGAAACGCAGCGCCCGGAACCGTCCTGCGTGGTTCTGGAGGGAACGACGCCCAGTGAAACGCTGGAGGAGCAGCGGCGCGTCTTCTGTGCAAGCCATGCGCGAGTGAAAATTCTGATCTATGATCCGGAGCGCTTTTGTCCCCTGCAGGCAGAGGTTGAGAAGCGGTAGAAGCGTTCACATTTCCGTGCTATAATAGGGGCGAAAAGGCGGTGAGATTATGCGGAAAATGTCCGGCGATCGACAGAACGAGCATATTCTGGTATGTCTGTCCTCTTCTCCTTCCAATGAGCGCATTGTGTGTACGGCGGCACAAATGGCGCGCGCCTTCGGCGGCAATCTTACCGCGCTATATGTACAGACGCCCGACGCCGCAGGCATGAACGCAGAAGATCGGTCGCGCCTTCAGGCGAATACCCTCCTTGCGGAGCGGCTCGGTGCGGAAATTGTCACCACCCATGGTGAAGATGTGGCGACACAGATTGCGGAATACGCACGGCTTTCCGGCGCGACCAGAGTGATCATCGGACGAAGTGTTGCGCGGCGGCGTCATTTTTGGAGCAGACCGACGCTGACGGAACGCCTGATCGAGCTTGCACCCCAACTGGATATTTACATCATTCCGGACGCGGAGGTTTATCGTCTCCGGCACAGAATAAGGCACAGTTGTACGAACATGCCAGGCATCCGGGATCTTGCGCTGACGATGGGACTCCTGTCCGCCGCAACGGCGGTCGGCTGGATGTTTGCCCACTGGGGATTCACAGACGCGAATATCATCGCGGTATACCTTCTGGCCGTTCTGCTGACGTCGGTTTTTACCAGCGGTTATTTCTGCGGCGCGCTTGCTTCCATTCTGAGCGTGGTTCTGTTTAACTTTTTTCTCACGGAACCGCATCTTTCACTGCGCGCTTACGATACGGGTTATCCCGTCACCTTTGCAGTAATGCTGTGTTCGGCGCTTCTGACCGGTACGCTGGCGGCAAAGCTGAAGGCGCACGCGCAGCTTTCCGCGCGAGACGCATATCGGACGAAAATCCTGTTCGACACGAATCAGAGGCTTCAGAAGGCGCAGTCGCCCGGCGAAATCTATCAGTCAACCGCGGCGCAGCTGCAGCGGCTTCTGCAGTGCGACCTTCTGATTTATCCGGCGCAGAACGGGGCGCTTTCTTCCGGAATCCTGTATCCGGCGGGAGGTGGCGCTCCTTGCGATATATCGCCGGCAGATGAAGAACGGGAGGTCGTCTGCTGGGTTTGGGAAAATCGCAGACGTGCCGGTGCGACAACTGGCCAGTATTCGAATGCGCGCCGGCTGTATCTTGCCATTCGCACCGCTCAGCAGGTTTACGGCGTGATCGGCGTTTTTGTGGACAGGCAGACGCCGATAGACGCGTTTGCCTATAGCATTCTTCTCTCTATCCTCGGCGAGTGCGCGCTGGCGCTGGAAAGCCTGCGCAACGCGGAGGAAAAGGAAAAAGCCGCCGTACTCGCCAAGAACGAGCAGCTCCGTGCCAATCTTCTCCGCTCCATTTCACACGATCTGCGAACGCCGCTGACCTCAATTTCCGGCAACGCGGATACGCTGATACACAGCTTCGAAGCTTTGGACTGTGCGACGCGGATGCGGATTTTTACGGATATTTATGACGACGCGCAGTGGCTGACGGAGCTTGTGGAAAATCTTCTTTCCATTACCAAAATGGCTGACGGGAGCGTCAAACTGCATTTGTCCGATCAGGTCGCGGAGGACGTCGTTTCAGAAGCGCTTCGGCATATCGACCGCAGATGTTCGGAACATCCTGTTACGACGGATTGCGGCGATGAACCGCTGCTGATACGGGTGGATGCAAGGCTGATCGTTCAGGTGCTGGTGAATCTTGTAAATAACGCCATCAAGTATACGCCGCCGGGTTCGGAGATTCATGTCGCGGTGCTGCGTCGGGACGGTGCTGCCGTGTTTCAGGTCAGCGACCATGGCCCGGGTATTCCGGATGCACTGAAGGAGCGCGTATTTGAAATGTTCTTTACCGGTGATAACGCCGTCGGCGACAGCCGGCGCAGCCTCGGTCTGGGGCTTGCACTCTGCCGCGCCATTGTTCACGCTCATGGCGGAACAATTTCTCTGACGGACAACGTTCCCCACGGCTGTGTTTTTTCCTTTACAGTACCGCTCAGTGAGGTGAATTTGAATGAATAAACCCCTGATTCTCGTGGTAGAAGACGACGCGCCGGTGCGCAGCCTGATTGCTACGACGCTGAAAACGCATGACTATAAGTATCTTTCCGCGCAAAACGGCGCAGGCGCCATAACGGAAGCGCTGTCGCATAATCCGGACGTCGTATTGCTGGATCTGGGCCTTCCTGATATGGACGGTGTGGACGTGATTCGGAAAATTCGCTCCTGGTCCAATATGCCAATCATCGTTATCAGCGCACGAACGGAGGATTCCGACAAGATTGAAGCGCTGGACGCGGGCGCGGACGATTATCTGACCAAGCCATTTTCCGTAGAGGAGCTGCTGGCGCGGCTGCGCGTAACGCAGCGCCGGCTGGCGCTGATGAAGACGGATTTTGCGCAGGAGTCGCCGGTTTTTATGAACGGCGCGCTGAAAATCGACTACGCTGCAGGTTGCGCTTTCCTTGATGGAGAGGAACTGCACCTGACGCCGATTGAGTATAAGCTGCTGTGCCTGCTCTCTCGGAATGTAGGCAGGGTTCTGACACATACCTATATCACGCAGCAGATTTGGGGCAGCAGCTGGGAAAACGACGTTGCCTCCCTGCGGGTGTTCATGGCCACGCTGCGCAAAAAGCTGGAACGCGGCGGGAAAAAGCAGCAGTATATTCAAACGCAGCTGAAGGTGGATTGAGCGGGCAGATCGCGAGAAAGGAAGGCAGAACGTCGGCAGCGCATCGAGATATTCCTTTATATGCTGGAAGAGCAGAAAGAGTGCGTGGAATTCGAGCCGGGGGCGTTCGTGGCGCTGGTGGATAAGGTGATCATCCAACACGACGGACACATGGGGTTCTGTTTCAGAAACGGAATGAAATGTGAGTATCCACAATAAATACTAATAACGAAAAGGCCTGATGGTCTGCTTATAATGCGGGCAATCAGGCGTTTCCTTTTAGCATCACATTTACGATGACGTTGATCTTTATGCCGCAGTTTACTTTTCATGAGAAATGGTAAGAAAATACACAGAAATCCGAACAGATAAGGAACTGATTGCGCTTGGAAGACGTACCTTTTGTCTATCATGAATGATTCAGAGACATAACTTAATATAAAAGGGCAAGCATCAGAATGAGTGCTTGTCCTTTTATACTTACTACATTACGTTAAGAGATGCAAAAGGCGCTCCATTTTGCTGTCCCACTCTCTGCTGGAATCGGCGCACTCTTTCAGTTCAGTTTCGATTTCAACATTTATCGGCAAGTTTTTCTTATAGCGGATGGTATGCTCAAGGCTTGCCCAGAAGTCCATAGCGATTGTACGGAGTTGTATCTCCACCGGCACATGGATTTCTTTTTCTGCAAAGAATACCGGCAGCCGAATCGTCAGGTGCAGACTGCGATAGCCATTTGGCTTAGGGTGTGAAATATAATCTTTCTCTGTGATGATTTCAATGTCAGACTGATTTTTTAAGCACTTT
>SFGO01000066.1 GCA_004556545.1 Clostridiales bacterium
TGCCGAAGGCAGCTAGCGACTGACAGCCGTCAACCGAAACGAGGATTTGGCACGGCAGTGCCAAAGACGACGATTGAGGTTGCGGAACGGAGCCCCTAAAACTTATGCCGCAGCACTTTTCCCGCAAACCAGCTTAAGGGTGCGCAGCACCGAGGACGAGGACAGCCCGAAGGGCTACCGCAGTCCGAAATCTGCCATGCGTAGCATGGCGGGCCGCAAAGCGCTGTTTGCGGGCATCTACGGCCAACATGGCTTTTGCAGCAGGCTGGACAAAAGGGCCTTTTCCGGCGAAGGTTTTTCCGGAAAAGGCCCTTTTGAATGCCTATTCTATTGCAGCTTTGCGGTAAAGGTGATCAGCGTAACGGTAGGTTTATTGAACAGCCGTCCCTTCATAGGATAGTCGCCGCAGGCCCCGATGCCCGGCGAAATGTACTGGTTCAGGCTGTTGATCCGCTGCATGCCGCGAATGCCGTCATCCGAAGGGAACCAGCCCTTTTCGGGCACGTAGACGGCTCCGCCGCCGGGAAGCCGCCACTGGCCGCCGCAGTAATGGCCGCACAGCAGCAGCGAGATGTTTCGAAAGTTGAAGACCTTTTCCTGATCGGCCCACTCGATGCTTTCCCGAATGTAGGAAGTCTCCATGGGCACGTGATTCACGGCGATCTGCAGGTCATTGGCCGTCATTTCCTTCAGCGCCTGCTGGGCGCGCTGGTAGGCCTCGATGCGGTAGCCCAGCGCCCGGTATGCCGCGCCGCCCTCGGCTTCGTACTGGGAGCCCTGAGCTTCCATACTTTCCCGCTGACTGGTCAGCGCACCGATCAGGCCGTCCACGTCCACATCGTACAGGTATTCGGGGGAGAACCAGACCGTCTTTTTTCCAACCGTCTGGGAAACCGGCGCGTCCAGATAAACGGCGCCTGCGGCCTGCGCCGCCTCCACCCAGTCGGCCAGCACCCGGGGCGTTCCCCGGGCCGTGGAAAGCACCGGCTCCGGGTCTTCATCCCCGGCAACGAAGTAAATGGGCACACCCTCCCGCAGAGTGTTCAGATTGTGAATCAGCGTCAAAAGCGGCTCGTCGTCGCCGCTCTGGCCCACCATATCGCCGCTGAGCACAACCGCATGATAATTTTTGCCGTTCAGCAGGGATTTCCACTGGCTCAGATCGTCGCCCAGCCCGGAAGCGTGCAGATCGCTGATATGCAGGATGGTAAAGCCTTCGAAGGCCTTGTCCAGCCCCATGACATGAACCTTTTCCGTTTCCAGCGTCAGCTTCTGGTTCACGCCCCGGTTGGTCAGCCAGACGGCGGCGACCACTGCGGCAAGCAGCATGAAAACGGCCAGCCACGCCCCCAGATGCGAACGCTTCTCCCGCTGCGGTGCGAACAGATACTCGTTTTTGCGCCTTGCCAAAAGAATCACCCCCATACTCTATAGCTTTAGTTTACGTTGCTTCCCTGCTCCGCGTCAATGGAGGATTTCTAAGCAAAGTATGACAGTTTTCCATCAAAACAATACGAAAATGCAGTATTCGTAAGAGGTTCGTCATAGACGGTTGATACTTGTAAAAAAGAATCGCCTTCTTTTTCGTTGTAAAATCTGTTTCGCTCTTTCTAGGCAATTCCCCCCGGTCTATGGTATACTAGTCAGGTATATTCCCCTGCGAAAGATGACGAACGTTTTTGGGGGCCTGCGACAGGATTCCCCAAAGGTAGCCATGGCGCGGGAACATGGATTCTGTTATGATAAGGCCAGCCCGCAGCCCTGCGGGCGGCAGAAAAGGAGCCCTCTTTGGCCAAGGAGAAAACCGTTTACGTCTGCCAGTCCTGCGGCTATGAAGCCGCCCGCTGGCTGGGCTGCTGCCCGGACTGCGGAGAATGGAATACCTTCGAGGAGCATCGCAGCACCCCTGCGCCCGCTCCCAGCAAAACGGCGGAAAAGGCCGCCAAGTATCAGACGGCCCGCAAAAGCGAGATCGTGGCCCTCAGTCAGGTGGAAGACCGGCAGGAGCCCCGTTCCTCTACGGGAAACGAGGAGCTGGACCGGGTGCTGGGCGGCGGTCTGGTCACCGGCAGCGCCATTCTGCTGGGCGGCGACCCGGGCATCGGCAAAAGCACGCTGCTATTGCAGGTGGCAGGCAGTCTGAGCCAGCGCTGCCGGGTGCTGTACGTCAGCGGCGAGGAAAGCGCAAGGCAGATCAAGATGCGCGCCAGCCGCATCGGCGTCCCTCAGGACAAGCTGTATGTGCTGGCAGAAAACGATGTGGAGAGCATTCTGGAAAAATGCGAAGGCATGCAGCCGGATGTGCTCATCATCGACAGTATCCAGACCATGGTGTCCGAGGACAGCGCCAGCGCGCCGGGCAGCGTCAGCCAGGTAAGGCAGAGCGCCGGGGCCATCGTCCGCTATGCCAAGGAAACGGGCACGTCTACCTTCATCGTCGGCCACGTGACCAAGGAAGGCAGTCTGGCGGGCCCCCGCATTCTGGAGCATATGGTGGACGCCGTCCTCTACTTCGAAGGCGACCGGCAGCATGAATACCGGCTGCTTCGGGCGGTGAAGAACCGCTTCGGCTCCGTCAATGAGCTAGGCGTGTTCGAAATGCGCTCCGAGGGCATGATCCCCGTCCCCAACCCCAGCGAGACGCTGCTGAGCCAGCGGACCCGGGGCGCGGGCGGAAGCGTGGTGTTCTGCACGCTGCAGGGCAGCCGTCCCATTCTGTGCGACTTGCAGGCGCTGGCCGCCAAATCCTTCTACTCCGTACCCAAGCGGACCGTCGGCGGCATGGATTCCAGCCGGGTGGCCCTGCTGCTGGCTGTGATGGAAAAGCGGGCCGGAAAGAAGCTCTTCGATCAGGACGTGTACATCAACGTAGCGGGCGGACTGGCGCTGAGCGACCCCGCCGCCGATCTGGCGGTCTGCGTGGCCGTGGCCTCCAGTCTGATGGGCTTCGCCCTGTCGCCTTCCCTGAGCGTGATGGGCGAGGTGGGCCTGTGCGGCGAGGTGCGCCCGGTCAGCCAGGCGGAACGCCGGGTGGCGGAATGCGTCCGGCTGGGCTTTACGGAGATCCTTTTACCCAAGCAGAACATGAAAAGCATCAAACCCATCGAGGGCGTCCGGCTGACCGGCGTGGATACGCTGATGCAGGCCCTTGCAGTGGTGACGGACTGATTCCCGCCCGCGGCGGGATGCAGAAAGGCAGGTCGTTTCTTTGAAAATGCGAAGCAAAGCCCTTGAAAGGCTTTCAAGGGCGCTGATTACTTTGTTGGGCGCAGGGGTGGGCGCGGCGCTGGCCATGCTGCTGGCTCCGCTGCTCCGGCGCGTTTATCCGCAGATTTTCGAGCAATTTTCCAATCAGGTGCTGCTGTACGTCGTTCTCTGCCTGCTGGGCGGCCTGGTTTTTTTCGCCCTCAGCATGTCGATCCTGACCCGCTGCATGAAGGCGGCGGCCAGCATCGAGCAGCACTGGGAAAAAATGCCCAACCGGCAGATCGTCTGGACCAGCCTGGGCCTTCTGTGCGGTCTGGCCATCGCGGCGCTGTTTACGCAGCTGATCCTGTCGGCGGGAGCCAGCCTTTTAACGCTGTCCTTCAGCGCGCTGACGTATATTTTTCTGGGCTATCTGGGATTGCAGATCGGCAATCACCGCTACCATTCCGGCAAGCATCTGCCCTCGCTGCGCCGCCATAAGCGCCGCGCGGACGGAGAAGAATCCCTGCTGGATACCGTCCTGTCCGAGGTTTCGGAAGAGGGCGATGAGGGGGAAGAAGAGCTGCCCGCTGCCGAAGAAGCCGTGCCCAGCAAAATTCTGGATACCTCGGTCATCATCGACGGGCGGATCCTGGACGTGCTGAAGACCGGCTTTCTGGAAGGCAAGATCGTGGTGCCCTCCTTTGTGCTGGCGGAGCTCCGGCATATTGCGGACAGCGGCGATACGCTGCGCCGGGCCCGGGGCCGCCGGGGACTGGATGTGCTGAACCGGATGCAGAAGGAGCTGAAAACGCCTGTTGCAGTCGTGGAAAAGGACTATCCCGACGTGGATGAGGTGGATGTGAAGCTGCTTCGGCTGTGCCGGGAAGAAGGCGCCGTCGTTGTGACCAACGATTACAATCTGAACAAGGTGGCAGGCGTCACCGGCATTCGGGTGCTGAATATCAACGATCTGGCCAACGCAGTCAAGCCCATGCTGATGGCGGGCGAGGAGCTGCGGGTGCAGATCGTCCGGGAGGGCAAGGAACCCGGTCAGGGCGTGGCCTATCTGGACGACGGCACCATGATCGTGGTGGAAAACGGCCGCCGCCATGTGGGCGAACAGGTGCCGGTGGTGGTGACTACTGTGCTGCAGACCAGCGCCGGGCGGATGATCTTCGCCAAGCTCAAGGCCGAAGCCGACACGCTCCCCGAGGCAGCGCCCCGGCGGGCGATTTGACCCCGGCGGGTTCCAAATTAGAGCACAGGTCATCTTTCAGACCGTTGACTTCATCCGTCTGAAGTCTGCTTTCTAGCAAACAACCGGCCCCGTTCCGATGCACATTCGGAACAGGGCCGGTTGTTTTTCTGTCCATTCAGGATGAAAGGAATCGGCGTTTTTTGCCCGGCTTACGCCAGCTCCCTTTCGATCAGCTTGCTGAGGGTATACACGTCCCGATCCATTTCCCGCTGGTCGGGGCCTTCGATCATTACCCGAACCCGGGGCTCCGTGCCGCTGGCCCGGATCACCAGTCGTCCCTTGTCCTTGTACTTTTCTTCCAGCTGATGGATCATGGCCAGGATCTTCTCGTTTTTGTCGAAATCATATTTCCGGCTGTCGGAAACGTTGGCCGCGTATTGGCTCTGGGGCATGATCTGCATCACCGAGCTCAGGCGGCTCAGGGGCCGCTGCGCCTTCACCATGGCGCTGATGACCTGCACTGCCGTCACCAGCCCATCGCCGGTGGTGTTGTGGTCCAGCAGGATCACGTGGCCGCTCTGCTCGCCGCCCAGCACGAAGCCGTCCGCCAGCATTTTTTCCAGCACATAGCGGTCGCCGACCTTGGTCTTTTCCACCCGGATGCCGTGCTTCTTCATGGCGATGTCCAGCCCCATGTTGCTCATGATGGTGGCAACGATGGTGTTTTGCCGGAGCCGTCCCTGGCCCTTCAGATACACCGCCAGCATGGCCATGACCTGATCGCCGTTGATGAGAGAACCCCGCTCGTCCACGGCCATGAGCCGGTCCGCGTCGCCGTCAAAGGCAAAGCCCACGTCCGCGCCCAGCTCCCGCACCAGCTCGCACAGGCGGCGGGGATGGGTGGAGCCGCAGTGGTCGTTGATGTTGGTGCCGTCCGGCTCGTGGTAATAGCAGCTGACCTGCGCGCCCAGCTCCTTGAACACCATGGGAGCGACTTCGAAACTGGCGCCCTGAGCGCAGTCCAGCACCACATGCAGGCCGTCCAGCCGTACATCCGTGGTTTCCTTGACGAAGTCCACATACCGCCGGGTGGCGTTGCGCTGGCGGACGGGACGGCCTACCCGTTCACCGGTAGGCGCTTCAAAGTCCTCCGGCATGCCGCCGCGGACGATCTCTTCGATTTTATCTTCCACCGCATCGGGCAGCTTGTAGCCGTTTTTGTCAAAAAATTTGATGCCGTTATATTCCACCGTGTTGTGGCTGGCGCTGATGACCACGCCCGCATCCGCTTCGTAGAACCGGGTCAGATAGGCGATGGCCGGGGTCGGCAGCACCTCTACCAGCACCGCCCGCGCGCCTACGCTGCAAATGCCAGCTACCAGCGCGCTTTCCAGCATTTCTCCGCTGATGCGGGTATCCCGGCCTACCAGAATCGTGGGCCGGTGGACGTCGCTGGCCAGCACATAAGCGCTGGCCTGTCCCAGCCGAAAGGCTAGATCACAGGTGAGTTCCGTGTTGGCGATGCCGCGCACACCGTCGGTTCCGAACAGTCTTGCCATACTTTTGCTCCTTCAGATAAGTTGTATTGAATCGTCCCCTAGTATAACGCGATTCTGGCAGGATTTCAAGGACAGTTTTCTCCGGCGGGCGCGGTTTCATCCGCCGGAGAAAGCCGGACTTTGTTATCTTCTGGCCTTTCGCTTGGCGTAGTTCAGCGCCGCCGCAGGAGCCGCAGTACGCAGCGGCGTGACCGTCATGGCGGAGGCTGCGCCGGTTTCCGCCGTTTCACTTTGGGTCTGCGTGCCGGAACCCGTACCGCAGCCCGGACAGAAGGTGACGAATTTCAGGCTGAACAGATCGCAGGCCACGTAATTGCCGTTGTCGTCCCTCAAAAGAAAGTAATCCGACTGCACAGCATAAATTTCGCCTGTTTTCTCCGCCATGCCGTCCTGACCGATCAAAAATTCCGCCGCGACTCTCCGCCCCACGTTGCTTTCCAGCAGGCTTCGCCAGCCGTTGGACGCGGTCTGGCTGGTGACGCTTCCCGCCGCGGGAAGCTGAATCGTCTGCACCTCGCTCACGCCGTTCCCTCCCCAGTCTTTTTGCAGAAGCCTATGCGGCGGCGTTAGGAAACATGCCATTGCTTTTGGGATGGTTCTGCCCTTCGGGGAGAAAGTTCTGTTTTCGTGTTTCATCTGCCCGAAAAAGTGGTATACTATGTATCGTTCAAAAAACCATATTTTGTACCCGAACGGGAAATATAAAGGAGCGAAACACTATGGCTTGTACTGTCACCGTCACCAACGGAACGCTGGAGCAGCCCGAAATTCAGGCTTATATCGACCGTGCCGCCAAAAAATTCGGCCGTGAACCCCGTCATATCGACATCAAGGTCTGCGGCGATGAGGTGGAGCTGGATTACGATCTGGGCGCGCAGCCCTTCCACCGCATCCGCCGGATCACCGGCTATCTGGTCGGCACGCTGGACCGTTTCAACAACGCCAAACGCGCTGAGGAACACGATCGGGTAAAGCACACGGTAGGCTGATTTTTTGACCAAGCAGCAAAAGAGACCCCCGCAGGGACGGTCCCCCGACGAACCGGCAGGGAAAAAGCGCCCTGCTGCAGAAAACTATTTGAAAGACGCGGCTTTGCTCCGAATTCCAAACGGAGCGAAGCCCTTTTTATGTCCATCTGTTCAAAAGGGCCGTGCTGCGCCTGCCCGGCTATGACCGGTTCGCCTTTCGCCCCCTGCATTGACATTCTCTGTCCAAACCGATATGATAGCTTTATCATCATCATTCAAAATCATACCGCCCTTAAGGAGGAAACCGCCTTGATCCCGATTCTTGCCGCTGTTGTACTGACTTGGGCCCTGTGTATGCCCCTCCATTTTTACGGAAAAAAACAGAAAAACAAGGTTCTGTCCCTGAGCTTCAAGGCCCTGCCGACCATCATGGCGGCCATGTTCGCCGGATACGCCGCCCTCTGCCTGCCCGCAAGCGACGATTACGCCAAACTGATCTTTCTGGGCCTGTGTACCTGCGTGTTCGCGGACGTGATGCTGGATATCCGATTCGAAATCGGCGGCTTTCTGTTCTTTCTGGGGCATGTGCTGTACGTGCTGGCCCTGTCCCGCTACCGGGTGCTGAGCTGGTGGTGCCTGACCGTGTTTGTGATTGCCGCCGCCGTGCTGGAAATTTTCGTGTACCGTTACCGGGAGAAAGTGCCCGCAAGGTTCATTCTGCTGGGTCTGCATATCTATGCGCTGGCGCTGTCGGCGCTGCTGGCCTTCAGCCTGCCCCTGCCCTTCCTGGCTCCCGGCTCCCGATCCGTGCTGGCGGCGTCCGGCGCGGCGCTGTTCGTGGTATCCGATATGACGCTGTGCTACAACACCGTTCAAAAGAAGCCGACCCTGTGGCACTATGTCAGTCTTGGCATCTATTATACCGCGCAGCTGCTGCTGGGTCTGAGCGCCGGAAAGCCCTTCTGATTTGCTCTTGTATCCCCCGGCGGGATGTGCTATCATCAAACCGGGTTTTGATTTGCTGCCGGGGGAAACCCTGCTGAAACATGTTCCGGCTTGCCTGCGGAACGCCGCCTGACGCGGCCTGCTTCTGCGGACAGCCGGATTTTTGTATCCGGCGAAAATATGCCCGGGAACGTCGGGGCGGGAGGAAAGATGGAATGAACGGGGCTTTGGAGAAAAATCAGCGGCTGACCCTTTCCTGCGCCCGGCTGGGCAGCGAACTGGAGGGCGTTTGCTCTTATGAGGGCATGGCCGTGTTCGTGCCCGGGGTTCTGCCGGGGGAAACGGCGGAGGTGCAGATCGTCAAGGCTTTGCCCAACTATGCCTTCGGACGGCTGGTGAAGGTAACGGAGCCGTCGCCCCGCCGGGCCGAGCCTCGCTGCCCGGTGTATGACAAATGCGGCGGTTGCAGCGGCCAGCATATGACCTACGAGGCCACACTGGAAGCCAAGCGCCGGCAGGTGTGGGACTGCCTGAACCGCATCGCCGGGCTGGAGCTTTTGCCGGAACAGGTGCCGCCGGTGCTGGGCGCGAAAGACCCGTGGCACTGCCGCAACAAAACGGCTCTGCCCGTAGGCGGCAGCTGGCGGGAACCGGAGCTGGGCTTTTACCGCCGCCGCAGCCATCAGATCATTTCCATGGAAGATTGTCCCATTTCCATGGCGGAGCTGGCCCCCATCGTGGGCGCGGTCAAGGCGTGGATGACCCGCTGCCGGGTGCAGCCCTACGACGAGACCACGGGCAAGGGGCTTCTGCGGCATGTGGTGATCCGCTCCAACCGGCGGGGCGAAACGATGGTGCTGCTGGTCGCCACCTCCGACAAGCTGCCGGAAATTCCCACGCTGGCCGGGAATTTACAGAAGGCCGTGCCCGGCTTCCGGGCGCTGCACCTGAGCGTGAACCGTGCCCGGAACAACGTCATTCTGGGCAGCAGTTCCCGGAAGCTGTGGGGGACGGATGCCATCGAAGAGACGCTGCTGGGCCTGACGTTTGAGATTGCGCCCCTTTCCTTCTTTCAGGTGAACCCCGATCAGTGCGAGCGGCTGTATGAATGCGCTATTCGGCTGGCGGCGCTTCAGCCGGAGGATGTGGCGGTGGACGCTTACGCGGGCGCGGGCACCATTTCCCTGTGCATGGCGGGCAGCGCCCGGAAGGTGATCGGAATCGAAATCGTGCCGCAGGCGGTGGAAGCCGCCCGCCGCAACGCCGCCCGGAACGCCGTCGCCAACGCGGAGTTCCATCTGGGCGCGGTGGAGGACGTGCTGCCCAAGCTGGTGGAGCAGGGTCTTCGGCCGGATGTGGTGCTGCTGGATCCGCCCCGGAAGGGCGTGGAGCAGCCGGTGATCGACGCGGTGCTGCGGACACGGCCCCGGCGGGTGGTGTACGTCAGCTGTCACGTGCCCACGCAGGCCCGGGACGTGAAGCTGCTGCGGCAGGGCGGCTACCGGCTGGAGGCCTGCCAGCCGGTGGACATGTTCTGCTATGCGGGCGGCGTGGAAAACGTGGTCTCCCTGATTTGGGACGAGCCCCATGACTGACGGAAAAGAGGAAGAGCCCATGCCCACCGAATTGTTCTCCCCCCTGATGACCGCCCGGGAGGCCCGGCTGAAAACGCCGCTGGCGCTGGCCTACGTGGGCGACACGGTGTGGGATCTGCTGGTGCGGCGCAGCCTGCTCCGCTCCGGCGAAAAGGCGGGGGCCCTGCACCGCAGGGCCGTGCAGCTGGTCAATGCGGCAGCTCAGGCCCAGGCCTGCCTGAAAATCGAGCCCCACCTGACCGAGGAGGAGCGGGACGTGCTGCGCCGGGGGCAGAACGCCCACGCCAAACACGCCGTGCCAAAGAACCAGTCTCCCGAGGACTACAGCCGCGCCACCGGACTGGAGGCGCTGATGGGCTATCTCTATCTTTCCGGCCAGATGGAAAGAATCGGCGAATTGTTTGACATCGCCGGGGCAATCCATTAAAATAAGATGTTACTCAATCAGGGAGAGGGGGAAAAGCCGTGCCGGAGTGCAAGCAGCGGGTGCTTCTGCTGAGCCATACGCCGGACGCGCAGGCGCTGATCGCGCTGGGAGCCCGGCTTTGCTATGCCGGGGGCAATGTGGACAGGCTGATGGAGAAGGTGTCCCGGCAGGATCAGCAGGCCTTTTTGGAAAAGCTGATGGGCATGGGGCACGAAAGCGTGCTGGAGCATGTGTCCTTCACGTTCCTCATCGAGGGCGTCAGCCGGGTGCTGCTGGCCCAGCTGACCCGGCACCGCATCGCCAGCTTTAGCGTGCAGAGCCAGCGGTACGTCAGCTATAAGGACGGCTTCGGCTATGTGGTCCCCCCGGCCATCGCGGCGCTGGGCGAAGACGCCGCCGCCGAATACCGGGACCAGATGGCCCAGATGCAGCAGTGGTACGAAAACTGGCAGGAGCGGCTGGGCGCTGCGGGGGAAAAGAGCAACGAGGACGCCCGCTTCGTACTGCCGGGCGCCTGCGAGACCCGCCTCATGCTGACCATGAACGCCCGGGAGCTGCGTCATTTCTTTGCGCTGCGCATGTGCAATCGGGCGCAATGGGAAATTCGCGCGCTGGCGGAGAGCATGTTCGCCCTTTGCTACCGGGAGGCTCCCGCGCTTTTCGCGGACGCAGGGCCGGAGTGCCTGTGCCGGGGCTGCCCCGAGGGGGCCAAGAGCTGCGGCCGTCAGGCGGAAATGCGCGCCCGGCGGGAAGCCCTTCTCCGGGAAAAACAGCCGTCCGGCTCCGCAGAGGGCTGAACGGATCTTCTCATGAACCGAAACGACCGAACCAGAAAAGAAAGCAGGAAACAACATGGCATTTTATAAAGACGTAAAGGGAAAGACCCGCAGGGAAAAACAGGCCGTGGCCCAGAACCGGGGCGGCTTTGACGACGAGGGCAGCCACTACACCGGAAAGTACGGCTTTGGCAAATCCAACAGCCGGAACGGCGAAGGCAAGCGCTATCACGACGGTCCCCGCTCCGAGGAGCGCCGCTTTGACGGCGGCCGCAAGCCCTATGGCGACCATCGGAACAGCGACCGCAAGCCTTACGGCGGCGACCGCCATTCCGATTCCGGCAAGCGCTACGACAGCGCCCGTCCCGGACAGGAGCGCCGCGAGGGCCGTCCGGAGGGCTGCAAGTTCAGCCCCAAGCCCCAGCAGGGCGAGTATCGCTTTTCTAAGAACGCCCCCCGCTATGAAGAACGGGGCCGCAACGTGACTCCCGCTTCCTACGACGAGCAGCGCAAGGCCCGCCGGGGCGGCGAGGAAAGCGGCTACAACAAGTTCCGCTACGCAGCGCCCGCTACCTATCAGCCCGCCCCCGCCGCGGAGACCGAGCCGGACGTGGTGCCCAACGAGAATCTGCTCAGCGGCCGCAATCCCATCCGGGAGGCGCTCAAGAGCGGACGCGACATTGAGAAACTGCTGGTCGCCCGCGGCGAGCTCAGCGGCTCTGCCCGGGAGATCGTGCAGATGGCCAAGGAACGCCACATTCCCGTGCAGGAAGTGGACCGCGCCCGTCTGGACGCCATTACCCACAATCATCAGGGCATGCTGGCCTTTGCGTCCGCCTATCATTACAGCACGCTGGAAGACATGCTGGAGCTGGCGGAGGCCCGCAAAGAGCAGCCCTTCCTGATTTTGCTGGACGGCATTACCGACCCCCACAATCTGGGCGCGATCATCCGGACGGCGGAATGCGCGGGCGCGCACGGCGTCATCGTGCAGGAGCGCCGGGCCGTGGGTCTGACCCCCGCCGCAGTGAAGGCCAGCGCGGGCGCGGTGGAATATCTGCCGGTGGCCCGGGTGACCAATCTGGGCAACACCATCGAGGCGCTGAAGGAGCGCAACATCTGGGTCTACGCCGCCGATATGGACGGCGAGGACTACGCCGGCGTGAAGTTTGACGGCGCGGTGGCGCTGGTCATCGGCGCGGAGGGCGAGGGCGTCAGCCGCCGGGTGCTGGAATGCTGCGACAAGACCGTTTCCCTGCCCCTGCGCGGCCAGCTGGACAGCCTGAACGCCAGCGTGGCGGCGGGCGTGCTGATGTACGCGGTCATGCGTTCCCGGTAATTTCGCCATGAAGCCGCTGTTGTATGTGGACGGCTACAACGTCATCGGCGCATGGCCGCAGGCTCAGCGGGAAAACTGGCCGCTGGACGTGTGCCGCGACCGGCTGATTCACTTATTGGAGGATTACGCCGGGTACAGCGGGCAGGAGATCTGGCTGGTATTCGACGGCTACCGCACGGGCCGCGCCCTGCGCACCGTGGAGGAGCGGGACGGCCTGACGGTGGTCTACACCCGGCACGGAGAGACCGCCGATCATTACATTGAGCGCCAATGCGAGGAAATGCCCAAGTACCGGGAAGCCCGGGTGGCCACCAGCGACAACGTGGAGCAGACAGTCATTCTGGGCCGGGGCGCTACCCGCATCAGCTCCCGGGAACTGTGGTGGGAGCTGAACCAGACCCGCAGCCGGGGACGGGACCAGCACCGGCCCGACCCTTCCGGCGGCGCGTCTACCATCGCCGCAGCCATGTCCCGGGAGCAATACGAGTTTTTGGACGAGATCCGCAGGCGAAAAGAATAAAGGCAATACCGCACCATTCGGCAGCGGCACTAACGGAGCGTTTTCCGCTGCATGATTGCCAAAACAAACATTCCGCACCAAAAACAGGAACAGGAGGTGAACTGCCGTGGCAGACGAACGGGAAGAACTGGACAGCCTGACTGAAACGAACGAAAACAGCGGCTTTGACGACGAAGAGCTGGATCCCGCCTTTTCGGAAGGGGAAGAAGCCGGTCAGGAAGAACCGGACGACGATGCCGGTTTTGACGAGCCGGAGGAAGAAAATCCGTGGGAATATTCCACCCGTTTTGCCGGGCTCAGCGACGAGGAAATCGTGGCGCAGGCCCAGCAGCATGACGACGCCGCAGTGGAATACCTGCTGTACAAGTACAAGAATTTCGTGCGCTCCAAGGCGCGCAGCTATTTCCTGATCGGGGCGGATCACGAGGACATCGTTCAGGAGGGCATGATCGGCCTGTACAAGGCTATCCGGGACTATCAGCCGGAGCGGCTGTCCAGCTTCCGGGCCTTTGCGGAGCTGTGCATCACCCGGCAGATCATCACCGCCATCAAGACCGCCACCCGCCAGAAGCACGTGCCCCTGAACAGCTACGTTTCCCTCAACAAGCCCATTTACGACGAGGAAAGCGACCGCACCCTCATGGATGTGATTGTGGAGGGCCGGGCGCAGAACCCGGAGGAGCTGATTATCGGTCAGGAGGATCTGGTCTCTATCCGCGACCGGGTGGATCAGGTGCTTTCCAGTCTGGAGCAGGACGTGCTCAACGCCTATCTGGACGGCAAGAGCTATCAGGAAATCGCCGACAAGCTGGGCCGTCACGTAAAGTCCATCGACAACGCCCTCCAGCGCGTGAAGCACAAGCTGGAAAAATTCCTCGCCGAAACCAAATCCCAAGACGACTAGGCAGGGGGTGACCCCCTGCACCCCGGACTGCGCGCCGTAGGCGCGCAGGGCGCTCGGGAGACGCGCAGCTTGACTGTGAAGCTACCGCCGCTCGGCGACAGGCCTCGCGGCTCGCGGGTCTGGTGCGGCTCCCTGCCGCTTGGCGAGTGCAGACCGCCATTCGGCGACAGGCCTCATGGCTCGCACCCCCAAACCCGCTGGCCGTTCATTCCCTGTAATGAGTGAGCCTGCCCGCCGCCGACTGCGATGGAAGCAGAAACCCTCATACTTGGCGCTGCAAGACCGCTAAGCCGCGGGAGCCATTTTACCCCGCAAGGGATAAGCTTGCCCACCGCCGACTGCGCCGGAGCAGAGCGGCGATAGGCAGCGGAGGGAAAAAGGCCCGCCCATTTTGGCGGCGGAAAAAGGCGAGCTCCGAGCGCGCACGATAGCATGCGTAAGCTG
>SFGO01000067.1 GCA_004556545.1 Clostridiales bacterium
TGCCGAAGGCAGCTAGCGACTGACAGCCGTCAACCGAAACGAGGATTTGGCACGGCAGTGCCAAAGACGACGATTGAGGTTGCGGAACAGAGCCCCTAAGCCTTATGCCACAGCATTCTTCCCACGAACCAGCGAAGCGCTGTTCGCGGGCGCGGGCGGTCGATCAGGGTTTTTTCGACAGTCTGAGGCCGCAGAGGGCAAAGCTGCGGCCTTTTTCATCCGGAAGGAAAAAAGCATGAAGCGTCTCTATTATATCCTGAAAGTCCTTTTGGGCTGCCTGATCGGCGTGTTTGCGGGAAGCTCCCTTTACCGGTGCTGGGACTATGCCCAACGGCCCGATTTCTATGCCGTCAATTCCGCCCCGTGGTATGGGCAGCTTCTGGTAAACGGGGTGCTGACGGCGGTTGCCGCTCTGGCGATCCTGCTCGTCCTGTTCCTTCTGAAACGGAAAATAAAAGCTTCCTGAAAAGAACAAATCGCAAAGCGTCCTCCGACGCCCGCAGGCTCGGAGGACGCTTTTTGAATAGAGGAAGGAATGCTCCTAAGGTCAGTCCAGCGTTTCAAAGGCGCAGAAATCGACCTCCTGCACCTTCAGCAGGCTGGCGCTGCCGTCCAGCGCCGCGTAGAGATACACCAGCGCATAGCCGACGGGGGCTTCCGGAGTGACGAGCCGGGTCTGGCACAGCAGGCAGTAGTTGGTTCCGGCCACCAGCTGGGTGGCCAGCAGAGCCACGGGCATATAGTCGCAGCCCGTCAATTCCTCCGTGGCCTTGGTAAAGGCCGTCAGTACCTCCTCCGGAATCTGGGTGGAGTCGTCTTCGGTGGGGATCCACCGGCCCAGCAGCGGGTCGGACGCCTCTGCCAGCGCGGAAACACCAAGGGACAAAACCAGCAGACCTGCCAGAACGAGACAAAGCAGTTTTTTCATTCGAATGACCTCTTTCTTTCTAAAGTCGGGTTGCGGGAATGCAGTGCGGAATCACATTCACAGGAACAGACGAGCCTTATAGAGAAAAGGTTCCATCTTTTTGAAAAAACGCCTCTTTTTCGAAAATGCATGAAAAAGAGGCGTTTCGTCATTCGGGAAAAACCACCACCAGCAGCATTTGAAAGGCTTCCTCGGCGTAAAGGGCATGGGGCCTTTCGGCAGGCATGACCACGCATTCGCCCGGCCCCAGCGAGTGAACGCTTCCGTCCACCGTGAAGCGGCCCCGCCCGCTGAGAACCAGCGCCAGCGCGTCGCCGCGGGAATCGTGGGCGCTGATCTCCTCGCCCTTGTCAAAGGCGAACAGCGTGACGCTCACATGAGGATTCTGGCTCAGCGTTCGTCTGACCACCTGCCCGGCCTGATAGGGGATCAGCTCCGTCAAAACGAGCGTTTCATTCAATGGAATGTTTTTCAGCATCGCCGCGCCCTCATTTCACCGTTTCGATAGCGGCCACCGGGCAGCCGGTGTAAGCTTCCTCGGCAGCGTCTTCCAGCTCCGGCGGAACTTCCCGGTCGGCGGCGACGGCCCGGCGGTCGCCGTTCATTTCGAAAATGTCCGGACAGGTGGCGGCGCAGAACCCGCAGCCGATGCAGGCGTTGTTGACGCGATATTTCATGAATCGTTTCTCCTTTCCTGAACCTCATGGATGGGGTTGTCAGGAAAAGGATACCCCGGCGGGGCAAGGCTCATACACCCGGTCAGCCGGGACGGCGAAGCGATTCCGGCGGGGTTTGCCAAGGAGCGTACAGGCCGTTCATCCAGCCGTATACGTCCATCTGATAGACCTTTTGCAGATTTTCCGGGGAAAAAACGGCGCTGATCGGCCCCTGCGCCGCGGCGCTGCCCTCGTTCATCAGCACGGCGTGGGTGCCGTACCGCCGGGCCAGACTCAGGTCGTGCACCACTGACAGCGCGGCCCGTCCCGGCGTTTGCAGCCATTGCCCGATCAGGCTGAACAGGCTTTTCTGGTACACCAGATCCAGATGATTGGCCGGTTCGTCCAGCAGCAGGATTTCCGGCTCCTGAGCGAATACCTGCGCCAGAAAGGCCCGCTGCACCTCACCGCCGGACAGCTCCAGCAGGCTTTTGTTCCGAAATGCGGTCATTCCGGTTTTTGCCAATGCCTGCTCTATGGCGTCGGTGCCTTTTTCATCCCGGCGGCCCAGAAGCCAATGCTGATGCGCGTAACGGCCCAAGGAAACGATTTCCTCCACCGTGTAGCCGTAGCTGACCGTATGCTGCTGAGACAGCACGCCGATCTTCCGGGCCAGCTCCGCAGGCCGGAAATCGCGCAGGTTCTTTCCTTCCAGCCGAATGGTTCCTTCGTAGGGAACGCACTGAGCGATGGCGGAGATCAGCGAGCTTTTGCCCGCGCCGTTCGGCCCGACCAGCATGAGCCACTGGCCTTCTTCCAGCGTAAAGGACAGGCGGCTGACGGCGGTATACGCGCCATAGCGCACGGTGAGATTTTCCGCGTTCAGCATGAGCTTCCTCCCGCCTTTCTGCTTCGGTAGAAGATAACGACAAACACCAGAGAGCCGATCAGCGACGTGACCACGCCGATGGGCAGCTCGATGGGGGAAAGGAGCGTGCGGGCGATCAGGTCGGCCAGCAGCAGGAATACCGCGCCCAAAAACAGGGAGGCGGGCAGAAGACGTTTATGATTCGGGCCGGTCAGCATGCGGGTCATATGGGGCGTGACCAGCCCGACAAAGCCGATGGTTCCGCCGATGGCTACACAGGTGCCGATCAGCACGGAAACAGCGATCATGATTTCCAGCTTGACCCGCCGGACGGAAACGCCCACGTGCCGGGCGTTTTCTTCGCCCACGGCAAAGGCGTTCAGCTCCCGGCTCCGGGAAAGAATCCATCCGCCGCAGACCAGCAGGGCCCCGCCCAGCAGAGCGGCGTGACGAAAATGGCTCCCGGCCAGGGAACCCATGGTCCAGAAGGTGATGGTGCGCAGCTTTTCCCCGGAAAAAGCGATCAAAAGACTGATGAGGCTGGAGGCGAACATGGAAAAAATCACGCCGATCAGGATGATGCTGTTGGTACTCAGGCTGCGGTCAAGGGCATAAGCAAGGCCCAGAATGATGAGAAGAGACAAAAAGGCGAAGAGAATCGCCATGCCCACGTTTCCGCCGTAGGGCAGGCCGGGCAGGGTAATGCCCAGTGCCAGCGCGGTCACGGCCCCCAGCGACGCGCCGGAGGACACGCCCAGCGTGGAGCCGTCCGCCAGCGGATTGCGCAGAAGCCCCTGCATGGCCGCACCGCACAGGGAGAGCGCCGCGCCGGTCAGCGCTACGCACAGCACCCGGGGAAGCCGTACGGAAAAAAGAACGGCCTTGGGAAAGCCTTCCGGCAGGGGAAGCCCCCAGAGAGCGTTCCACAGGGCGGTCAGGGTGGAAGAAAGCGGAATAGATACGCTGCCGACGCAGACGCACAGCAGCATCGTCAGCAGCAGGATCAGAGCGGCAGCGAGCCACAGAAGAAAGGAAGAACAGGGACGTTTCATCATAATAGCAGCGGAACCTCCCGGAAAATGGAAAAAGGAGCAAAAAGGGGTTTCCAGCCGCCGCACGGCGCTTGGAAGCCCCTTTCCGCGAAAGCCCCGCGCCCGTTCGGACGCGGGGCGGCCCCTGCTCAGGCGGCGGGGGTCAGGGCTTCGTCACCGGAGACGAACTGGTAAAGGGTCTCGGCAGCGTCCTTCAGACGGGGGCCGGGACGGGAAATTTCATTGGAGTCGGCATTGAGGATCGCGTCGTTCTGGACGGCCTTCAGGCCTTCCCAACCGGCACGGGACTTGATCTCTTCCACGGGGGTGGGGCCTTCGCCGTAGTACATGGAAATCGTGACGATGTAATCAGGATCCCGTTCCAGCACCTGCTCTTCGGAGATCTCTGCCCAGCCTTCCACATCCGCGAAGGCGTTGGTCAGACCGCACAGGGTGGCCAGCTCATCCATGAAGGTGCCCTTGCCGGCCGTCCACAGGCCCCACTGCAGGGGAGAAACCTCGAAGTAGACGGTCTTGCCGGTATTTTCGCTCTTGGCGGCGATATCGGCAAAGGCGGACTGCATGTCCGCAACCATGGCTTCGGCTTCGTCGTTGCGGCCCACCAGCGCGCCGATCAGGCGAATGGCGGTGTACACGCCTTCAATGTCCTGCGCGTCGCTGACGACCACGCGGATACCGGCCTCTTCCAGCGCGGCGACCTGCTCTTCGGTCTGGGCCATTTTGGCCATGATGACCACCTGGGGCTCCAGCGCGATGATCTGCTCCAGATTGGTGTCAGCGCCGGACTGAACCGCGGGCACCTCCAGGATCGATTCCGGATAGTCGCAGTATTCGCCGCGGCCTACCAGCGTGTCCTCCGCGCCCAGCGCGGCAAGGATTTCGCAGTCGGAAGCGGTCAGCGCCACAACTTTGGTGGCGGGCGCGTCCAGCGAGATCTCCCGGCCGGCCATGTCGGTCACGGTGACGGCGGTGCTTTCCGCAAAGGCTGCGGTCAGGCTGAGAGCCATCACAAGGGCAAGGAACAGGAATACGAGTTTTTTGGTCATTGGTCTTTCCTCCTTGGTGAATCAGATCAAATGAAAGAGCAGGGAAGAACGTTTTTGAGCAAACAAAAGCGCTCCTCCCGGAGGAACGCTAAAGAAGCCTTCGCCGCTTCCGGCGTTGGCCTTCCAGCAAATCCCATCCCCAGGGGCTTGTTCGAACGATGGAAACAGGTCTCCCGGCTTGGCCTCATTCTACTTGCGCACCTTCCCGCCCGAAGGACAGTGGCTTTTCCGCGCGTTCGTCCGCTTCACGGTTACTGGGATAGCTCGGAATTCGCATCCGTATTCCCATGACGCTCCCGACCAGAGGAGCGCCGCACCTCACGGCGCAGATCCATCGGCTGATTCATTTGTCGGCTTGATTATACCTGTCCGGCAGGGACAAGTCAACGCAGGAGCCCATTTCCGGAGGCGCAAAATCGAAAATCGAAAACAGCGGTGAAGGGCAGAATAGAATAATTCAGAAGAAAGGTTCAAAATTTTGTCCAAATGATGCCATGATGCGCCGAAGAATGCACAAAGCCCATTGACGAATGAAAAAAAGCCGTGTATCCTGTTGGCGAAAACCCGCGCATCCGTCCCAAAAAGGCCGGGAAAAGATACGTTCGAAAAAATGGGGGAGGTTCAGTATGCTGTATCCCAAAAGCGCTGAAAAGAAACTGACGCAGGAACAGTTCCGCCATCCGGGCAGCGAATATCGCGGCGCGCCCTTTTGGGCATGGAACTGCCGATTGGAGAAGGAAGAGCTGCTCCGGCAGCTGGAAGTGTTGAAAAAAATGGGCTTGGGCGGCGCTCATATGCATGTGCGCACCGGCATGGCCACGCCCTATCTGAGCGACGAGCATATGGCGCTGATCAAGGCCTGCGTGGAAAAATGCCGGGACGAAAAAATGCTGGCCTGGCTGTACGACGAGGATCGCTGGCCCTCCGGCGCGGCGGGCGGCCTTCTGACCAAAGACCCCCAATACCGCGCCCGGCACCTGCTGCTGACCACGAAGCCCTACGGCGAAGGCCAAGCCGAGGCGGGACTGGATTCTTCGGCCCGTTCCGCCCGCTCGGAGAATGGTACGCTGCTGGCCTGCTACGATGTGCAGCTGGATGAAAACGGGTGCCTGACCGGGGCCAAGCGAATCGCCGCAACAGAAGAAGCGGCGGGACGGAAATGGTACGCCTATCAGGAAACCGACCTTCCCAATCCGTGGTACAACAACCAGACCTACGCCAATACACTGGATCCCGCTACGATGCAAAAGTTCGTGGAGATCACCTACGAACGCTATCTGGAAACCGTCGGCGAGGACTTCGGCGGCGTTGTTCCCGCCATTTTCACGGACGAGCCCCAATTCTCCCATAAGAGTGCGCTGGCCTTCGCCCGGGAGGAAAAGGACGTGTTCCTGCCTTGGACGGACGATCTGCCGGAAACCTTCCGGGCGGCCTACGGAGAGGAGCTGCTGGAGCATCTGCCGGAGCTGCTCTGGGAGCTGCCGGAGGGAAAGGTTTCTTTGATCCGGTATCATTATCACGACCATATTGCTGAGCGCTTCGCACAGGCCTTCGCCGATACCTGCGGCGGCTGGTGTCAGGAGCACGGCCTGATGCTGACGGGCCATATGATGGAGGAACCCACGCTGAAAAGCCAGACGGCGGCGCTGGGCGAGGCCATGCGCTCCTACCGCAGCTTCCAGCTGCCGGGCATCGACATGCTCTGCGGCAGCCGGGAGTTCACCACTGCCAAGCAGGCACAGAGCGCGGTGCATCAGTATGGCCGCCCCGGCATGACCAGCGAGCTTTACGGCGTTACCGGCTGGGATTTTGATTTCCGGGGGCATAAGCTCCACGGCGACTGGCAGGCGGCGCTGGGCGTGACCGTCCGGGTGCAGCACCTGGCATGGGTCTCCATGAAGGGCGAGGCCAAGCGGGATTATCCGGCGTCTATCAACTACCAGTCCCCCTGGTGGCAGGATTACGCCTATGTAGAAGATCATTTCGCCCGGCTGAACACGGCGCTGACCCGGGGAAAGCCGGTGGTGCGGGTAGGCGTGATCCATCCGGTGGAGAGCTACTGGCTCCACTGGGGCCCGGCGGAGCAGACCGACGGCATTCGCCGCCAGATGGACGAGCGGTTCCAAAGCCTGACCGACTGGCTGGTGAACGGCGGCGTGGATTTCGATTTCCTCTGCGAATCCCTGCTGCCCTCTCAGTGCCGGCAGGGAGGCGCGCCCCTGCGGGTGGGGGAGATGGCCTACGACGCGGTGGTGGTTCCAGGCTGCGAAACCCTGCGCTCCACGACGCTGGAACGGCTGGAAGCCTTCCAGAGGGCAGGCGGACGGCTGATCTTTCTGGGCGATGCGCCCCGCTACACGGACGCGAAGCCGGACGAACGGGGAAGCCGCCTGTATGAGCAGTCCCGGCACACGGAATTCAGCCGGGAGGCGCTGCTGGACGCGCTGGAGCCGGTGCGGCTGATCGATATCCGCGACGAGAACGGCGTGCGGACGGACAATCTCCTTCATCAGCTGCGGCAGGACGGCGACGGTCTGTGGCTGTTCTTAGCCCATAGCCGGGAACCCTACAACAATGACGTTCCCACTCGCCAGAACATCCGTCTGACGGTCAAGGGAGCCTATCACGCGCACATTTATGACACGCTGACCGGCAATATTCTTCCGGCGAATGCGGAAATTCAGGGCGATAAGACCGTTATCCGGGCGACGCTGTACGATCATGACAGCCTGCTGCTGCGGCTGGATCACGAACCGGCGCTGCCACGGACGGAGACCGAAGGGGCTGCCGCGTCCCGCCCGGTGGGCGTCCCCGCGCTGGTGCATTATGTGCTGGACGAGCCCAACGCGCTTCTTCTGGATAAGGCGGAATACGCGCTGGATGAGGGGGAGTACCGGCCTGAGAAAGAAATCCTTCGGGCGGACAACGCCCTGCGGCGGGAGCTGGGCTGGCCGCTGCGCATGGACGCAGTGGCGCAGCCGTGGACGGTCAAAGAAGAAAAGACGGATCACACCGTGCGCCTGCGCTTTGCGGTTCATTCGGAGATCGCCGTGCCCGATGCGAAGCTTGCTTTAGAGGACGCGGAGCTGGCGAAGATTTGGCTGAACGGGAAGCCGGTACGATCCGGGCCGGAGGGCTGGTACACGGACAAGAGCATCGGCACGGTCGCCTTGGGAACGCTGGAACCCGGCGATACGGTCATTGAGGCGGAATGGCCCTTCGGGCGGCGTACCAATCTGGAATGGTGCTATCTGCTGGGGAGCTTCGGCGTTCGCCTGCAGGGCGAAAGCCGTACCCTGACGGCGCTGCCGGAAAAGCTGGGCTTTGACGATGTGACCCGGCAGGGCCTGCCCTATTACGGCGGCAACATTACCTACTGCATCCCGCTCACGACCGAGGCCGGAACGCTGGCCGTCTGCGCACCCCATTATGACGGCGCGGCCCTTCGGGCGGCGCTGGATGGAGAGCCGAAGGGTTATCTGGTCTATGCGCCCTACCGGCTGACGCTGGGCGAGGTGGAGAAAGGCCCCCATCTGCTGGAGCTGGCCCTGCTGGGCAGTCGGCAGAACGCCTTTGGCCCGGTGCATCTGGCCGATGAAAAAGAAAAGTGGATTGGCCCCAATGCATGGCGCAGCGAAGGCGCATGCTGGACGGAGAGCTACCGCCTGAAACGGCTGGGGATCCGCAGCCGCCCGGAGGTAGAATTCCGGCCCTAAACAGGACAAAAAGAGGGCCTTGCCTTTCGAAAACCATTTTCTTATAATAGGAACAGACTTTTAAGAATGGGCTTTGGCCCTTTACAAAGGAGCAGCGATATGAATTCGATCCCCCGCAGTGAACATCCCAAGCCTCAATTCCGGCGCGACAGCTGGATGAACTTGAACGGCCTTTGGGCCTTTGAAATCGACAATGGCCGAAGCGGCAAGGCCCGCGGCCTGAGCGCCGCAGACGCGCAGCTTTCCAGCCAGATCCTGGTGCCGTTCTGCCCCCAGAGCGAGCTTTCCGGCGTGAATCATAAGGATTTCCTTTCCGGCGTATGGTATCGCCGCACGTTTGAACTGACGAAGGAGCAGCTTTCCGGCCGGGTTGCGCTGCATTTCGGCGCGGTGGACTATCGCTGCGA
This sequence comes from Clostridiales bacterium, assembly GCA_004556545.1. Taxonomy (GTDB): domain Bacteria; phylum Bacillota; class Clostridia; order Christensenellales; family Aristaeellaceae; genus Limiplasma. The sequence continues at coordinate 8,674 of SFGO01000067.1, forward strand.
GGCTTTCGTTAACGGCGTCAGCGTGGGAACCCACACCGGCGGATACGTTTCCTTCTGCTTTGACGTGACCGAAGCCGTGCGAGAGGGCGAAAACGTCCTGACCGTCTACGCCGAGGATGACGAGCGGGATCCCCTGATCCCCCGGGGCAAGCAGAGCGAGCTGTTTTACTCCCACGGCTGCGACTACACCCGAACCACCGGCATCTGGCAGACGGTGTGGCTGGAGTTCTTGCCGGAGACCCATATCGAAAAAATCAAGATTTTTCCCAGCGCAGAAACCGGTTCCTTTGACGTGGAAGCCCTGCTGAAGGGCGCGGGCACGCTGACGGTGGAAGCCGCCTATGAAGGACGGCCCATGGGCGCGGCTAGCGTGAAGGCCGAGGGCGGACTGGTGCGGCTGCATCTGCCGCTGCAGGAGACCCATCTGTGGGAGCTGGGCTGCGGCCGCCTGTACGACCTGAAGCTGACCTACGGCGAGGACAAGGTGCAGAGCTACGCGGGGCTGCGCAGCGTCCGGCTGGACGGCTACCGCTTCCTGCTCAATGGCAAGTCCGTTTTCCAGCGCACGGTGCTGGATCAGGGCTTCTATCCCGACGGCATTTATACCGCACCAAGCGATCAGGCGTTGGAGAACGACATCCATCTTTCCATGGCCTGCGGCTTCAACGGCGCCCGCCTGCATGAAAAGATCTTCGAGGAACGCTTCCTGTATCACTGCGACCGTCTGGGCTACATGGTGTGGGGCGAGTTCCCCAACTGGGGTCTGGACGTGACCCGCCCCGACGCGGTCTACAGCGTACTGCCCGAATGGCTGGAAGAAATGGAACGGGATTTCAACCATCCCGCGCTGATCGGCTGGTGTCCCTTTAACGAAACGTGGGATCGGGATCATCGCAAGCAGGATGATAACGTGCTGCGCGCCGTGTATCTGGCCACCAAGAGCGCCGATCCCACCCGCCCCTGCATCGATACCAGCGGCAACTATCATGTGGTCACGGATATTTACGACGTTCACGATTACGAGCAGAACGTGGAAATCTTCAAGAACCACTATGACGAGCTGGCTAACGGCGGCGAGCTGTGGGATCAGGTCAACCACCGCGGCACCGGTGTCCGCCAGCAGTACGACGGCAAGCTGCCCGTGTTCATCAGCGAATACGGCGGCATCGGCTGGACGAAGGAGGAAAAGGCGTGGGGCTACGGCAACATGCCCAAGTCCGAGGAAGAGTTCATTCAGCGCTTCTGCGGCCTGACCAGCGCTATTCTGGATAATCCGCGCATCATGGGCCTGTGCTATACCCAGCTGACCAACGTGGAGCAGGAACAGAACGGCCTGTATACTTACGACCGTCATCCGAAATTCGATGTGAATATTTTCCGGGAGGTCCTCACGAAAAAAGCCGCGATCGAGGACTGACGAAGTAAGCGGGCGGCATGCCGAAAGGCATGCCGCAGTCTGTCGAAAATTCCGAGTTGGCCGCCGTTGCCCGCAAACAGCGCTACGCTGGTTTGCGGGGAAAGTGCTGCGGCACAAGGGTTAGGGGCTCTGCCCCTATAACCCCGGCAGGAGGCAGGGCAGGAGGCAGTGCCTCCTGCACCTCCACTTTTTTTGACACTCTGCGGCATGCCGAAAGGCATGCCGCTTTTGCCGTATTTTCCTATCATAAAGAACAGGAGAGAAGAACGTGCGGTCATTGGCGGAACATTTTCGAACCCCCACGCCCGAGGAGGAACGGCTGCTTCGGGGCGAAAAGCTGGATATGAGCCTGTACCGTCCCTCGTCCGACGAGGCTTTTTCCGCTAAAAGCCTACTGCCGGTCCATCAGGCGATCCGGATCCGGCAGCATACCCGCTTCTGCGCCTTTCCGTGGCACCGGCATGATTATGTGGAGGTCATGTTCGTCCTGTCGGGCAGCGTGACCCACCATCTGGAAAACGGCGAGGAAATCCGGCTGGGGGAAGGGGAGCTTCTTTTCATGAACCGCTTCGTCCGCCATTCCATCGAGCCTTGCGGGATGGAAGACATCGCCGTGAATTTCATCGTGCAGCCGGCGTTTTTTGACTTTGCGCTGGAAATGGTGGGGCCGGAAAACGCGCTGGGCCGCTTCCTGCTGGATGCGCTGCGCACAGGGGAAAGCGGCGTACCCTATCTGTATTTCCGCATCCGGGACTGCCGAAGCGTGCAGTCCCTTCTGGAAAGCATGATCGAGGGCTTTCTGGAAGCGCCGGAGGGTTCGCAGAAGCTGCGTCGGCTGGAAATGGGGCTTTTATTCGTGCATCTGCTGGGCCTGAGCGATCATATGCAGCTTTCCGCCGATATGGCCCGTTGGAATAACGTGGTGGTGGAGCTGCTGAACGAGGTGCATCGAAATTACCGCAGCTTTGAGCTCAAAACCCTTGCCAGCCGGTACCATATGTCCTCCTCCTATCTGAGCAGGCTGGTTCGGGAAAGCACCGGCCAAAGCCTGACGGAGCTTTTGTGGCGGCGGCGCATGGAGAAGGCGGCGCAGCTGCTTCGGGATACCGATTTGTCCATTCTGGCGGTCAGTCAGAGCGTGGGGTATGAAAACAGCAGCTTTTTTTATCGCCTGTTCGAGCGGCGCTACGGAATGCCGCCGAAGGAATACCGGCGCATGCAGCGGGGCGGAAAGGAGAAAAACGGTCATGAATCAGGAAGCCCAATCGACCGGAGCCGTGGATGAACGGCTGGTGCTGGAAACAGCCATGGAAGCGGGCCATATTCTGTTGGAAAACGGCGCGGAAATTTTCCGGGTGGAAGAAACCATGGATCGCATCTGCCGGTATTTCGGCGTGGAGCGGCGGGATTTTTTCGTTCTGAGCAACGGCATCTTCACCACCGGCGGGCAGGAGCGGGGCGAAAACGCTCAGCCCTTCGCGCAGGTGAAGCACATTCCCGTCCGGGCCGCCCAGCTCAACAAGGTGGTGGCGGTCAACCAGCTTTCCCGGGATATTGAGAAGGGCCGATACACGCTGGAAGAAGTCCGGCAGCGGCTGGAAGAGATCCGCGCTCTGCCGCCCAAGCCCAAGGGGGCGCAGATCGCCGCATGCGGCGTGGGCGCGGCCTGCTTCTGCTATCTCTTCGGCGGAAGCCTGCGGGATGCGCTGGCGGCGCTGGCCGTGGGTCTGCTGCTGGAAATCTTTATTCTGTGGGTCAGCGGGCCCCATCTGAGCCGGATCATCGGCAATATCTGCTGCGGCGCGCTGATTACCGTGCTGTGCCTGTGCCTGCGGGGCCTTGGGCTGGGCGATAATCTGAGCCATATGATGATCGGCTCCATCATTCCGCTGATCCCCGGGGTGCCCTTTACCAACGGCATCCGAGATCTGGTGGACGGAGACTATATCGCCGGGTCGGTGCGCCTGCTGGACGCCATGCTGGCCGTGCTGTGCGTGGCCATCGGCGTGGGCGTGATCTTCATCGCCTATCACCGGCTCTGGGGAGGTGCTATCCTGTGATTGCGCAGGTTTTGGCGGCGGCCGTGGGCACGGTGGCCTTTGCGCTGCTTTTCGGCGTGCCTCGCAAATTCTATTTCTACTGCGGCCTCGTAGGCGGGGCGGGCTGGCTGATCTATGCTTTTTTGACGCAGCGGCTTTCCGCCACGGAAACCGAAGCCGTCTTTTTTGCTACGCTGGGCGTGATTTTGCTCTGCCGCGTGTTTGCCGTGCGGGAGGAGTGCCCTGTGACGGTTTTTCTGATCGCGGGCATTTTTCCGCTGGTGCCCGGAACCCGCATCTACTGGACGGCCTACTATGCCGTGACCGATCAGCTGGCGCTGGCGCAGCAGAACGGCTTTGCCGCCCTGAAGGATGCGCTGGCCATCGTGCTGGGCATTGTGGTGATCTTCGAGCTGCCCAATCGGATGTTTCATTGGCTGGCCCGGCGAAAATAGCGCGGGGAACGCTTTTCTTCCATCCGGCTCAAATTTGGCTACCCTTCCATCAAAAAAAGCCGTCTTGTATTCGGCCCTTTCTTGTGGTACGGTTTGGGCAAATTCCCCAAACAAGGAGGAAAAGAGCAAATGAAGGAAACCCTTTCGTTCAATCAGGACTGGCGCTTCCATCTGGGCGACATTCCGGTGGAGGAAGCCAAGCTGAAGTCTCCCATGTATATCGAAGCCAAGACGGCCCGCAAGCGCTGCGGCCCCGCTGCCCGGGAATATATGGACGGCACGGAATTCTATAACGAGACCAACCTGATCTCCCACGAGACCTGGCTGTCCGTGAATGTGCCCCATGACTATATCATCGGGCAGGAGCCCAAGGAAGAAAACAACAATACGCTGGGCTTCTTCCGCTATGAAAATGCGTGGTACCGCAAGCACTTCACGCTGGACGCCGCCGACGAAGGCCGCCGCATCAGCCTGTATTTTGAGGGCGTGGGCGTTCATTGCAAGGTATACGTCAACGGCTGCTATATGCTCACCAACAACTGCGGCTACAATTCCTTTGAGGTAGACGTGACCGACGTGGTGGATTTCGGGCAGGAAAACGTCGTTGCCATCCATATCGACACCAGCGAGCATGAGGGCTGGTGGTACGAGGGCGCGGGCATTTACCGCCCAGTGTGGCTGATCAAGTCCGAGCCGGTGGCGGTGGATCTTTACGGCGTGTTCGTCCATCCGGAGCGCAAGGCCGAAGGCCGGTGGGACGTGCCGGTGGATACCACGCTGCGCAACGACGGTTACGAGCCTGCGGCGGCGGTGGTGCGTTCGGTGGCCAAAAACGCCGCCGGAGAGGAGATCCTTGCACTGGAAAGCTCCATCGAAATTCCCGCCCGGGAAAAAGCAACCCTCCATCAGCGGGGCGAGGTGACGAATCCGGCCCTTTGGGACATCGACAGCCCGAACCTCTATACGCTGGAAACCGTGGTCACGGTGGGGGAGGAAGTGGTAGAGCGCCAGAGCAACCGCTTCGGCTTCCGCACCATCCGGTTTGACAAGGACGAGGGCTTCTTCCTGAATGACCGCTCGGTGAAGATTCAGGGCGTTTGCTGCCATCAGGATTACGGCCTGACCGGCAAGGCGGTGCCCAAGCGCATTCAGCGCTACCGGCTGGAGCTGCTCAAGGAAATGGGCGCTAACGGCTACCGCTGCTCCCATTATCCCCAGCACGACTACACCATGCAGTGCTTGGATGAGCTGGGCTTCCTGACCATGTGCGAGACCCGCTGGTACGAAAGCACGCCCGAGGGCATGGCTCAGCTGGAAATGCTCATCAAGCGCGACCGGAACCATCCCTGCGTCATTTTGTGGTCTGCGGGCAATGAAGAACCCATGCACAAGACTGCGGCCGGCCGCCGGATCGCTCATGCCATGCTGTATCGGGCCCGCCAGCTGGACGGCACCCGTCCCGTGACCACCGCCGTATCCCATGACCCGGCCCACTCCACCGTGGCTGACCTGATCGATGTGATGGGCGTGAACTACAACCTGACCCATTTCGACCTGCTGCACGAAACTTACCCGGACGTGCCGCTGGTTTCGACGGAATGCGTGGCTACCAGCACCACCCGGGGCTGGTATCTGGCGGACGACGTTAAGCGCGGCTACATTTACGGCTACGACCGGGATACCAACAAGTCCTTCCTGGCCCGGGAAAAAACGTGGAAGTATTTCATGGAGCGCAAGTGGATCGCCGGCGGTTATCAGTGGGCCGGCATCGAGCACCGCGGCGAAACGGTGTGGCCCCGGCTGTGCTCGCAGGCGGGCGCCATCGACCTGTACCTGAACCGCAAGGACGCTTTCTATCAGAATCAGTCCCACTGGACGAAGAAGCCCATGGTGCATCTGCTGCCCCATTGGAACTGGCCCGGCTGGGAGGGCAAGACGCTGCGGGTTTCCGCCTACACCAACTGCGACGCGGTGGAGCTTTTTCTGAACGGGGCGTCGCTGGGCCGTTATGAGGTGGAACCCTACGGCCACGCGGAGTGGCAGGTGGTTTACGCTCCCGGACGGATCGAGGCTGTGGGGTACCGTCAGGGGCAGGAGGTCTGCCGGGATGCGCAGGAGACCACCGGCGCGCCCGCAGCGCTGCGCCTGAAGCTGGAGCGGGACGGCGTGCAGGGTGACGGCGAGGACATCGCCATTCTGACCTGCGACTGCGTGGATGCGCAGGGCCGTCACGTGCCTACCGCCGCTCCCTTCGTGCATTTCTACACCAATGAGAAGGGCACGATCCTGGGCACCGGCTCCGACGTGTGCGACCATGTGCCCGTTACCTGTCCCGACCGTCAGATGCGGGCAGGCCTGATCTCCGTGGCCGTTCGGGCCGGAACGGAAAAGGGTGGCCTGATCGTGTGCGCCGAGGCGGACGGTCTGGCTCCCGCCGTGCTGGAAACCGAGCTGCTGTAAGCGCTGCACAAGCCCGTATCGCTTTTTTTGAACCGGGTGTGACAAAATTTGAATTCCATTGGCCCCGCCGCAGTATTTTGCGGCGGGGCCAAATCATGCTATGCCCCCAAAAAGATTTGCCGTCTTTCCCATGGAGCGCAGCCATGCTACACTGCATCCAGAAGCGAACGGAACCGGCGCAGGCCGGGAAAGGTCACGACAAAGCCCCGCCCGCTGAAATTCCAGAAATTCCATCAGAGAATTTCCGGGAAGGAAAACCAAATTCACGACAGCGAATGGAACGAATGGAATTGGAATGGAAAGGAAGGATTCATAGTGGAAAAAGCATCCCTCGGACGCCTGCCCTCCGAAACCAGGAAGGCCCGCCGTCATACGGTGCTCAAGCAGATGAAGGCCAATTATTTCCTTTATCTCTTTCTTCTGCCTGCCACGGCGTATCTGCTGATTTTCAGCTACGGCCCCATGTACGGCATTCAGATCGCCTTCAAGGATTTTTACGCCTATCTGGGCATTGAGGGCAGTCCCTGGGTCGGATGGAAGCACTTTGAAAACTTCTTCCGTTCTCCCCGCTTCAGCATTCTTTTGCAGAACACGCTGACGCTGAGCTTCTACAGCCTGCTGGCCGGTTTCCCCCTGCCGATCATTCTGGCGCTGCTGCTGAACTACACCCCCAAACAGGGTCTGAAGAAGTTCGCGCAGACGGCCTCCTACGCGCCCCACTTCATTTCGACCGTGGTGCTGGTGGGCATGCTGAACGTGTTCTTCTCTCCCCGCTCCGGTTTCATCAATACCATGCTGGGCTGGATCGGCATCGACCCCATTTTCTTTCTGGGCGACCCCAAGTGGTTCAAGCACATGTACGTCTGGTCCGGCGTGTGGCAGAGCACCGGCTGGGGCTCCATCATCTATCTGGCGGCGCTGGCGGGCGTCAGCCCGGAGCTGCATGAAGCGGCCATCATCGACGGGGCCAACAAGCTTCAGCGTATCTGGAACATCGATATTCCCACCATCATGCCGACCATGGTCATCCTGCTGGTGATGAACTTCGGCTCCATCATGAACGTGGGCTATGAGAAGGTCTTCCTGATGCAGAACGACCTGAACATGAGCGCCTCGGAGATCATCTCCACCTACACCTACAAGATCGGCCTGCAGGGCGCGCAGTACAGCTACTCCACGGCCATCGGCCTGTTCAACAACGTCGTCAATTTCGTTATGCTGGTGGTGGTCAACCGCGTGGCCCGCAGCCTGTCCGGCAGCAGCCTTTGGTAAGAAAGGAGAAAGCGCCCTATGGAACAAACAGCCGCAAGAGTAGGCTCCAAGGTTCACGAGACCCGGTTTGACCGCGTTTTCAACGTCGTGATTTATGTGCTGCTGGCGCTGATGCTGATCGTGGTGATTTATCCCCTGTACTTCGTGGTGCTGGCCTCCGTCAGCGACCCCCAGTACGTCAACTCCGGCACGCCCCTTCTGTACCCCCGGGGCTTTACCATGATGGGTTATTCCCGGGTGTTTGCGGATAACCGCATCTGGATCGGCTATGCCAATACGCTGCTGTATGCGGGTGCCGGTACGCTGCTGGCCGTGGCCGTTCAGGTGATGGCGGGCTACGCCCTTTCGCGCAGCGACCTGCCCGGACGCAATATTTTCATGGCCCTGTTCGTTTTCACCATGTACTTCGGCGGCGGCCTGATCCCCTTCTATCTGGTGGTCAAGTCTCTGAATCTGGTCAACAGCCGGCTTCTGATGATCATGCTGGGATGCTCGTCGGTGTACAATATTATTATCATTCGTTCGTTCTTCGTATCCACGCTGCCCAAGGAGCTGCAGGAGGCCGCTTTCATTGACGGCTGCACCAACCAGCGGTATTTCTTCAGCATCGTGCTTCCCCTGTCCAAGGCGATCATCGCGGTCATCGCGCTCTACGCGCTGGTGGCTCAGTGGAATTCCTACTTCAACGCCATGATCTTCCTGACCGACCGCAGCAAATATCCCCTGCAGCTGTACCTGCGGGAGATCCTGCTGACCGCCAAGACCTATGCCGACACCTCCATGGTGGGCGGCGACCCGGAGGCGGCGGCCAAGATGGAACAGATGGTCGAGGTGATCAAGTACGGCGTTATCGTCGTTTCTACGCTGCCCGTCATCGCCGTCTATCCCTTCCTGCAGAAGTACTTCGTGCAGGGCGTGATGATCGGCGCGGTCAAGGGCTGAATGAAAGAGATGTATTTCGGAACAAACGCGCAAGCGTTGCAATATGTTCAAATTTTGGCAAGGAGGTAAACCCATGAAAAGATTCCTTTCCCTGATCCTGGTGCTGAGCCTGGCGCTCTCCCTGATCGCCCTGCCTGCAATGGCGGAAGGCGAAGAGTTCACTATCACCGTCAACCTGCACGGCCTTGACAAGAGCGGCGGCACCGCCAACAAGATCGGCCCCAAGCACGCCGAGGAGACCACTGGCGTCAAGATCAACTACTACGAGCTGGACTCCGCTTCTGCCGGCGAAAAGATCAACATCATGCTGGCTTCCGGCGACCTGCCTGACGCGTTTCTGTCTCTTTTGACCGAGACTCAGGTCGTCAGCAACCTGCCGATGTTCGTTCCGCTCAACGAGTATCTGACCGAAGAAAACGCTCCCAACCTGATGAAGATGTTCGAAAAGTATCCTGAGCTGATCGACATGATCACCCAGGTGGATGGCAACATCTACACCCTGCCCATCGGCGACTTCTCCAACCCCGACAACCAGGGCGAAGGCATTCAGGTCATCAACAAGGCCTGGCTGGACAAGCTGGAACTGGAAATGCCCACCACTACCGAAGAGTTCTACGAAGTCTGCAAGGCCATCAAGGAAGGCGACCCCAACGGCAACGGCGAAGCCGATGAGATCCCTGTGACCTTCACCCAGAACAACTGGGCGGCGCACTTCATCAACCTGCTGGGCCCCTGGGGCATCTGCGAATGGGAAGGCGGCGGCGACGGCTACCTGAAGGTGGAAGACGGCAAGGCGATCTTTACCGCTACCCTGCCCGAGTTCCGCGCCGGTCTGGAATACTGGCACCGCATGGCGGCCGAGGGCCTGCTGGATGTGGAAGGCTTCACCCAGACCAACGAGCAGTTCTACGCCCGCCTGAAGTCCTACTCCGTGGCCAGCTATCGCGGCTGGACCCCCGCCTCTAACTTCGCTGCCGAGCAGGCTGCTGAGTTCACCGCTCTGCCCGTGCTGCAGGCCTCCGATTATCCGGAAATCAAGCCTGTGACCCCCGGCGAAATCAACAAGTTCTGCGGCAACCGCTATGGCTTTGGCATCACCCGCGCCTGTAAGGATCCCGCCGCGCTGGTTCGCTGGTTCGACGCTCAGAACGCCGACGCCGTCACCAAGATGCTGTGGAAGTACGGCGAAGAAGGCAAGCTTTGGAAGCAGGATGAAAACGGCAAGATCTGGGCGCTGTGGCCTGAACAGACCGAAGACTTCACCCGTGAAAACATGAAGTACACCTACGGCGCCATGAACCATATCCCCTGCCTGGTGCTGCCCGAAGAACTGGAAGAAAACGGTGAAGACGCTCCCGCCGAAGCCACCATTCGTCTGGGTCTGGTGAACGCGGTGAAGGACAACTTCCCGGCTGAGCGCATCCCGATCCGCAACGTGCCTGCTGAAAAGATCCAGGAACGCAACATGATCTACACCGACCTGAAGGCCTATCTGGACAGCTTCGTGGCCGACTGCGTGGTCAACGGCCTTGACGACGCCAAGTGGGAAAAGCACCTGAAGGACGTGGAAGGCTATCGCGCTTCCGAGTGGGTGCAGTGGTATCAGGATTACATCGATAAGAAGTTCTGAAATATTCCCTGAAATCCCCTATGGGCGGGCGGCTTATGCCGCTCGCCCGGTTGGCGTTTCTTGACAAAAACGCCGTTTTGGGGTATTTTGATTTCAGAAGATGGATGCAGGAAAAAGAGAGAACCAAAAACGGAAGGGAGCCGTCAGCCATGGCACGTGTACGTCAGCCGCGGAGAAAATATCTGGAGCAAAGACGCCGCCGGGAAGAACCCAAGCCGCGGATCGCTCATCTGTGGGTAAAATACGCGCTGGCCTATGTGATGGTGATGGCCATTCCCTTTACCGTGTTCAGCGTGATGGCGAATCGCTACCTTGCCAATGAGATCACCGCCAGCATCCAGAGCGAAATGACCAATACGCTGGCTGCGGCCCGTCAGAGCTTCGATCAGAAGATCAATCAGATGGTCTCCATCAGCCTGCAGATCAATCAGGTCAACGATTTCAGGGGCGCGAGCCTTTCTACCTACAGCTATGCCAGCCGCCGGACCGTTCAGCAGATGCTGAAGGCTTTCTGGGCCACAGGTCAGGTTTACCGGGGCATTTCCTACTATCAGCGGGACCTGCCGGGGATCGTTTTTACCATCGCCGGGACCTTTGATGTGAACAACTACCGCTTTTTCTACGACGGGCAGACCGGAAGCTGGCTGACGCTGGAGCAGATGAGTGATGAACAGCTGGATCAGGTCTGGTACGCGGCCGGGGAAAACCGGGACGGCATTACGCCGAAGGGCGCGACGCTGATCTTTACCCAGCCGGTGCCGAATATTCCCGGCGGATTTCTCCTGTTTGAACTGAGCGAGTCCGGCGTTCGCAGCATGCTGCCGTCGCTCCCCGAGGGCGGGCAGCTGACCATTACCCGCAACGGAACGTGGCTGTATCCCTTTCAGCCGGATGAGACCCTGCGCCAGCCGGAGCCGGGCCTTCACAAGAACGACGGCGGGCAATGGGAGGACGCCGTTTACAGCCCGGAATTCGGCCTCACCTACGGCTACCGGTGCGAAACCGGCAATTTGGGCGCGAAAACCCGGACGACGCTGCAAATTTACATGCTGGTGACGGTGCTGATCGGGCTGGTGTGCCTTTTTGCCATCGTGGAAACCTCCCGCCGCCATGCCCGCCCCATCGAGCAGCTGGTGGCCCTGACCGAGGATCTGGTGCCGGACGACGTATACGGCATCGCCAGACTGCAAAGCGCCATGCATCAGCTGCGCTCCTACAGCCAGCAGCTGGTGGATATCCGGCTCAGCACCCTGCGCACCAATGCGCTGATCCGTCTGGTGCGGGGCCGCTATCACAGCGAGGAGGACGTGGAAGAAAACCTGCGCCGTCTGGATATGACCTTTCGCCAGCCCTGGCGGGTGATGATGATCTTGCAGCGCGACCAGGCATGGGAAATGGACGTGCCGGAAAAGGTCTGCGCCAGACTGAGCCGCAATCACGACATTTACGGCTTTTCCTACGCCGAACGAAGCGTATTCGTGATGCTGGTGGGGCTGGACAGTCAGGAACGCGGGCCGCTGGTCCGGGAGCTGGAGCTGCTGGCGCAGGAGCCGGAGTTTGCTGAATCCAAGCCCCGGTTTGCTTTAGGAATCCCCTTTGAAAAGCTGACGCAGGCGCCCCAGTCCTATATGGACGCGCTGTCGGCGGGCCGCCGGATGACCGGCGAAGGCGTCGCCGTTTACGAGCAGAGCGAACCCGAGGAAACGCCCTTCTACCCGGAAGAGGAACTGCAGGCGCTGGAAACGGCCCTGAACCATCAGGATCGGAACCGCACGGCTTTCCTGTATGATATTCTGATGACCATGGTTTCCCGCAACCGGCATGTGTATCTGTACACCGTTACCCTTCTGTCGGAAATGATCCGCCTGTATACGCAGGCCCTCCCCGAAGAAAACGGCGGCGAAAGCGGCTGCGGCCCGGTGGTGTGCGGCCAGTGCGTCAACGATGTGGAGGACATGCTGGACTGCCTGAGAAGCCTTCACACTCAAGCGCTGCAGCATATGGCCGAGCAGGACTTGGAAAACAGCGCCACGGAAATGACGGGCATTGCCAACTACATTTCCTCCTGCGAGGAACTGGACACGCTGACGGTCAGTACCGTGGCGGAGCGCTACGGCATGAACGCCTCTTCGCTGAGCCATCGGTTCAAAAAGCAGATGGGCTGCAATATTTCCGACTACATCTTCACCTGCAAAATGAACCACGCCTGCGCCCTGCTGCGCTCCACCGACCAGACCGTGGCGGAGATCGCCCAGCAGGTGGGGTACAGCCAGTATACGTCCTTCGTGCGCCAGTTCAAGCGCCAGAAGGGCCTGACGCCAACGGCCTACCGGGACGCATGGCGGAAGGAACATGAATAGAAAATAGCCCTTTCGATTCGTTGGAATCGAAAGGGCTCAGTCTGTTGAAAACCCCCATGTTGGCCGCCGTTGCCCGCAAACAGCGCTACGCTGGTTTGCGGGGAAAGTGCTGCAGCACAAGGTTTAGGGGCTCTGCCCTTATAACCCCGGCAGGAGGCAGTGCCTCCTGCACCTCCATTTTTTTGAATGAAATCCGGTTTTAGTCTTCGAAAATCAGCGCGTCGAAGGGCTGCATCACCCGGCCCTTTTCGGCTTTCTGACCCGTCAGCAGATCAGTGTGCCCGGCCAGTTCCTCCGGCAGAACGTGCGCTTCCTTCGTCAGGTTCATTACGAAGGTGAAGACGTAATTCTCGTTCCGGCGGCGGACAATTTCCAGCCCGGAGCAGGGCGCGGCGACGGGGAAGACGTCCGCCGCCTGCACGGCTTCGTCCAGCACCCGAGCCAGTCCCTCCGGGGCCATCTGCGTGGCCACATAATAAACGCGGCCTTTCCCGAAAGAATTGCAGGTAACGGCGGGCGTGCCCTGATAGAAGTCCTCGCCGTAGACGGCCAGCGCTTCGGCCCCTTCCAGATGAAGAATGTCGCAGAGCAGCTGGCAGGGATATTCTTTGCCATCGTTGAAACGCACCCGGTTGGTCTGGCTGGGAGCCAGCGCGTCGATCTCTTCCGACCAGACGCCCGCCAGCTTGCGCAGGGGGCCGGGATAGCCGCCCAGATGCACGTTGTCGCTCTCGTCCACGATGCCGCTCATGAAGGAGGTCACCAGTACGCCGCCGTTTGCCACGAAGGCTTCCAGCGCTTCCTTCATGCCCTTCTTGCACATGTACAGTACCGGCGCGGCGATCACCCGGTAGCGGGAGAAATCGCCGTCTGCGGGCACCATATCCACGGGAATGTTCCGCTCGTAGAAATAGCGGTAGCAGCGGTGCAGCTGATCCACATATTTCAGATCCACGCTGGGGCCGCTGGTGTATTCCAGCGCCCAGTAGTTGTCCCAGTCGAAGATCACGCCCACCTGCGCGGGGTATTCGCTGCCCAAAAGGCCGGTCAGGTTCTTCAGCTCCTTGCCGAAGGCGGCCACTTCCCGGAAGACCCGGGCGTTTTCCGTGCCTGCGTGTTCGATGACCGCGCCGTGGAACTTTTCACAGCCGCCGACGGAACGCCGCAGCTGGAAGAACTGAATGGTGTCCGCCCCGTGAGCCAGCGTCTGCACGCTCTGAGCCCGCATCTGGCCGGGCCGCTTGAGGGAGTTGTAAGGCTGCCAGTTCTGCTGGCTGGGGGTCTGCTCCATCAGCATGAAGGGCTTTCCTTTGAGGGAGCGCATCAGGTCGTGGCACATGGCGGTCATGCTCCAGGGCGTATCGTAGGCGGGATAGTTATCCCACGAAACAATATCCATCTCCTTCGCCCAGCGGAAATAGTCCAGCCCCTTGTAGGTGCCCATCAGATTGGTGGTGATGGGGGTGGAGGGATCGCTTTCCCGGATCGCGTCCCGCTCCATTTTGAAGTTGTCCAGCAGGCTGTCGGACATGAAGCGCCGGTAGTCGATGGAAATGCCCGCAAAGGCGGTTTTCTCCTGCCCAATGCCGTCGCCCAGCGCGTTGGGCGCGACGATCTCGTCCCAGTCGTAGAAGGTATGGCCCCAGAAAGAAGTATTCCACGCTTTGTTCAGGGCTTCCAACGTGCCGTAGCGCTGGCGCAGCCAGACGCGGAAGGCTTTTTCACAGTTTTCGCAGTAGCATTGGCCGCCGTACTCGTTGCTGACGTGCCAGCATACCACATGAGGATTGCTGCCGTAGCGCTCGGCCAGCCGGCGGGTCAGCTCCCGGGCGTAATGCCGGAACACCCGACTGTTGGGACAGAAATTGTGCCGGCCGCCGAACTTGTGCCGCCGTCCTTCATAATCCACCCGGGTCACCTCGGGATATTTGTGCACCAGCCAGGCAGGCATGGCCGCCGTGGCCGTGGCCAGCACGATCTGGATATTCGCCTTGGAAAGCGTGTCGATGATCTCGTCCAGTTCTTCAAAGCAGTATTCTTCCTCCGAGGGCTGCAGCTTGGCCCAGGAGAATACGTTCACCGTGGCGCTGTTGATCCCGGCCAGATCGAACAGCCGCAGGTCTTCCTTCCAGATTTCTTTGGGCCACTGCTCCGGATTGTAATCGCCGCCGTACAGTACGACGCTGAAGGGATGCTCCATAGTGTTTCCTCCATTATGCAGTCATGTGGTGAATGTTTGTATATCATCCGTTGCCAAAGGAAAGGCATAAAACATTATAACACGAATGAAGAACGGCCACATAGAGAAAAAAAGACGAAATATATGGAGGAATTGGCCAGAACGGCGCAAAAACGGAGGGGAATCTTCGGAAAAGAAAGCGCCCGGCGCAGATAACCGCGCCGGGCTCAGAGTGCCAAAAAAGTGGAGGTGCAGGAGGCACTGCTGCCACTCAATCGTCGCGGAGGACTACTGCCGTAGTCCCCGCTCGTTTCGTGTCACACCTGCGGGTCGCT
>SFGO01000068.1 GCA_004556545.1 Clostridiales bacterium
CTTCGGCAGCTGCATCCACTGGATGCGCGCTCCTTCTCGCCGCCCTATAACCCCGGCAGGCACCGTAGGGAAGCGGGTGCCCAGTGGGCACAACCGCCGCAGGCGGTTAACGACCCGCAGGTGTGACACGAAACGAGCAGGGACTACGGCAGTAGTCCCTGCGACGATTGAGTGGCAGCAGTGCCTCCTGCACCTCCACTTTTTTGACACTCTGAAATGCCTTTCGGAACAAAAGACACTTCTATAGACTCTAACAAAAACTGTACGGCCTGCGCTGCAAAAGCAAAACAATCCTCCGTATGACAGCAGCCATACGGAAGATTCTCTGTTTTGCGAACACCGCCCTGCGGCGGGCGTATTTGAGTTTCTGTCTTTCAGACCCGGCCCAGCATCCTGCGGCGGCCGTCGTCCAGAAATTTGCCGAGATCAGCCATATTTTCAATGGCTCGTCCGCAGCCGATGACCACGTTATTCTGCGGGTCCTCGGCGCAGGAGCAGGGCACCTTGAGGGTGTCGGCAATGGCCTCGCACAGGCCGAACAGCTCCGCGCCGCCGCCGGAGAGCAAAATGCCGTACTCGAAAATATCCGCCGCCAGCTCGGCTGGCGTATGCTCCAGCACGCCGTGGATGCCCTCAATCAGCTGCTGCAGCGGATCGTCCAGCGCTTCGGTCACATCGTCGCTGGTAATGCGCATGGTTTTGGGCAGGCCGGTGATCAGATTGCGGCCCGTCACCTCCATGTAGAGCTGTTCCGTCCGGGGAATCACGGAACCGATGTTGATCTTCAGCTCTTCCGCCGTCCGCTCGCCGATGAGCAGGTTATGCTTGCGCCGCAAATGCCGGATGATCGCGTCGTCAAACCGGTCGCCGCCTACCTTGATGCAGTCGCTGACGATGACCTTGCCGAAGGAGAGCACCGCAATATCCGTCACCCCGGCGCTGATATCCACAATCATGGTGCCGTAAGCCTCGTCAATGGGCAGCCCCGCGCCCAGCGCCGCCGCCAGCGAGCGGTTGAGAAGCTGAGTCCGGCGCATTCCGGCGTCAAACATGGTGGAGATCAACGACCGGCGCTCCATTTCGTTCACCGCGCTGGGCACGGCCAGAATGGCCCGCGGACGGGCGAACATATGCTTGCCGATGGCCTTCATGACAAAGCCCTTGAGCATGAAGCTGACCAGCTCGTAATCGGTGATGCTGCCGTCCCGCAGGGGCCGCAGCGCCAGAATGTTGCCGGGGGTGCGGCCGATCATCCGGCTGGCTTCCTCGCCAAAGGCGATGATTTCCCGGCTGTCCCGGTCGATCGCTACCACGGACGCCTCCCGCAGGATGATCCCCTTGCCCTTCATATAAATGAGCACATGGGAAGAACCCAGATCAATGCCAATATCATTGACGCCAGCCATCGGTCATTACCCTTTCCTTAGCCGGAATGGATTCGGATTTCTCCAAATTTATCCAGACTTTTTCCCGAAATGAAAACAGGCCGGAAGGGGAATTCCGGCCCCTGTATTTCTTATTCGCCGTCCAAACCGGTTTTCCTGCTTTGGTATTTCCGTCGGGTCGCTTCGCCGCCCCGCAGGTGGCGGACGGCCTTGTTGTAGCGCAGAATTTGGCTCACCTGCGCCGCCAGCGGCTCGCTCAGCTCCGGCAGGCGCTCGTGCATGTCCTTGTGTACGGAAGATTTGCTGACCCCGAAACGCCGGGCGGCGGCCCGCACGGTCGCCCCGTGCTCCGCGATGTACTGCCCGATTTCCAGACAGCGCTCCTCGATTTCCTCCCGCATGTCCATCCCTCCCCGGAGGTTTGGGAAAGGATATGCGCTCCCGTCCGTTATTTTGCCCCCATCCGCCGTTTTTCAGGCGGCGAATGGGGGCGAAATTTGCAATTTACGGTTCGTCGGAGGTCACGGTGATGCCGTGCGCCAGAGCGAATCTCTCCGCCGCGCTTCCCTTGGGTGTGACAATGACCACTCCCTCGCCGCAGCCTTCAAAGGCGTTCTCGGCGATGGCGACGACGCTGGAGGGAATCTCCACCAGCTTCAACTCCTTGCAGTCCGCAAAGGCCCTTTCGCCGATCACGAGGCAGCCGTCCGGCAGCACGAAGCATTCCGCCGGGAGGTTCAGGAAAGTCTCCCGCTGGACGCTCTTCAGGGCGGTGGGCAGCTTCATGACCTTGCCGTCAAACACCGGCACTTCCTCCGGCTCGGAGATCACCGCGCCGCACACGCTGCACTGAATTTTGGCCGTCATGCCCGTGTGCTTCCGGGTGGCGGGCACTGCCGGTTCCACAATCACCGTTTCACCATGCTGCGCGCACTGCCAGACATATCCGTTCTCCTGCGCCCATGTGCGGGCGTAGGCGTCCGGTTCGCTGCGGATGACGGTGGTATCGGGAATCGCAGTGGGGTCAATGGAAGTCACGGCGCTGGGAACATACAGCTCTCCCAACTGCGTACATTCATCAAACATGCCGCTTTCCAGCACTGTCAGGCATTCCGAAAGCCGTACCTCCGTCAACTGGCGGCAACCCCGGAAAACAGAATAACCAACGCTGGTCACACTATCGGGGATCACAATGGAAGTAATATTTTCCGCCATGAAGAAATTCATGGGGATTGAAAGCAGCCCTTCCTTCAAAACAACCTCAGCAGGCATATCCGCCATACGTCCGATCAGCACGGTTCCATCTCCGTTATAGAGAACACCATTCTCCTGCAGAAGAACCACACTGCTGTCGTTTTGGAGGTTTTTCAGGGCGCTGCAGCCTGCAAACGCTCCCTCCTCAATTTGGGTCACGCTCGCCGGAATCCGAATGAATGTCAAAGGATTTCGTTCAAACGCCCTTCTTCCAATAACGTTCAATCCTTCGGGAAGCTCGATCTCTTTCAACGCATTTCCAAGGAACGCACAACCTCCGATAGATTTCAGACTGGAGGGAAGATTGATCTGCTCCAGGCTTTCGCAGAACCAGAAGGTATAATCTTCCAGACGTTCCAACCCAGCCGGAAGCTCGACCGTCTTCAAATTTTCACAATAGGCGAATGCCCAAGCGTCGATGGCCGTCACACTGTCCGGAAGATAGATGGAGGTAATCCCTGTCCTTCCTCTAAACAAGTCTTCCGAGATTTCCGTTACGCCCTCAAGAATATGGACTTCGCCAGTACAGCTCTCCAGCACGGAAATAATCTGCGTTCCGTCAACATTATAGACGATACCGTCCACCACTTTCAGAAACTTGCCGCTCTTGTCTTCAAGGTTCGCTAGTTTTATACAGCCATTAAAGACGTCTTCTCCCAAGGTCGTCAAGGTAGAGGGCAGAGTAACGGAAGTCAGATTCTCACAGTAGCTGAACGCATTGTTCCCGATTTTAGTAACCCCTTCTGGAATCACAATACTGGTGATTTGGCTATTGCCATTAAACAGCCATGCCGGAATCTCCGTCACGCCCTCGGCAATACGGACTTCGCCAGTACAGCTCTCCAGCACGGAAATAATCTGCGTTCCGTCAACATTATAGACGATACCGTCCACCACTTTCAGAAACTTGCTGCTCTTGTCCTCAATGTTCGCTAGTTTCGTACAGCCATCAAAGACACCTTCTCCAAACGTTGTCAGGGTAGAGGGAAGTACGACCGTGGTCAGGCCCGTAGAGGAGAATGCAAAATCTCCAATCGTCAGCAGCCCCTCCGGGAATTCGATCTGTGCCAGACTCGTACAGCCGGAAAAAGCTCCCCATTCAATGGTCTTGATACTATTCGGCAGGATAACGGAGGTAATGGACGTATTGTCAGCAAACAACCATTGAGGAATGACCGTTATCCCATCGGCAATTCGAACTTCCCCTGACAGAGTAGGCAGAATGCCGATGATTTGCGTACCATCCGCATTGTAAACCACGCCGTCGATTACTTTAGTCAGCTTCTCGGGCAGGATCTCGTCCAGCGGCGCCAGCTTGGGACAATTTGCAAACGCACTCTCGCCGATCTCAGTTACGCTGGAGGGAATCGTCACCGCACTCAGCTCGGAGCAACCCTCAAAGGCACACTTTCCAATCGAAAGCGTTCCCTCGGGAATAACGATGGCCGTCAGGCCGGTGTCGCGGAAAGCATAATCTCCTATGCGGGTAATGCCCTGCGGCAGGTCGATTTCCGTCAGCGGGCAATTATGGAACAAGCTGTCACTGATCTGCGTCAAATTTTGGGGAAGAGTCACTTGAGCAAGGGCCGTGCAGGTTTCGAAAGCCGCCCAGCCGATCTCCGTTACCGAGTCAGGGATTTCGATAGAGGTGATCCCAGCGCAGCCCCAGAAAGCAGCCCAGCCGATGGACTGAAGTCCTTCCGGCAGAATGACGGCGGTAATGTCCGTGCGTATCGTCGCATCAGGCATCTGGAATGCTCTACCGCCGATCGCCACTACCGGCTTGCCGCCCAACATGGACGGGATCTCCATCGTACCGCCCTGACCGGTGTAGCCGGTAATAGTCGTGCCGGTATCGTCCACAGTGTATTGGAACTGAGCACTGATCGTCAGGTCTTCAAAGGCAAAGTTTTTTTCCTCCGCAAGAGCCTGCGCGGTGCTGCCCGCATAGCCGCGAATGACTACCTTTTCGGCATTGCAATCCATGAACCAATCAGAGCCGATCTTCAGGTTCGGGTTCAGGAAGGTAAAGACGCCGTGGATAAAGGAAAAATTACCATTTTCGATCACGGAAAGCGATTCCGGCAGGGTCAGGTTCAATCCCTCCTGCCTTGAAGTGGTGAACTGGATCGCCCCGTTGGCGATTCGGGTCACGCTGTCAGGCACCGTATAAGTGCCAATATTTTCCGGCAGGTAATACAGCACCGTTCCATCGTTGCTGCACAGCGCGCCGTCCAGAGAAGCATAAACGGGGTTAGCGGCGTCCACCACGATCGCGCTCAGTTTTTCGCAGCATCCGCCAAGCATGTCGATCTGGCCAATGGACTGCACGGTGGCCGGAATCCGCAGAGTCTCCAGCGTCCAGCAGTTCCAGAATGCCATCGCTTCCACCGTCTTTACGCCAAAAGGAATGCTCCAGTCGCCGGAAAGGCCGCTTCCGGCACGAATGAGCGTCGTTTTGTCTTTATTATAGAGGACGTTGTCCTCCGCGCAGTAAACGGTATTCGCCTCGTCCACGGTGATTTTCAACAGATCGTAGTTCTGACTGAGCGCCCGCTGGCCGATCATCGTAACGCTGGCCGGGATATGAATGGCCGTCAGGCCCGTATAATCGAAGGCGTGCTCTGCGATCGTGGCCAGTTTTCCCGGCAGCGTGACATTTTGTAATGCCGTGCATCCGCTAAAGGCATAGGCCCCGATGTCAGTCAGATTTTCCGGAAGCGTAAGCTGTTTTAATGCCTTACAGTCATAAAACGCACGCTGACCGATGGTCGTCACGCTGTCCGGCATTGTGACGCTGGTGATCGTCTCATTGCCGTTGAAGGCGTTATCGCCGATCGCCACTACCGGCTTGCCGCCCAACATGGACGGAATCTCTACCGCGCCGCCCTGACCGGTGTAGCCGGTGACGGTCGCGCCGGTATCGTCCGTGGTATATTGGAATGCGAGACCTGCTTCAATGTCCTCAAATTGAATACCTTTTGTCTTTGCATAGGTTTGGGCCGTGCTGCCCGCATAACCGCGAATGATCACAGAGTCCTGAGAACTCATGAAGCACTTTTCTCCAAATCGGATTTTCGGATTCAGGAAAGTGACCGTCCCGCGCATCCACTGGAACATGCAATTGCCTGTAAAGGCCAATTTCTCGGGCATCGTCACATCTAAGGTGGTGGTCGAACCGTAGTAGGTGCCTCCGATGGCACAATCAGCAATAGAAGTAACACTGTCCGGCACCCGATACGTTCCAATAGCCTCCGGCACAAGGAACAGCTGCGTTACCGTGCGGTTATACAGCGCTCCGTCGGGAGAAGCATACTGCGTATTTCCTTCATCAATGTGAAAACGCCGGAAATTCCTGCAAAAACTGCCGCAGGAATTCGTTCCATTGATAAACTGCACAGAAGCCGGGATCCAAAGCTCCTGAAGGGTCTTGTTATCGCTAAAGGCGCCTGCGGCAATATAGGTAACGGTTGACGGCACGTGAAGATCGCCGTCCTCCAGCACATTGCCAGCGCGGACCAGCGTGGTCATATCCTTGGTGTACAGGACGTTTCCTTCCACCGTGTAATAGGGACTTTCCGCATTTACCGTAATAGTATCCAGCGCCCGGCACTGATAGAACGAGAATTCTTCAATTTCAGCAACGCTGGCAGGAATATGCATTCCCGTAATGCGCAGATCGGAATAGAAGGCCTTCTCAGCGATTTTCGTTACCGGCTTGCCGCCCAGCACAGACGGAATATGCACCTCCGTGCTTTTCCCCTTATATGCCGTAACGGTGGCGCCGATAGAATTTTTGGTGAAGGTAAAGTCCTTTTCACCCAGCGCGGGGACATCCTCCTGTTCCGCGAGCACCTTGCCGCATTCCGGGCAATAGCTGCCTTCCGTCTTGCCGGGCTCGGTGTAGGTGGCTTCCACCGCAGGCAAAGCTGCGATAGTATGCACGTCGTGTTCCCACTGCCTGCCGTTTTCCTGCGCCCAAGTGCGGGCATAGGCGGTGGCGGAGCTGCGGATCAGTACGTTCTCCGAGATGGCGGTAGAATTGATTTCCAAAACGCTGTCGGGCAGAAGCACAGAGACGATCTTTTCCTGTCCTGCCAGCGCATAAGCGGCAATGCTCGTAACCCCCTCCATGATCTGCACATCCTCGGAAACCGTGGCCAGCGCCAAAACCGCTTCCGAGCCGTCGGCGCTGTACACGATTCCGTCAACGGTCTGATAGAATCGTCCGCTGAGATCCTGCAATTCCGTCAGGCCGTTGCAATTCCGGAAGGCCATGGGCTCGTTATATTGCAAACCGGCAGGCAGCGTAATGGAGGAAAGCCGCCCGCACTCGGCAAATGCCTCCATCCCAATGTATTCCAGCCCGGCTGGCAGCGTAATACCGGTCAGATTCTGGCAGCCCTCGAACACCTCTTCTTCAATGCGGGTCAGGCTTTCCGGTAGCTGCACCGTTTCCAGATTGACGCAGTTCCGGAAGGCCAACCAATCCAGACGGGTAACGCCTTCCGGAATCACAACGCCGGTAATCCTTGTATTTCCGTCAAAGAGTCCCATCGGAATTTCCATAATGCCTTCCGCAAATTCGACATTTCCAGAAACGGAGGCCAGTACGGTCACGATTCGGGTCTGATCCGCACTGTACACAATTCCGTCTATGTTTTTCAGGAATTTTCCGCTCAAGTCCTGTATATCCGTCAGGCCGGTGCAGCCGCCGAAAACTCCCGTTTGCAGGCTTTCCAGCGAAGCAGGAAGCGTTACGGAGGTCAGGCTTCTGCAGTCCAAAAAGGTGCCTATTCCAATACTTTGCAGCCCTTCCGGCAAGGTGATTTCTCTCAGGCTTCCGCAGTTCTGGAACGCATAGCCTTCCATCGTTTTCAAACCGGCAGGCAGCGAGACGTCCGTCAACTTTTGGCATCCGCTGAAGATACCCCAAGGCAGACTTTCCAGTGTTTTCGGCAGAATAACAGATTGAAGGTCACTGCAGTCGGAAAAGGTATTCCGTTCAAGCTGTGTCACACTGTCCGGCAAGGTGACGCTGGTGATTCCGCTGCGTCCTGTGAACGCGGACGCAGCAATCTCCTTTACGCCATCGGCAATCCTGACGTCTCCGGTGCAGGTAGTCAAAACCATGAGAATCTTTGTGCCGTCCTTACTATAGACGATACCGTCCTCGACTTTGCAGTATTTGCCGCTCAGATCGTTGATTTCCTGCAGATTGGTGCAGCGATCAAAAGCCCCGGAATCCAAATTGATCAGCGTGGACGGCAAAGTAATCGACTTTAGCCCGGTGCAGCCTTCGAAAGCCCCCCATCCAATGGAAGTCAAGCCTTCCGGCAGGGTGAGCGACGTCAGCTTTTCGCAATAGCCGAAAGCACTATCGCCAATATGGGTAACGCCCTTCGGCAGGGTGATCGACGTCAGTTTTTCGCAAGAGTAGAAGGCACTATCGCCAATCTGGGTAACGCCCTTCGACAGCGTGACGGACTTCAGGTTTTTGCAGTACGCGAAAGAAGAACCTTCAATTGTGCTTATGCCCGTTGGGATCACGACCTCCGTAATCCGCTCATTTCCCTGAAAAAAACCAAAGGGAATCGACGTAATTCCTTGCTCCAGCCGGATACTGCCGGAAACGGTGCTCAGCAGCGCAACGAGCTGGGTGCCATCCGCGCTGTAAACAATGCCGTCTACGGTTTTTACATCGCTTCCGTTCACTTCCCGCAGGTTCGGACATCCGCCGAACGCCCCTCCTTGTAGGATGGCGCTCCTTCCCTTCAGCGTGACGGAAATCAGCTGACGGTTGGATGAAAACGCTCCCCTTCCTACAGAAGTCAAGCCTTCCGGAATTGTCAGGCTGGTCAGTCCCGTACCACTGAAGGCATTGTATTCCACCGTCTGCAGACCTTCCGGCAGCGTGATCTGCAATAAACGTCTGCATCCATTAAAAGCATAGCCTCCTATTTTCGTCAGGCTTTCCGGAAACGTAATCTGAGATAAACGATTGCAGGAAGAAAAGGCCGATTGCCCTATTTCCGTCAGGCCTTCCGGAAGCTGAACCCTTTGCAGACCGGTGCAGTTGTTAAAGGCAGATTCACCGATCTTCGTTATTCCCTTCGGAAAAACTACGCCTGTAATCAAAGGGTTGCTTTGGAACAGGCGGGCGGGAATTTCCGTCACGCCTTCCGCAATGTGGATTTCGCCGGAGGCAGACGCCAGCACGGCAACAAACTCCGTCCCATCCGCGTTATAGACGACTCCATCCAAAATTTTTACGCATCTGCCGCTCTTGTCCACAAAGCTGGCCAGACTGCTGCAGTAGTCAAAAACGTTTTTTCCCAGCGTCTTCAAGGTAGCAGGCAGCGTAACGGAGGTCAGGTTATAACAACCGTTGAACGCCTTGTCCCCGATTTTCGTCACACCCTCGGGAATCACAACGCTGGTCAGCGTGCCGCAGCTGGCGAAGGCGCTGCTGCCGATTTCCGTCACGCCGTCGGGGATCGTGACGTCGCCGCCGGGGCCTGTGTATTTCGTCAGCACGCCGTCGGTGATCTGGAAGCCATCATCCGTACTCTCGGCGGCGGCCGCGGCGCACAGCAACGTCAGCACTGCGGCGCATAATAAAAGAAGAAGACAAAACCTTTTCCCGTTTTTCATGGTTCAAAGCACTCCTTGATTCTGGGAATTTTTGGGGGACATTTTGCTTTTAGGCCAAAAAACGATGATCCGGAGCCCTTTTGACCGTTTGCTCCATGCATGGAACAGTTTACCATTTTTCCCTGCCGAAATCAATCATTTCCCATGAAATCCGCCGTTTTTTCGCCCCGAAAAAACCGACAAAACGTTTGACAGCAGGCGCTTAACGTGTTATTATGTTATGGTTGTCCGCAATCTGTGTTTTGTGTGCCCGTTTTGCGCGATAAAGGCGCTGAACCGGCACGGAAAACGGCAGGAAAACGCTGCGGCCATTCCGGAAGGAGGCGAACCCTGAATGGATCAGGAACTGCAAAACGCGGAAAAGCGCGTGGTCGGCACCAAGCAGGTGCTTCGCGCCCTCAACGGCAGCAATGCCGCTCGGGTCTTTCTGGCGAAGGATGCAGACGGTTTCATCTATCACCGGATCAATTCCCTGTGCGAAGAAACCAAAACCCCTGTCACGATGGTGGATACCATGCAGGAGCTGGGAAAGCTCTGCGCCGTCAGCGTCAAAACCGCGGCGGCGGCCGTGCTGAAGGAAGCGCGGCATACCAAGGAACTATAAAGCGTCTTTGGGTTGGACGCTCTTATAGCACATCAATCTCGGAGGTGTTTCCATGCCCACGATCAATCAGTTGATCCGCAAGGGACGGCAAAAGGCAGCCAACCGGTCTACGGCTCCTATTCTGCAGGGATGCCCGCAGAAGCGCGGCGTGTGCCTCAGCGTAAAGACCACGACCCCCAAAAAGCCTAACTCCGCCCTTCGTAAGATCGCCCGTATCCGTCTGACCAATCAGATCGAAGGTACGTGCTACATTCCGGGCATTGGCCACAACCTGCAGGAGCACAGCGTGGTGCTGATCCGCGGCGGTCGTGTTCGCGACCTGCCCGGCGTTCGTTACCACATCATTCGCGGCGCTCTTGACACGGCTGGCGTTGCCAAGCGGATGCAGGCCCGTTCCCTGTACGGCGCTAAGCGGCCCAAGAAGTAAGCCGTTTTTGCGCGGAGGGTTTGCAGTGTAACTTTGGAGTGGGCGCAGGAGCCTCGCGGCCAGCGGCGCAACCCAAACGCTGCCGCACACAGGAACACCGCGTGACTTTCCCACCAGGTAGGGGTAAGCCGGAATGAGTAGCTTTTGCCCGCAGGGAGCGGCTGGCCGACAGCCGTCAAAAGTCTGTACCCGAAGCGTCTGAACGCATCTTGAGTCCCTTACATCTTACTGAGGCGGTCAGAGACCGCCCAACGAAGGAGGAAATCAAATGCCCCGTCGTGGATTTATCCCCAAGCGCGAGGTTCTGCCCGATCCCGTACACGGGACTACGGTTGTGACCAAGCTCATCAATCAGATCATGCTGGACGGCAAGCGCGGCACTGCGCAGCGCATCTGCTACAGCGCCTTTGACACCGTCGCCGAAAAGACCGGCAAGAGCGCGGACGAAGTGTTCAACGCCGCTCTGGCCAACGTCGCTCCCCAGCTGGAAGTCAAGGCCCGCCGCGTGGGCGGCGCCACCTATCAGGTGCCTATCGAGATCCGTCCCGAGCGCCGTCAGACCCTGGCGCTGCGCTGGCTGGTGGAATTCAGCCGCAAGCGCGGTGAAAAGACCATGGCCGAGCGCCTGGCCGGCGAAATCATGGACGCTGCCAACAACACCGGCGCGGCTGTGAAGCGCAAGGAAGAAATGCACCGTATGGCCGAGGCCAACAAGGCGTTCGCTCACTATCGCTGGTAAGCAGCGCCTTCCCCTGGACGCGGGCGCGTCCCCCACACATCTTAATGTGTATCTGAAAGGAGACCCTCATCTATGCCTAGAAGTCACCCTTTGGAAAAGGTGCGGAATATCGGCATCATGGCCCATATCGACGCCGGTAAAACCACCACGACCGAGCGCATCCTGTTCTACACGGGACGTACGCACCGTTTGGGTGAGACGCATGAAGGTTCGGCCACCATGGACTGGATGGAGCAGGAGCAGGAGCGCGGTATCACCATTACCTCCGCTGCCACCACCTGCCAGTGGAAGGGACACCGGATCAACATCATCGACACCCCCGGCCACGTGGACTTTACCGTTGAGGTAGAGCGCAGCCTGCGTGTTCTGGACGGAGCCGTATCTGTGTTTTGCGCCAAGGGCGGCGTGGAGCCCCAGAGTGAAACCGTTTGGCGTCAGGCCAGCAAGTACAATGTACCCCGCATGGCTTACGTCAACAAAATGGACATCATGGGCGCGGATTTCTTCCGCGTGGTTGACATGATGAAGGAACGGCTGGGCGCCAACGCCGTGCCGATTCAGCTGCCGATTGGCAAAGAAGCTGATTTCAAGGGCATCATCGACCTCGTCCGTATGAAGGCGGAAGTCTACTACGATGACGAAGGCAAGGATGTTCGCGATGAGGAAATCCCCGAAGACCTGAAGGAAATGGCCGAAGAGTATCACCAGAAGATGATCGAGGCCGTCGCCGAAAGCGACGAAACGCTGCTGGAGAAATTCTTTGAGGGCGAAGAACTCTCTCAGGACGAGATCAACGCCGCCATCCGCAAGGCCACCATCAACTGCACCATGACCCCTGTTCTGTGCGGTACTTCCTACCGCAACAAGGGCGTGCAGCCCCTTCTGGACGCGATCGTGATGTACATGCCCTCCCCGCTGGATATTCCGGCCATCAAGGGCGTGGATCCCCACGATCCCGAAAAGGAAATCGACCGTCATCCCTCCGATGACGAACCCTTCTCCGCTCTGGCCTTCAAGATCATGACCGACCCCTTCGTGGGCAAGCTGGCTTTCTGCCGCGTTTACAGCGGCACGATGTCCAGCGGCAGCTACGTGTTCAACTCTACCAAGCAGAAGCGTGAGCGCGTGGGCCGTCTGGTCATGATGCACGCCAACCATCGTGAGGAAGTCGAAACGGTTTACACCGGCGACATCTGCGGTATCGTGGGCCTGAAGGACACCACCACCGCCGATACCCTGTGCGATGAAAAGAATCAGGTCGTGCTGGAGAGCATGGTCTTCCCCGACCCGGTTATCCAGGTCGCCATCGAGCCCAAGACCAAGGCCGGTCAGGATAAGATGACCATGGCGCTGGTCAAGCTGGCGGAAGAAGACCCCACCTTCAAGACCTTTACCGATCAGCAGACCGGTCAGACCATCATCGCCGGCATGGGTGAGCTGCACCTGGAAATCATCGTGGATCGTCTTCTGCGTGAATTCAAGGTGGAAGCCACCGTCGGCAAGCCTCAGGTTGCCTACCGCGAAACCATTCGCCGCGCAGCCAAGGGCGAAGGCCGCTACGTTCGTCAGACCGGCGGTCACGGCCAGTTCGGTCACTGCTGGATCGAGATCTCTCCCGTGGAGCCCGGCGAAGGCTACTCCTTCGAGAACAAGATCGTCGGCGGCGTGATTCCCAAGGAATTCATCGCCCCCATCGATGCCGGTATCCGCGAAGCCGCTCAGGCCGGTCCTCTGGCCGGTTTTGAAGTGGTGGACTTCAAGGCCACCGTGTTCGACGGCAGCTACCACGAGGTGGACTCCTCTGAAATGGCGTTCAAGATCGCCGGTTCCATGGCCTTCAAAGAGGCGATGGCCAAGGCTGATCCCTGCCTGCTGGAGCCCATGATGAAGGTGGAAGTCATCATCCCCGAGCAGTACATGGGCGACGTGGTGGGCGACATTTCCAGCCGCCGCGGCCGCATCGAAGGCATGGAAGCCCGCGTGGGCGAGCAGACGGTGCATGCGTTTGTGCCGCTGTCCGAAATGTTCGGCTATGCCACCGACCTGCGCAGCCGCACTCAGGGCCGCGGACTGTTCACCATGCAGTTCGACCACTACGAAGAAGTGCCCAAGAGCATTGCCGAGAAAGTCACCGGCAAGAAGTAATCCAAATCAAAGCAGCAATGCTTCAAATTGATTCTACTATCCCTATCCGACAACAAGGAGGAACACTCAAATGGCGAAAGCGCATTTTGAACGTACCAAGCCCCATGTAAACATCGGCACCATCGGTCACGTCGACCACGGCAAGACCACCCTGACCGCCGCCATCACC
>SFGO01000069.1 GCA_004556545.1 Clostridiales bacterium
GGGCCGCCTCTGGAGTCGCCGTGCCGCTGGCTTTCTTTTGCACACTTTTCTTTCGCCACCGAAAGAAAAGTGTGAGCGCCCCATGGGACGGCCAGTCCCTATCCGCGCCGGAGTCGGCGCGTCAGGCCCCGCTAAGGGGGAATTGCTTACGGCAAAGTTGTTGCCTAATGCTGCAAGCAGGGGGGCTTTCCGCTCGCCCCCCTGCACCCCCTTCGGGGAGTCGGCGTATCCACACAGGACAGGGGTATGCGCCAGCGGGCGCGTTGGGGGCTTTCCTCGGGGTAAACAATCGGCGCAGCCCGCACTGCCGTGCGTCCCGCTTGTTGTTTGCCTGAACTCTGGGTCGCTAACCGCCTTCGGCGGTTGTATCCACTGGATACCTGCTTCCCTCCGTTCCCTCCTAGACCCCTTCGGATCGCCACCCGAAGCAATCGAGCGCCCCATAGGGCTGCAAGCCCTTCTCCCACGCCGGAGTCGGCGCGTCAATCCCCGCCGGGGCAGATCCCCAAAACCCTTTGAAAAAAGCCCCTCTGCTTTTTTCAGAAAGGAGTTTCCCATGATTCCATCCCCCGCACTGGAAGTGCAGAACATCACCCGCCGCTTCGGCGGCATGACCGCCCTGAACGGCCTGAGCTTCTCCGTCGCTCCCGGCCAGACCGTCGGCCTGCTGGGCCGGAACGGCGCGGGCAAAAGTACCCTGCTGCGCATCCTCTCCGGCCAGCTGACCGCCAACGAAGGCGAAATCCGCCTCTTCGGACAGCCTGTCCGCCCGGAAAGCAGCTTCTCTCAGCTCTGCCTCATCGGCGATACCCCCGATTTCGGCAGGCTGACCAATATCAAGGAACTGTTTTACGTGTGCGGCGGATTGTTCCCCCATTGGAACCAAAGCCGCGCCGAGGAACTTCTCCGTCAGTTTGAACTGCCTGAAAAGAAACGTCTGAAGGGCTTCAGCCGCGGTATGCAGACCGCTCTTCTGCTGAGCGTGGGGCTGGCCTCCGGCGCGCCGCTGACCGTGTTCGACGAACCCAGTTTGGGGCTGGACGCGGTCATGCGGGAGCGCTTCTACGACCTGCTCTGGCAGGAGACCCATTCCCCGGACAGCGCGTCCGGACGCACCTTCATCCTCAGCACCCACCTGATCGAGGAAGTGGCCCGGGTGCTGGATTCCGCCTTACTGATCGACTCCGGCCGCCTGCTGCAGCAGGGCACCATCACCGAATTGACGGAAAACTATCTGAGCGTGTCCGGCCAGCCGGACGCGGTGCGGGCCGCCACGGCGGGCCTGACCGTGCTGCGGGAGGAAGAAATGGCCGGATCGCTGGTGCGGCACCTCCGGCTGAATCGTCCCGCCGACCGGGAACGGCTGACGGCAGACCCGGCCATTCAGACCGCACCCCTGAGCCTGCAGCGGCTGTTCGTCTTTTTGACGGAAGCAAAAAACGGAGAGGAGGCGCGCTGGCATGACTGAGAAGCATTCTTTCTATCGTGATTCCCGGCTGAAGGGCGCGCTGCGCTATCACCTGATCCGGCTGGGCAAGCTGGCGCTGGGCCTGCTGGCGCTCCTTCTTCTTTCGGATGTGATCGGCCTTCTCGTGGGGCTGACCGGCTTTTCCAGCTGCGAGGGTACCGGCATTTCCACCAACTGGGCGCTGACCCTGTTTCTGATGCTGGTGCTGAGCTGCATGCTGGCCAAAAGCGGCTCCACGTTTCTGTGCCGGTTCGGCACGTCTCGGTTTACCGTCTGGCTCAGCCAGCTCGTCAGCCTGATTCTGTGCATGATCGGGTTCCTGCTGGGCACCCTGATTTTGAGTATCGCCAACAATTATCTCATTTTGGCACTGAGCCGCCACAACGGAAATTTCAGCATCCTGTGCGGCTATGACTACGCTTTCCTGCCGGAAACGTATCTGTCCGCCACCCTGCGGCAATCTCTGGAGAGCTTCCCCCGGTCTCTGCTGGACGTTCTGGAAATCCTGTGCCTGATGTACCTGTTTGCCTGCTGCCTGCGGCGGAACAAATGGGTCACGCTGGCGGTGGTCATTCTGGGGCCGCTGCTTTTGTGGGTGCTGACGTTGGCTCCCGTGTTCCGTCAGGCCATCGATCTGGTGCAGTACGGCAGTGAGGGCGAAATTTTCATTCAAAGCCTGCAATGGGTCAACTGGATCCAGAAGGCATGGGCTTTCTTCAACGACCACTGGCGTCTGGTGCAGGGACTGGCCGCGCTGGTCAGCCTGCCCCTGAGCTATCTGTGCGTGCGCTCCACGCGCCAGCCGTAAGAGCCTTTTCCCTCCCCTTTTTTGGGGGAGGGATTTTTGGTTTTTGCAAGGAAATCCATCCCCTGCCGGAGAAAAAAGAAAGGAACGTCAAAAAAGGGGGTCGAAGCCCATGAATCCTACGCCCTGCTGGATCTGGTATCCCGGAGATTTTGAAATTCGCCACGCCCTAAAGCTCCACGCCCGGCGGCAGGAGCGGGATTATGTCCGGCCCGCTTTCTGGCCGGTGTATGACTGTTGGCACAGCGCCCGCTTTT
The DNA here is from genome assembly GCA_004556545.1 of Clostridiales bacterium. Taxonomy (GTDB): domain Bacteria; phylum Bacillota; class Clostridia; order Christensenellales; family Aristaeellaceae; genus Limiplasma. The sequence goes on from SFGO01000069.1 coordinate 2,531, forward strand.
TTCGCCATGCGGAGCTGGCCGCGCCAGAGGGACTGACCGTACAGGCCCGGGGCAAGGGCAACGTGTGCGTGGATGGAAAGCTGTATCCCTTCGGGAAGGAAATCCCCCTGTCCGCCGGGAGCCATGAGATCATGATCGACCTGTGTCGGGAGGACGGCCTGCCCTGCCTGTATGTGGAAAACGGCAGCCTGTCCGGGACGGAAGGCTGGACGGTGCATCCCTTTGCCGGGGAAAAAGTCCCCGTCGGTTCCAGCCCTCTGTTCACCAGGCCGGAGCAGGACCCGGAGGTTTTTCCCTTTGTGTATGAAGCAATCCATCCCGTGGAGATCGTCCGGGACGAACGGGGAACGCTGTACGATTTTGGCCGGGAGACTTTCGCACGGGCCTTTCTGGAACTGAAGGATCAACCGGCGTTTTCCCTCTGCTTCGGCGAATCGGAGACAGAAGCCCGGGATACGTCCGCCTGCCTGCTGATGGAAAGCATTCCTGCGGGAACCCGTTCGCTGGCGCTGCCTGCCCGGGCCTTCCGGTACGTCTTTCTTCCCAACGGCGTACAGCTTTCCCTGCGGGCGGAATACGAGCGCACGCCGCTGGAACGCCGGGGCCGCTTTTCCTGCTCCGATTCGCTGCTGACGGATATCTGGAACACAGCAGCCTATACCTTTGAGCTCAACAGCCGGGAATTTTTTCTGGACGGCATCAAGCGGGACCGCTGGGTCTGGTCGGGCGACGCCTATCAGAGTTTCTTTGTCAGCCGGTTTCTGTATATGGACGCGGACATCTGCCACCGCACCCTGTGGGCGCTTCGGGGCAAGGAGCCGCTGCTGCAGCACCTGAATTCCATCGTGGATTATTCGCTCTACTGGCTTCTGGCCATCCGGGAGGACTACCAGACCTACGGCGATCCGGATTTTGTCCGGGCCATCTGGCCGAGGATGCAAAGCCTGACGGACTTCTGTCTGGGGCGTACCAACGAGGAAGGCTTCCTCATCGGCCGGGAGGAAGACTGGGTCTTTATGGACTGGGCCGACATGGACAAGGACGGCCCGCTGTGCGCCGAGCAGATGCTGTTCATTCGGGCGCTGGAAGCGGCGGCGGACTGCGCTTTGCTGGCCGGGCAGGACGGCAGCCGGTACGCCGCTCACGCCGAGACGTTGGCGAAAAAGCTGGACGCTTTCTTCTATGACGAAGAAAAGGGCGCCTACATCGACACTTACGCCTCCGGTCGGCGAAATGTGACCCGCCACGCCAATATTTTCGCCATTTTGTACGATTTTGCGGATGAAGCGAAGCGGGCTTCCATCGTCCGAAACGTGCTGGACAACGACGCCGTTCCGGCCATCACCACGCCCTATTTTAAGTTTTTCGAGCTGTGGGCCAACTGCAAGCTGGGCCGGGTGGAAAAAATGCTGAATCAGGTACGGGATTACTGGGGCGGCATGCTGACGCTGGGAGCCACCACCATTTGGGAGGAATACGACCCCCGCCAGACTTTCCCCGATCACTACGCCATGTACGGCGATCCCTACGGCAAGAGCCTGTGCCACGCCTGGGGCGCGGGGCCCATCGACCTGATCGGCCGGTATGTGGTCGGTTTCCGGGCGGAAGCGCCCGGCTGCAAGGCTTTCTCGCTGGAACCGCGCCCCGCCGGTCTGGCGGCGCTGGATACCGTCGTCCCCCTGCCGGGCGGCGGGCAGATTCACCTTTGCTGGGACGAGCGGGAGCTGCGCGTCCTGACCGACCGTCCCGGTGGCGGGTTGATCTGGCAAGGTCAGCGCTTCCCGCTGACAGCGGGACAGGAGCTTCGGCTCAGCCGCTAACGACTTTTTGTTTTTCAAAAAACCAATTTTTCAAAAGCCCAATGAGAAAGGAGTTTTCCCCATGAGCACTGCCACTGAAATGCTGAATCTGCTGAAGACCCGCCGGAGCGTCCGGGCCTACAAGCCCGACGCGGTACCGGAAGCGCTGCTGGATCAGGTACTGGAAGCCGGAACCTACGCGCCCTCCGCCATGGGTCGGCAATCGCCTACCCTCATCGCCATTACCACGCCGGAATACCGGGAGCGGATCGCCCGGCTCAACGCCGCCGTCATGGGCTCCGACAAGGATCCCTACTACGGCGCGCCGGTAGTCGTGCTGGCGTTGGCCGATCCCGCCATCGGCCCGTGGGTAGAGGACGCCAGCTGCGCGCTGGAAAATATGATGCTGGCTGCCCATGCATTGGACCTTTCCACCGTATGGGTCCACCGGGAGCGGGAGATTTTCGACAGCGAAGCAGGCAAGGCCCTGCTGCGGGAATGGGGCCTGCCGGAGACCCTGCGGGGCGTCGGCTCCATCGCGCTGGGCTACGGCGCCGTTCCGGCCTCTCAGCCCAAGCCCCGAAAGGAAGGCTATATCGTCAAGGTATAAGGCACGGGAAAACGGATGGGCGCAGAAGGCCGTGTCACCCGTCGGTGCTCGCTTCTTTCCCGGCATATTCAAGACCTCCAAGCGGACGGCTTGTTCTGCATCTGCTTGGAGGTTTACACCACTTCCGGGGCATTCCCGGCTTTTGTCGTACTTCCGGCTGTCGCGGGACACGCTGTGCTTTTCGGCGTACTTCATCAGGGAGCAGCGGTATTTCATATCCTGTGTTATGTTATACTGTCCATGAGGCTTGAGGCTCCTTTCGGTTGGTTTGTGCAACTCTACTATACCACATGGAGTCCTCCAGTCTCTTTCTTTGGGTTTCACTGTTCAATATGGATTGTAGCTCTACACTCTTTGCCCCCCACCCCCACTCTTCCCCTTGCGCAAGGCCGCTTTATCCTGTACAATATGTTCTTTGGGGAGAACTCATTTTGCAAAGAAGGAGCGTGACCGCCATGCAGGTCTCCAAAAAGGCCATTCTGGCCGAATTGGAAAAAACCTATCCGGACGCCCGGCCGGAGCTGAACTTTCGCAATCCCTATGAAACGCTGGTGGCGGTGATGCTCTCCGCCCAGTGTACCGACAAACAGGTGAATAAAGTCACTCCGGCGCTGTTTGAGCGCTATCCCGATGTGGAAAGCATGGCCGCGGCCAGCGTGGAGGACGTTTATCCGATGGTCAAAAGCTGCGGCTTCAAAAGCAAAGCGACGAATATCGTGGAAAGCTGCCGGATGATCTGCCAGCGCTTCGGCGGGCAGGTGCCAGGCGATATGGAGGCGCTGCAATCCCTGCCCGGCGTGGGCCGCAAGACCGCTAACGTGGTGCTGGCCAATGCCTTCGGCGTGCCCACCATCGCGGTGGATACCCATGTGTTCCGGGTCAGCAACCGGCTGGGACTGGCGGATGCGAACACGGTGGAAAAGACGGAGGAACAGCTGATGAAGGCCATTCCCAAACAGGATTGGGTGGCCGCCCATCACTGGCTGATCTTCCATGGCCGCAGAGTGTGCCACGCCCGAAACCCGGAGTGTGAGCGCTGCACCCTGCGGGAATACTGCAAAGCGTATCATGCGGGCGACACGACCGGCCCGAAGCAGAAACAGGCGGCTCGGAAAACGCTGAACGCCTGACGGAGGAAAGAACATGGCATCATTTGTGGATCGCGTTACCATTACCGCGAAAGCGGGCAACGGCGGCAACGGCTGCGTGTCGTTCCACCGGGAAAAATTCGTCATGAACGGGGGCCCGGACGGCGGCGACGGCGGCAACGGCGGCAATATCGTCCTGTACGCCGACCCCAACATGCATACCCTGCTGGACTTCCGCTTTCACAGCAAGTACGCGGCGGAAAGCGGCGGCGACGGCAGCGCCAACCGCTGCCACGGCAAGCGGGGCGAGGATCTTTTGATCAAAGTGCCCGTGGGCACCGTCTTTCTGCGGGAGGACGGCACTGTGGCCGCCGACATGAACGAGCCGGAGCAGAAAAAGGTGCTGCTTCGGGGCGGTATTGGCGGGTACGGCAACCAGCATTTTGCCACGCCTACCCGGCAGGCGCCCAACTTTGCCAAGCCGGGGATCAAGACGGAGATCCATACCTTCCGTCTGGAGCTGAAAACCATTGCGGACGTGGGGCTGGTCGGCTTCCCCAACGTGGGCAAAAGCACCATTCTGGCCACGCTGACGGCGGCGAAGCCCAAGATCGCCAACTATCACTTTACCACCCTGACCCCCAATCTGGGCATTGCCAAATGGCGCGAGACGGACTTCGTGCTGGCAGATATTCCCGGCCTGGTGGAGGGCGCCAGCGAGGGTGTGGGACTGGGGCATGATTTCCTGCGCCATGTGGAGCGCACCCGGCTGCTTTTGCACGTGGTAGACGCGGCAGGCAGCGAGGGCCGCGATCCGGTGGAGGATTTCCACATCATCCAGAATGAGCTGGAGCAGTACGGCGAGCCCATGGGCCGTCCCCAGCTGGTCGTGCTGAACAAGTGCGACCTGATGCCCGAAAAGGACAGGCAGCAGGAACTGGTGGAAAAATTCCGGGAGCTGGGCTATGAGGCCTTCCCCGTCAGCGCCGCCACCCGTCAGGGCTTCGACCGGCTGCTGGACCGGGTGGTGCAGCTGCTGCCGGAGCTTCCCCCGCCCCGGGTCTTTATGGAGGAGGAAGAGGAGGAAGAACCCTCCATCACCGATATGAGCTTCACCGTCACCCAGCAGAAGGGCGGCGTGTTCGTGGTGGAAGGCCCGGCTATCCAGCGGCTCATCGACAGCGTGAACTTTGAGGATGAGGAAAGCATGAACTGGTTCCACCGTCAGCTGCGGGATCGGGGCATTATCGACGAGCTGCGCAAAAAAGGAGCCAAAGAGGGCAGTCCCGTGCAGCTGGGCGACATGGAATTTGATTTCATTGAATGATTTCTTTGAGTGATTTCGTTGAGTAAGCCCGAACCGTCTCAGCTTCCCAACGAAAGCTGCCCCTGCCGGAGGAGCGGCTGCCCGCGCCGGAGCCGCTGCGGCGAATGCCGCGCCTATCATCAGCGCCGGCCCTATCCCCCGGCCTGCGAAAAAACGCCGAAGGAACGTTCCCGGGAAAGCCGGAAAGAAACAAAAAGGAAGTAATACAACGATGCTTACCAGCAAACAGCGCGCCTATCTGCGCAGTATGGCCAATACCATGGATCCCATTCTCTTTATCGGCAAGGAAGGCGTGACCGACGCCACCGCCAAGGAAGCCTATGACGCTCTGGAAGCCCGGGAGCTGATCAAGGGCACCGTGCAGCAGAACTGCGAGTTTTCCGCCAAGGAAGCCCTGGAGCTTCTTTGCGAGAAGGTTCACGCCGAGCCCGTGCAGTGCATCGGCCGCCGCTTCGTGCTCTATCGCCGGAGCCGTCAGCCCAAGATCGAACTGCCGTGACGGAAACGGGACGGCAGATGCAGGGAGATCGGACAGACCCGGAGCGGATCATTGCCGCTCTGCGGGAGCTGCGGTCTCCCTTTGCGCTTTATGAGCAGGATATTCATCAGGCCGTGGCTCGGCGGCTGACGGATGCGGGGCTGCCCTTCCTTCACGAAAAGTCCCTTGCCCCCGGCTGCCGCATCGATTTCTGGTGCGAGGGCGTGGGGATCGAGATCAAAAAGGGCAAGCCCCGGCCCGCCGCGCTGCTGGAACAGCTGCGGCGTTACGCGGTCTCGGACGAGATCGCCGCGCTGGTGGTGCTGACCCAGCGCAGCGTTCGTCTGCCCGCGTCCGTCTGCGGAAAGCCGCTCGTCCAGATCACGCTGAATCAGCTTTGGGGCGTTGCGCTGCCATGAAGCCCCGCCAAGGGAGGTTCCGGAAGCATTGACGGAAGAAAATCAGGAACTCAATCTGCTGCCGCCCTATCTGGTGGATTCGGACGGCGCGCAAAACCCGGAGACCCAGAACCAGCGCACCTACGGTACGCTGAGCTATAACGCCCGTCGGAAGTGCTGGACGGTGAAGGGCGACCCCATGGTAACGGAGCTGTGCAAGCGGCTGTTTCCCGGCAGCGCCACGGCCCGGCGGGGCGAAGCCCGGTTCACGGCTCACCGGCGGGTGGTGGGCGACCTGAACTGGCTGATGCTGCGCTATCCCCTGCTGGTGAAGCCCGCCGACCGGCAGCGCTGGGAAACCGCGCTGGAGGAAGCGCGGGAGTACGCCGTTCACAGGGAACTGGCCCGGCGGATGCCGGAGAAGGTGCAGCCCGACCCCACGGTCTTCAAGGGGCAGCTGACCGACTTCCAGCAGGAGGGGCTGGCGTTTCTTCTGCGGTGCGACCGCTGTCTGCTGGCGGATGAAATGGGCCTGGGCAAAACGGTGCAGGCGCTGGCGTGGCTGTGCCAGACCGGGGCCTATCCCGCCATGGTGGTGGCCCCGCCCCACCTGATGCGCAACTGGGAAAACGAGATCGCCCGCTTTGTGCAGAAGCCGGACGGCTCGCCCCTGCGGGTGCATGTGATCCGCGGGCTGAAGCCCTATGCGCTGCCCCCGGCGGATATTTATCTGATGCACTATCTGCTTCTGCGGGGCTGGAAGGAAGCCTTGCCGGAAATGGCCCTGCCCACGGTCATTTTTGATGAAATTCAGGAGCTGCGCCATTCCGGCACGGAAAAATATTCCGCCGCCAGCCTGCTGGCCGAGGCGGCGCAGCGGGTGGTGGGCCTGAGCGGCACGCCCATCTACAATCAGGGCGCGGAGATTTGGAACGTTGTCAACATTCTGGATTTTCACGTGCTGGGGGATTATGAAAGCTTTACCCGGGAATGGTGCTACGGCTACGGCAACCGCATCGTGCAGAAGCCCGATCTGCTGGGCGAGCATCTGCGGGCCGAGGGCCTGATGCTGCGCCGCACCAAGCAGGAGGTTCTGAAGGAGCTGCCGCCCAAGCGCCGTCTGGTGATGACCGTGGACAGCGACGAGGGCGTTTACCGCCGCCTGATGGAGCCGGTGAACCAGACCCTCCGCCTGATGCGGGGAGCCGCCGACGCCAACGCCTCTCAGCGCGCCCTTTGGGAAATGGAGATCGAGCGGGGCGAGCGGCAGGCCACCGGCATTGCCAAGGCCCCCGCCGTCGCCCAGTTCGTCCGCGCCCTGCTGGAGGGCGGCGAAAAGGTGCTTCTCTTCGCCCATCATCATGAAGTGATGGACATTTACAAGCGGGAGCTGAAGAGCTTCTCGCCCGCCTTTATCACCGGCAGAGAAACGCCCGCCATGAAGGAGCGCAGCGTAGAGCGCTTCATGACGGGCCATACTGATCTGTGCTGCATTTCCCTGCGGGCCGCCAGCGGCCTGAACCTGCAGCGGGCCACCTGCGTGGTATTTGGCGAGCTGGACTGGTCTCCGGCCGTACACAGTCAGGCGGAAGACCGGGCGCACAGAATGGGGCAGACCGACTCCATTCTGTGCTACTATCTGGTCAGTCAGGGCGGCAGCGATCAGGAAATGCAGGATGCGCTGGGCCTGAAGGTGAGCCAGTTCGTCGGCCTGATGGGCGATACGCCCCAGTCGGAAGCCGATGCGCTGCTGGGGGCACAGGAAGCCCGAAAGCACGTGGAGCGGCTGGTGCAGCGCCTTTTGGAACAGACCGTCTGAGTTCAGCTGCCGCTGCGGGGCAGCACCACCACCGTACCCGCCTCAAAATCCTGCGGGGCCAGGCAGGGATTGGAGCGCAGCAGCCGGGCCACCGGCAGGCCGAACTTCACCGCCAGACTTTCCAGCGTCTCTCCCGCGCCCATGGCGTAGGTCTCCGGAACGTCGCAGGGCACGTTCTCCGTAGGAACGCACAGGGTTTGCCCGGTGCGCAGCCGGTCCAGGTTCACGCCGGGATTGGCGCTTTCCAACGTGTGACGGCTCAGCAGGTTTTTCAGTTGAATGTCCGCTACCGTCTGCCCCTGCTCCACCTGCACCCGCTGCTCAACGGGGCAGGAAGGCGCGGGGGTTTCGTCTTCCGGATCGTCCGTAGAGCCGGTATTGCCGGAACCGGTCGTTCCGCCGGTAGAACCTGTGCTGCCCGAACCGGTTGCGCCGCCGGTGGAGCCTGTGCTGCCGGAACCGGTCGTGCCGCCCGTAGAGCCTGTATTGCCGGAACCAGTCGCGCCGCCGGTAGAGCCGGTATTGCCGGAACCGGTCGCGCCGCCGGTGGAGCCTGTATTGCCGGAACCAGTCGTGCCGCCGGTAGAGCCTGTATTGCCGGAATTGGTCGTACCGCCGGTAGAGCCTGTGCTGCCGCCCGAACCCGTCCCGGCGGGAGGCGTATCGTCCTCTTCCCGGGGGATGCACAGCACGTCGCCCACCATCAGCCGGGCCGGGTGAATATCCCGGTTGGCGGCCAGCAGATCCCGCAGGGGGACGCCCAGCTTATGGGCGATCAGATAGAAGCTGTCGCCCCGCTTGACGGTGTATTCCTCCGCGCAGATTTTTTCTGTATGGTTCTGAGTCATGGAAGGTTTCTCCTTTCGATGGTTTTCCCTATACCTTATGCGCCGGAAGGGCTGCGGCATGCCTTCGAACCCTTTTTTGAAAAAAGCATATCCTGTGCAGGAAAACCATGGTATAATGGAAAGAAACCCGCGTCCCGGCGCGGCAGTGGAGGAATGAAGATGACGGCCTGGCTGATTCGCCGTTTTGTAAAGGATTATGAAAACACGGAAAACGGAGAAGTCCGCGCTGCTTACGGCACGCTGGGCTCCTGCGTGGGCATTCTGGTCAATCTGCTTCTGTCCGCAGGCAAATTTCTGGTCGGCCTTCTCAGCGGCTCGCTGGCCATTCTGGCGGACGCGGCCAACAACCTGTCCGACGCGGCGGGCAGCATCGTGGCGCTGGTCTCCACCCGCATGGCTCGCAAGCCCGTGGATGCGGAGCATCCCTTCGGCCATGGCCGGATGGAGTATTTGGGTTCGCTGGGCGTAGGGCTTCTGATTCTGGTGATGTCCTTCACCCTGCTGAAGGACGGCGTGGAGGCCATTATCGCGTCCGCAGAGCTGAACCTCTCCTGGCCGGTGCTGGCGGTGCTGGCCGTCTCCATTCTGGTCAAAACGTGGCTTTACTTTTTCTACCGCCGTCTGGGCCGGGCCACGGACAACGGCACGCTGCTGGCCGCCTCCAAGGACAGCCTGAGCGACGTGCTGGCCACCGGCGCGGTGCTGCTTTCCACGGCGCTGTGCTTCCTGTTTGGCTGGCGCATTGACGGCTATATCGGCATTGTGGTGGCGCTGATCGTCCTCAAGGCGGGCTACGAGGTCTGCCGGGACACGGTGGACCGGCTGCTGGGCGGCAAGCCCGACCCGGAAAAATGCCGCCGCCTTCGGGAACTGCTGCTGGGCTATGAAGGCATTCTGGGCGTTCACGATCTGGTCATTCACGACTACGGCCCGGGCCGGTGCTTCGCCTCCGTCCACGCGGAGGTCAGCGACCAGTGCAGCATCGTCGCCATTCATGAGGTCATCGACAACGCCGAACGGGAGATCGGCCGGGAACTGCACATGCCCATCTGCATCCACATGGATCCCATCGCCACCGAGGACGAGACCACCAACCGGGTACGCCAGCAGCTGAACGATTTCCTCCGGGAGACCGACCCCGCCCTGAGCATGCACGATTTCCGCATGGTGATGGGAAAAGACCGCATCAATCTGATTTTCGACGTGGTGGTTCCCGCAGGCTATACCGCCCGGCAGGAGCTGACCCGCTGCCTGAACGCCTACGCCCATTCGCTGGACAGCCGTTATCAGCTGATCGTCCAGTTCGATGTGGATTACACCTGAGCCGCCGCTGCCCGCTTGCTTTTTTGGAAAGACTGCGGTATCATTTTCAGGAAACTTTTTTCAAGGAGGAACCTTTCCGATGAGCAACGAACGCAAATCCATCGAAGAAATGACTGCCGATACCGAAAAGCCCGTCCGTGACCGCAAAAACTGGGTGGCTTTTGTGGAAAGCGATGCGGTGAACTTCATGACCCTGAACGAGATGGAAAAGATGACCCTGGACGACGGCAGCGGCAACAAGGCCAAGCTGAGCCGCCGCAAGGACGGCAGCGTGCTGGTGGAGTGCACCTCTTCCAACGTGCTGTAAGCGAGACTGTTTTTTGAAAAAGAGACGCTCCAAAGAAACGTCAACTTAGGGATTTCAAGAAATTGAGCTTTTAAGACGTTTCCCGAACGGCAAAACAAAACCACCGATTGGAAAGCAGAAATGCTAATCGGTGGTTTTGTCATTGTGAAAAAACATGGATACGTTGCGCTATTTGAGTTACAGCGCACTCTTGTAGAGGTTTTCTTTTGAGGCTCAGGATAAAAATGTGCTAGGAGTAATGCGCTTTACGGTATTGTGTAACGCGCTGTGCATAGCAATAATAAACGAAAAAGCAGGCAGTATTAGGCAGTTATTTGTCAATACTGCTTGCTTTTTTCTGTATTATGCTCATCGCATACCAGTGCTACCATTCTTGGCTGACGACCTAAAATGAATATTGCCCCATTGGCAAATAGCGTTGCAGGTTATGAAATGCACCTATAAACCATTTCCATAGTGGACAACCGTGCAAGTAGCAGTCTCCATATCTCCTGAAAGAATTCTGAGCAAGGAGGTCTTGCCGCTGCCGTTGGCGCCGATGAGCCCAATTCTTTCGTTTTCGGCGACAGAAAGTTCGCTTATATTCAAAACATCACGTCCGTTGAATTCAAGCAGAACATGTCTTGCCTTTACGATTTCCCGCATCATATTCCTCCGTGTTTCACGTGGTTATGACTAAAGCGGAACTCTTTTGCAAAAGCCTTTTTCTTATCATCCGAAAAATGATGCGTGATAACAAAAACAATGCCACCGGATAATTC
>SFGO01000070.1 GCA_004556545.1 Clostridiales bacterium
AAAAGAAAGCCAGCGGCACGGCGACTCCGGGAAAAAGCCCTTTATTGCCCATTTTTGAAAGAGGGAGTTCGCAATGTCGCGCGCAGCATGGTTGAACGGCCAACACTCACGTTCGTGCGCGCTCGTGCTCCCTCTTTTCCTCTTTCAAAAAGGGCAAGGCTTTTTCCCTCCGCTGCCTATCGCCGCTCTGCCCCGGCGCAGTTGGCTGTGGGCAAGCTTACCCCTTGCAAGTTGGAATGCTTCGATGTGGCCGGAAAATTTTGCGGCGCGGATAAATGGGCTGATTTTCTTTTTCCGTGCTGGTGTGGGGCATACGTATCCTCCTTGCGGGTTTGAGATTTCAGTGTGACTTGGGTATTTTTGCAGCGCAAAAGGCCAGCGTGAGTTTGAATTCACGCTGGCCTTTCTTGCGAGCCATGAGGCCTTCCGCCGAATGGCGGTCTATACTATGCAACCGGCAGGGAGCTGTACCAGACCGGCGAGCCGCGAGGCCTGTTGCCGAGCGGCGGTAGTTTCACGGCCAAGCCGCATGTCCCCCGAGCACCCTGCGCGCCTACGGCGCGCAGTCCGGGGTGCAGGGCGGCGAGAGGAAGCGCGTGCCCAGTGGGCACAACCGCCGTAGGCGGTTAGCGACCGGCAGCCGTCAACCGAAACGAGGATTTGACACGGCAGTGTAGAAGGGGTAAAGGAGGACGCCGGCGATTTCGCCCGCCAGTAGCCCCGGCTCCACAAAGAATACGATATTGCCGTTTTCGTCCAGATAAAAATCGGTTTCAGGATCCAGCGCAGAACGGACGCTGTCCAGCTCCAGTCTGTCCAGATAGTCGCCCTCCACGTTTTCCATCCCCACTTGAACGATTTCCCAAATCAGTTCATAGACCAGATCGGCGGTCTTCGTGTCGCCGTCGGCCGCCTCTGCGCCCAGCAGCTCGGACAGGGTGATCCTGCGGGAGGATTCGCCCCGAACGAAAGTATCGGCGGACAACGTTTCCACCTCGCCGCTGCCCGCTAGCTGCCGCAGGTGCAGTACAATACTGACATACTCCGCGTCGTTCCGGGTGATTTCATAGTCCAGCACCCAGTTTTCCGGCTCGCTGCCGTCGTCATCTGCCGACCACGCCGCCCCCGGAGGAAGCTCGCCCGCCTCCAGACGGGCGGCCAGATCCAGATAGTATTGATTGATCTCCGGCTCCTCGCCAAATTGGGGCAGAGAGAAAGAAGCGCCGCCCCTTTCCCCCACTCTGTCCTCGGTTTGCAGAGCCGCCGCCGTTTCCTCCGCCAGCCCCAGAAGAGGCTGGCAAAGGAGCAACGCCGTCAGCAGGAAAGCCACGCAGCGCTTCTTCATTTTTTTCATTCCTTTCGGGAGGTCTGGCCGTCAGAGGCTTAGCCCTGCGCGCCTTCCTCGCTGGCAAAGCTGTTTTCCAGATAAGAGCAATACATGCTGTAATCGCCGCTCTTTTCGGTCAGGAACTTCAGCTCGGCCTGATAGATGTAGTTCTCGGACACCAGATACACGTCGAACACGGCGTAGCCGTCGTCGGTGGTGTAGGCCACGGTGCCGTAGTTGTTCATGTCGTTCACGGTGGCCTTCGCGCCCTTCAGGCCGTCGGCGATCACGTTCACATAGCTCTGCAGGTCGCTCTGATCCGTATTCTGGATCCGGCGGGCAAAGAAGGACGCGCTCTTGTCGGGCAGCTCGGCGCTGACGCCGGTTTCGTCCTCCTTGAGCAGCTCGTCGTCAAACACGGCGGGATAGGACAGGGTGAAGCCCAGCTTGGAGTTCACATACTCCACCACGGTGTCGGCGTTGTACTCCATGAAGGCTTCTTCCATGTTCAGATCCGTGCCGGAGGAGAAGCCCACCAGACGGAAGCCGTTCAGCGCGCCGTCGTCGCTGCGGAAGGTGAAGATGCCGCGATCCAGCCAGGTCACGTCGGTGAACTCGGTTCCGCTCATCTGGCTCAGGGGCTTGCTGGCGGTGTAGATTTCCCCGATGATCTGCAGGGTGTTGTTTTCGCCGGTGTTGTTCACCGTCACGGGGCGGAAGCCGATGTAGTTGCTTTCGCTGTCAGCGGCGGCCACGGCGGTCAGTTCGGGCAGCTGTGCATCGAAGATCGAGCTGAGCAGCGTCTTCTGCGCGGCGGTGTCCGTCATCATGGCGGCGGTCACGCCTACGCTTTCGCCCCGGCTCTGGCCGATGCGAATGAAGGCCTGCACAAATTCAGGGGTCAGTTCGCCCTCGGAATCGGGCACCACGATGGCGTAGTCATCCTCGCTCTGCGCGTCCAGTGCGGCGGCACAGACCAGATCCATCAGGGGGTACAGCGCTTCCAGATCGGCGGTTTGTTCCGCCGCGGCCATGGCGCAACCCAGCATCATCACGAGCGCAACGACCCATGCAAATGTCTTTTTCATCCACTGCTTCATATTCCGTATTCCTCCTAAACTATCGTGTATGAACACCTCGTAGGGGTCTTCCATGGATAAGAACGATCCACCTGCGGGATTTCATCCAAGTTTGGCAATATATTCCGCTGCGGCAATGGCGGCCACATTGCCCTCCCCCACTGCCTTGGCAATCTGCAGCGGCCCGCCGGTCACATCTCCGGCGGCGAATACGCCGGGGAGACTGGCGCGCATGCTCCGATCCACCCGGATCGCGCCTCCGTCCGTTTCCAGTCCGTCCAGCAGCATCCGCAGAGGGACAGCCGTTCGAAAGATGAAAACGCCGTCATACAGGTGCGTCTCCCGGTCGGTGTTCAGGGCGACTTTGCCCTGCTCCCGGGCGAGACTGCGCGGCTTTTCCGCCACCGCCTGCACCCCCTCCGGCAGAGACGAGACATCGTGGGGCTTGAGCGCGTAATAATCGACGGATTCCGCCAGCGAGCGCAGAAACGCCGCTTCTTCCACGCCGGAAGCCGATGCGGACAGCACCGCTACCCGCTTTCCCCGGTAGAACATGCCGTCGCAGGTGGCGCAATAGCTGACGCCGCTCCCCAGCAGCTCCTCTTCGCCGGGAAGAAGCACCGGCCGGGCCGCGCCCATGCACAGTACCACGGCTTTGGCTTCCAGCACGTCGTTTTCCGCCAGCAGCAGGAAGCGTTCCCCATTGGGCATGATCTGGCGGACCAACGCGCTTTTTTCTTCCGCGCCCAGCGCCAGCGCCTGCTGCCGGAAGCGCTCCAGCAGTTCCTTCCCGGATACCTGCGGCAGGCCGGGATAATTATCGATCCGCTCCGCGCCGCTCAGCCAGCCGCCCGCTCCCGTAGGAGCGATGACAACGGTGCTGAGGCCGCGCATTCGGGCCGTCATGGCGCAGGACCAGCCTGCGGGGCCATTGCCGACAATCGCTATATCCACACGCCGTTCCTCCTTTGCCATTCCATTGAAGTGGATTCAGTATAACAAATCTGCCTGAAAAGCACAAGAGAAACGTTATAAGTGTAACATATTTGACACAAAAAGAAATATTAAGCCTTTATTCGCATTCTCCTTTTTGGAACCGTTCCGCTAAGGGATTGCGCTTCCATGCGACCAGCGCGCCGGAAAAGATGCCGCAGGGATGCCAGCTCATCTGTTCAAAGCCCAACCCGGAAAGCATCGCCTTCATTTGGCGGCGGGAAACGCTTTCTGTCTCTTCCTCCGCTTCTCTCATCGCATCCATGGCGGCCTGAAGAGGCGCGGGAAGATTTCTCATTCCCATCACCAGCTGTCCGCCTTCCTTCAGCACCCGGTGAACCTCCCGAAGCTGATTTTCCATGGCGGAGCCGTCCATGCGGCTGGGGCGGAGAAGAACCGTATGAAACGCCTGATCCCGCCAGGGAATATCCCCCGCCGCGGCATATACCAGATCGGCGCTGCGCACCAGCCCGCGAGTGGAGCGAACCAGCTCCATATCGTCGGCCACGCCGCAAACCTCGCATTCCATGTTGCGCAGCAGATATTCCGCCATCAGGCCGTTGCCCAGCCCCACGTCCAGCACCCGGTCGTCCCGGTCGATCACCGCCCATTTCAGCAGGCAGCGCTCCATCGGGCTGAGCCGTGGATGACGCGGCGGGCACTGGGTCCGTTCGTAGGTTCTGCTTCCTGCCTTCGAGATCATACAAGGCCTCCGTCCATCACAGTAAGGCTTTTCCTTCTGTCCGTTTGACCGTCAAAGATACAAAGAAAAACCTGCCGGAAACACACCGGCAGGGCAGAGTGTCAAAAAAGTGGAGGTGCAGGAGGCACTGCCTCCTGCCGGGGTTATAGGGGCGGAGCCCCTAAACCTTGTGCCGCGGCACTTTTCCCGCAAACCAGCTTAAGGGTGCGAAGCACCGAGGACGAGGACAGCCCAAAGGGCTACCGCAGTCCGAAGCCCGCCACGCTACGCGGGGCGGGCCGCAAAGCGCTGTTTGCGGGCATCGGCGGCCAACTCAGAGTTTTTCGACAGCCTGACCTGCCGGAAACACACCGGCAGGGTCAGTATATCATATTTTCTTCAAAAATGCCATATTTTCGTAATATTTTTTCAACATTTAAGAAAAGAACAAAGAAATGGAAAAGGAGCAAAGCTTCCCATAAGCAAACAAAAAGCTGATGCTCAAATGTGCATCAGCCTTTATGCTGCATCTTACAGGCACTTACTGCGCCTTCGCCAGCCTCTTGGCCAGACGAGCCTTTTTGCGGTTCGCGGCATTCTTATGGATAACGCCCTTGGTAACGGCTTTATCGATAGCGGAGGTGGTGACACCGTACATAGTAGCGGCGTTCGCAGGGTTTTCAGCGACCTCCGATTCAAACTTCTTAAC
The DNA here is from genome assembly GCA_004556545.1 of Clostridiales bacterium. Taxonomy (GTDB): domain Bacteria; phylum Bacillota; class Clostridia; order Christensenellales; family Aristaeellaceae; genus Limiplasma. The sequence goes on from SFGO01000070.1 coordinate 4,791, forward strand.
GGCGGTCTTGACCTTGGTTTTCACGATGCGATTCTGAAGGTTCTTGGTTTCGCTGACCTTCACGCGCTTGATAGCGGACTTGATGTTAGGCAACGTCTTTCACCTCCTTGGTATTCATTCAGTCGCAGGGTATATTTTATCATGCAACGCCTGAAAAATCAATACCTTTTTTCCAATTCTTTCGCGGGTTCTTTTTACGGTTCTTTTACGGCAGCAGAAGCCCTGCCGCAAACGCCGCGAGGCAGGCCGCTGCCGCTACCGCCAGCAGGCTTTTTCCCATCCAGCCAAGCACCAGCGCCACCGCCGCCCCAATGGCCGAGGCCGTCAGGCTGCCCGTGGCGGAAAACACGGCGGGGAACGTCATGGCCCCCAGCACGGCATAGGGTACATAATAAAGGAAGGATTGCACAAAAGGGCTCTTCACCTTGCCGCGGATTGCCGCCAGCGGCAGCATGCGGATCAGGTAGGTCACGCCCGCCATCACCAGCAGATATTTTACAAAAGCGACCCAGTTCATCCGTTCAGCGCCTCCTGTTCTTCCGTCTCTTTTTCTTTGGTTTTTTCCTGCGGCACGGGCATCAGCCACGCTCCCAGTGCCGAGGCCGTCACGGCGCAGAGAATGATGCGGAATCCGCCGGAAATAAAGGAAAAGAACGAAAGGAACTCAAACATGCAGCTCATGGCCACGGCGATCAGCACCACAAAGCGCACCTGACGGGACTTGCGGAAGGGCGGCAGCACAATCGCGATAAACATGCCGTAAATGGCGATGCCCAGCGCGTCCGTCACGCTTTTTGGCAAAAGTCCGCCTGCCAGCGCCCCCAGCGCCGTACCCAGCACCCAGCCGATGAACGGGCCGTTGGTCAGGCCGTACAGATAGGCCTTGCCCACCTTGCCCGGCTGCTGAGAGGCCACCACGAACACTTCGTCCGTATTGCAGAAGGACAGAAGCAGCCGGTGAGGCGTGGTCATGGTATCATCCAGCTTCTGGCTCAGGCTCAGGCTCATCAGCGCATAGCGCAGGTTGATGGTCAGCTGGGTCAGGGCCATCTCCGTCAGGCTTCCACCGGCGGCCATCAGCTGAAGGCCCGCCAGCTGGCCGGCACTGGTCACATTAAAGAATGAAATCAAAACCGCCTGAATGGGATAAAGTCCTTCCATCGTAGCCTGAATGCCAAAGGCAAAGGCTACCGAAAGGTAGCCTAATGCGATGGGCAGCCCGTGCCGAAGGCCTTTTACGTAGTCTTTCAAATCATTACCTTCTTTTGCGCAGTGTGTTGATCAAGGTTTTCGCGCCGAACAGGGTCAGGATCCAGCCGACCAGCCCCATCCTTTTGCCCTTTTTTTGACGCTTCCGGCGGGATTTCCGCACCGGGTCGCTCTGGCTGAACACGATCATCACCAGAATCGCCACCACCAGCCAGCCGCGGGCGCTCAGGCCGTCCTCGTCCTGCTCATGCGTCTCGTGATACTGCTGATAATCGGCGGTATTTTCGGTAATGGAGCCGATGACCTGCTCCCACAGTTCAGAACCGGTGGAAGGCTTTTCCGCCGCAGCGGTCTCTTCCGTCTGGAAAAGGCCTTTCAGGCTGATGTCCGCATCGTACTGCCTTTCCAGCAGTCCGTTCAGGGCCGTAAAGAATCTGGCGAACGCCGCGTCGTACTGCTGGCTCTGAAACAGCCCGGCAAAGGAAGAAGAGGTATACAGCAGGTTTTCAGCATTGCTGGCGCCCAGCTTCTTTTCTACATTGCCGCCCATCACCGCCGCGAAGCTGTCCTCGCCCGCAGCGCCCAGCAGAAGCAGATCGTCCCCGCCCAGCTCCCAGCGCTGGAACAGCTGGCGGGCGTAGGTTTTGACCTCCACGCCGTCCAGAAAATTCACCAGCGCCACGTGGAGCTTCACGCCGGTCTCTTCCTCCACCCGTTCGGCGTAAGCCGTCACGTCCTTGGCGGTCGCCGTTCCCAAAACGTTGGCGTCGTCCGTCAGCGCGCCCCGGTTTTCCGGCATACGCGCCGCCGCAAAGGCGCTCAGGCACCAGCAGAGAACCAGCGCCAGCACCAGAAGGGCACAGATTTTTTTCTTCATTTTAATGGCTTCAATGGTTTTCAATGGTTTCTCCTTGCTTCCACTCGTTACTCATACAGCTCGCAGGGGGTAACGCCCAGCAGACCGGCCAGCTTGCCTACCGGCGTGTCCGTCAGCTTGTGGTTAAACTCCTCCGCCGCGCTGTTATAGGTATCGAACAGCGCGTTCTCCGTCAGATTCTTCCAGTCGCTTTCCAGCATGGCGGCGTAGCGCTGATCCCGCTGACTCTGCCGGAAACTGTCCGTCTGCCGAAGCTGCTCCAGCACCCGGGCAAACAGCACGGACAATTCCTCCGTATCCTTCTTCTGCTCTTCCAGCGTTTCATCGCCGGCATTCAGCTTTCTGGATACTGCCCGAAGGGCCTCCACATCCTCATTGCCGGACAAATGACGCTCCGCTACCACGCACAGGTTCAGCCCATCGGCGCCCTGATAGCTCAGCGCGTCCAGCAGGCCGTTTTCCCCGCTGAGAAGCTGCGTCACCTGCTGGCGATCCTCCCGGAAGCCGGAAAACGTACCGTATCCCAGTCCGAACAGCACCAGAGCGACGGCGATAACAATGCACACGCCCATGGGGAGTTTGAATTTCATGATTGATTGATTCCTTTCCCGTTAAACTGCGCCGCATCCCCAGTGGGAAATGCGGCGCTCAGCCTGTCGAAAAAACCCAAGTTGGCCGTCAGCGCCCGCAAACAGCGCTACGCTGGTTTGCGGGGAAAGTGCTGCGGCACAAGGTTTAGGGGCTCCGCCCCTATAACCCCGGCAGGAGGCAGTGCCTCCTGCACCTCCACTTTTTTTGACACTCTGTGCGCCGCATCCCTAGTGGGAAATGCGGCGCTTTTCTTATCGAAGCAAAGCTCAGTGCAGCTCCAGCAGCTTCTTTTTCAGATCGGCCTCCATGGCGACCATTTCCTTTTCGGCCTCCAGCCGCTTGGTGCGGCCGTCCTCCTGAATCTTCATCACTTCGTTGATGGTATCCATCAGGCTCTGATTGGTCTGCTTCAGGGTTTCCAGATCGATAATGCCGCGTTCGGCCTCCTGCGCGGTCTGGATGGTGCCGGTCTTGAGCGCCTCGGCGTTCTTGCGCAGCAGTTCGTTGGTCATGTTGGTCACGGCGGTCTGCGCCTTCAGCGCTTCCTGACTGCGGTGCATGCCCAGCGCGATCACGATCTGGCTCTTCCACAGGGGCAGGGTGTTGGACAGGGTGCTCTGGATCCGTTCCACCAGCAGACTGTCGTTATTCTGCAAAAGCCGGATCTGAGGAGCCATCTGCAAAGCCACCTGCCGGGTCAGCTTCAGGTCATGCAGCTTTTTCTCAAAACGGTCGCAGTTGGCGGCCAGATCGTTGGCCCGCTGAGCGTCCATCGCGTCGCCGGTCTCGGCGGCTTTCTTCTTCAGTTCTTCCAGTTCGCCCTCCCGGACTTCCTTGAGCTTCTGCTCCCCGGCGATGATATACATGGTCAGTTCCTTGAAGTACTGCGTGTTCATATCATACAGGTGATTGAACATGCTCACGTCCTTAAGCAGCTGCACCTGATGGTTTTCCAGCTGACTGGCGATGGTGTCCACGTTCGCGTCCACCTTATCGTACTTGGTCTGCATGTCGGTGACGGCCTTCTGGGCGTTCCAGAACAGGCCCTTGATGCCGCTGGGCTTTTCGGCGGCGGCGCTGAAGCCCTTGATCTCGTTGACCAAACTCACCAGCATATCGCCGACTTCGCCCGTGTCCTTGGTGCGGATGGTGGCCAGCGCGCTGTCGCTGAAATCGGCGATTTTCTTCTGCGCGTCCGCGCCGTAGAGCAGCACATGGTCGGAGTTATTCACGTCGATCTTCTTGACGAACTCTTCGATGCTCTTCTTGTCTTCCTCGGTCAGCATGGTCGTATCCATCTGCTTAACCGCTTCGCTGGCGGCCTGTGCGGCGGCATTCGCGCTGGGCGCGGCCTGAGCCATGGCTTCCAGCTGCTGGGTGGTTTCCTCCAGCTGAACCTTTTCCTTGGCGACCGACGAAGGATCGAGGGTCAAAACGGGGGTCTGCCGGGTCTCGGAATTCTGCTGATGAATTTCACTCATGGAAAGGTTCCTCCTTCAATCACGCTATCGTCGGTTGGGTCGGTTGGGTCGATTTGTTGGAAATCAGTCTTCTTTTTTGGCCTGTGCGGCGGCCTGACCGTCATACACGGGGTAGACCCCGCCGGAAATCGTAGGCGCCTGCGGCATATGCTGCTGAGCCTGCTGCTCCGCGCTGCTGACGGCCTGCTGCACGCCGCTGTCCGTATGGAGCGTCGGAACGCTCTGACGGTTCTGTGCTTCCTGTGCCGCCCGCTGCTGACGGCGCTGCTGGGCCAGCGCCGCGTCCAATTTAGCCGCCTGCTTGGCCTGCTCGGCGGCCTTTTCCAGCTCGCTTTCCGTCAGGCCGTCCCGCTTGAGCATCTGTTCCAGCACATCAATATCCGTGGCGATGTCCAGCATATCGTCCTTATAGAGGTTCTTCAGCATTTTCTGACAGCCGGTAATCACCACGCCCAGCGCGTCGTCGATTCGATGCTGGGCTTCCTTCGCCTCGGACATGGGCAGGCTGCGTTCATCCAGCTTCCGATAGCTCTTGACCATTTTCAGCGTGGTAGGCAGGTAGTAGTCCATGAACTTCCGAATCTGCGGGGCGCGGGCCGGATTTTCGTACACGGCCTGAAAAATCGCCGCGCAGTTTTCCTCCAGATCGTCCAGCTTGGCCGACAGAGATTCATCAGGAATGAGGTCGTTTTCCTTACGGATTTCGGCGATGATCTCCCGTCCCCGGGTCAGCAGCTGATCCACGTCCGGGTTGCCGGTATTGGCCTTAAGCCGTTCCAGTGCGTCGTTCTTCCGCTTTTCCTCTTCCTTAGCGGCTTCAGCGGCAGCCTCTTCGGCCATTTTCTTTTTCTGATCCTCCGTCGTCAGATCCAGCCCCTGCGCCATGGTACGGATGACCGCGCTGACAAACGCGCTCACCGCCAGCTGCACTGCCAGGCTGAACAGGCCGTGAATCTTAAAAATCGAACTGAGCAGCACGAACGTCACGCCGAAAGCAACCGCTCCCGCGCCGTTGCCACTCTTTTTTTTCTTTCCCTTACTCATTGCAGGCTCCTTCATCCATGCGCTGTATGCGGGCCGTTTCGCGTCCCGCGTTTTGTTTCACGCATTGCATTATATCATACTTCCCTGCATCTGAAAAGAAGAACCCGACCGAAACCGTCTTGGCTCTTCCTAAAAGTTTTCTGAAAATTTCATGAGGCAGGGGCAGCGCCCCTGCACCCCACACCGCGCCCTTTGGGCGCGGGGCGTAGGGAGACATGCAGCTTGGCCGGGGTTTTACCGCCGCTCGGCGACAGGCCTCGCGGCTCGCGGGTCTGGTGCGGTTCCCTGCCGGTTGGCAAGTTGATACCGCCATTCGGCGACAGGCCTCATGGCTCGCGGGTCTGGCAGTGGCTGACGCCCTGCACCCCACACCACGCATGTTGGGCGTGGGGCTGCTCGGGGAAAAGTCTGCTGGCCGGGGGGGTACCACTGCTCTGATTGAGTTCCCTGCTGCCAGATGTCCACTTTTTGTATATGCTGCGTTTCTTTTTTCGGACAATTATTTCCGAATCCAAATATGGCCTGCAGAAAGCCTTATGTTATAATGAATGGAGATCATTTCGAGGCTTGGAAAGGAGAAGTGCCATGCTTAAGTTGCTGGTAGTAGATGACAACAACCGCGACCGGCGGGTTGCGCGTGAAATGTCTATATGGCAGAATTTGAATATTCAGGTCATTGGCGAGGCGGCGAACGGTCATCTGGCGCTGGAACAAATAGAGCATTTGGGAGTGCCGGATATAGTGCTTACGGATGTATCCATGCCCTACATGGATGGAATGACGCTTTCTAAAAAACTGCAGCAGGAGTATCCAAGAGTTCATGTATTGTTTATGAGCTATTACGAAGAATTTGAATATGCGCGGAACGCTATTTCCGTCCATGCCGACGCCTATATCGTCAAACCGCTGCGGGAAAAAGAAGTGCGCTCTGCGGTTGAGAAGGCTCTGGACGTCATTTACCGGGAGCGCAACCGGCAGAGCGAACAGAAGGATTTGCAAAAGCGCTTGGAACAGGCCATGCCGGTGCTGCGGGAGGATTTTATGCGCAGCCTGCTGCTGGAGGGAGAATTCAGCAAGGAAGAAATTCGGGAACAATTAGATTATTTCGGGTTAAGAGCGCCGGAGCGCTGCTGTGTCATAGTGATACGGAAACGCTATAAGGGCCTGATGGATATGAAGGAACGGTATCTTCGTTCTCTGGAAGCGGATGAGCAAATCCGAGAGGCAACCCGGGACGCGGCCTTCTGGGCAATGCGGATTTCTGATTTACAGAGTATTGTCGTAATTGATTCATCCCGCACAGAGGACGCTATGGTGCTGGCGGTGAATCTGGTGGATGAAATTCGTGAAACGGCCAACGTAGACCCCCGTATCGGCGTCAGCGAGACGGGAACGGTCGAACAGCTCCACGCTTTGTATCTGCAAGCGCTGAGCACTGCGGAAACCGATTATTTCAGTCAGAAAATTCCGGTGCTTTGCTTTCGGGATGTGACGGCTTCCGAATATCGGTCCGCTGAAATGCCGGATCCTTCCCGCCTTATGGAACAGTTGGAGGCCCTGCTGCTGAATGGCAGCGAAGAAGAAATTGACGAGCTGCTGGATCCGTATCTGAAAGGCAGCCATGACGGCGCCTATCTGCGGTATTTTGCCATCATGATTGTCAACGCCCTGCAATTTCTATTGCAAAGACAGAATATAGAGTACCGGGATATTTTGGGAGAAAGCGCCCAAATCTGGAAAAAGCTGGAAAACTTCAACACCATTCTGAGCATCCGAAATTGGCTTTTCAATCTGATTGCCATGGCGCAGCAATATGTTCGGGGAAAAGCCTCCCATCGTGACCGTCAGATTGCAGACGAAATTCTGAAGAAGATCGAAATTTCCTATGCAGATCCCATTTCCGTGGAGGACGTGGCAGAAAGCGTCTACTTAGGAGCCAAGCAGGCCAACAACATTTTCAAGCGAGAAACGGGCAAGAGCATTTTCGATTCTATCATCGAAACGCGGATTCGCAAAAGCAAGGAGCTTCTGAGCGATCCAAAACTGCGCATTGGGGAAATCGCCATGCGGGTCGGCTACGTGAATCAGTCCTATTTCTGCCAGCTGTTCCGAAAGTCCACCGGTCTTTCGCCTCGGGACTGGCGGTATCATTTCGGCAGACACGAGGAGGCGCAGAAGTGAAAAAGCGGCTTCGTTTCAAAAATATGCGCTATACAAAGCATCTCATCGGCTGCCTGTCGATTGTGCTGCTGATCGTATACCTGCTTTTTTCCGCCACCTACCTGGACGGCGTAATCGATGCCTGGAAGGAAGAATGCGTTTACAGCGATTATACCGAGGACATGCTCCATTTTTTCAAATATGAAGGCAACCAGATCGCCATTCCCTACATGGTAGGGTACCGCGGATTTTTCTACCGCGCTGATTACCTGAAGGAAGCAGGCGTGGAGAAGGTCCCCGAAACCTGGGACGAGCTTCTGGACGCGTGCGCGAAGCTCAAAGCCTGGAATCCCGACATCGTGCCTCTGGCCCTAACCGGCGCGACCAACGGCATCTGGCACTGCTTTATGAGCTTTGCCATGAGCAACGGCGTGGGTATCTTGGACGAGAATATGGCTCCCACCTCCGAGCCCCCCGCTTTTAAGGAAACCATCGACCTGTTCCAAAAGCTGCGCGAAAACGGCTATGTGGCCGAATGCGTGCTGGGCCATGACGGCGCCGCCGCCGAAACCCTGTACTACAGCGGCAAGGCCGCGTTCTTCTTCGGTAGCTTCGGCATCAAGATTTTCGACTATCCAGAGGTAGCCGAGAACAGCGACGTGCTGGCCTGCTTCAAGGGCCCCTCCGGCGACGCTGTCGGCACCGTCAGCTTCCCGGACGCGCTGGTTGTTTTTTCCCAGACCAAGCATCCCGAGGAGTCGCTCAAGTTCGTCAAATGGTGGGCGGAAAACACTCAGCCCCTGTTTACAGAAGGCGGCTGCTGGGCTTATCCCGCAAAGGCTTCCTTCTTCTCCGGAGAGGTGTTTGCCGATAAGGTTTCCCAGGGTGTGCTCAACAAGGTGCTGCCCACCGCCAAGACCGCGACCTGGCCCATTCAGGGCATGTTCCCCGGTTTCTCGCAGATCAACGGCGAGTATATCATGAACTACGCGCCTCAAGCGGCCCTCAACGGCGGTATGAGTACCGGTGACATCGCCAAGAAGCAGGCGGAAATGATTCAGGAAGCCCTGGACAACGCCGCCGAATAACGGAGATGAGAGCATTAAACATATGCAACAATCCGGATTTATAATTCCACACTCAACGCCTTGCCATTGTCAGGGTGCAGGGGTTTTCACCCCTGCCTGTCCCCTCTCCCCGTACTTTTTGCCCACCGGCCCGTTTCGCCGGCCCGTGGGCGGCAAGGAGACCTCCATGAACAAGCAAATCCGCCGCTGCGCCCTGTGGATGCTGCTGCCCGCGCTGGTGATGATTTTATTCGTCAGCCTTTACCCGCTGCTTGACAGCATCCACATGAGCTTTACCAACAAGAATATTCTGAAGCCCGGCAACGTTAAATTTGTCGGCCTTGGATACTGTCGACAATAGTCAAATCAACGTACTTACCCAGAGAACAATGCATCGAATTTGCACTGTTGCGACGAATGAAGAGGTGAGTTTTGCGTACCGCGTCGCGATACCGCGCCAGCGTTTCAGGTGGAGAAACGCATTTTCTACGAGATGGCGAAGTTTATA
>SFGO01000071.1 GCA_004556545.1 Clostridiales bacterium
CCAAATCCTCGTTTCGGTTGACGGCTGCCAGTCGCTAGCTGCCTTCGGCAGCTGCATCCACTGGATGCGCGCTCCTTCTCGCCGCCCTATAACCCCGGCCAGTGCCTCCTGCACCTCCACTTTTTTGATACTCTGAAACCTCCCGCCGTCAGAACGGCAGGAGGTTTCGCATTTGCGCCTTTTACGCCGCCGGTACGAGCCGGATCAGTTTCACAGCCGAGTCCCCATCGGCAAAATCCAGTGTGAAGGACGCTTCCTTGCCCTGCGACGCGAACGCCAGCTCCGTTTCCGCGCCGTTTTCAGCCAGCAGGCGAAGGGTGCAGCCCTCCAGCAGCTCGGCGGGCAGGGTGAACTTGACCTTTCCTTCGGGCTGGGTCAGCTGACCGCCGCGCTCAAAGCCTATGACCATCAGCGGTTTGCCGCTGGCCGTTTGGCCCATGCGCACCAGCGCCTCGCTGCCGGGCAGGGGATTCCCCTTGGCTGAAGCGCCTTCCGCCAGCGTCAGCCGCGCGCCGTCGCTGACTTCGCCGCATACAGGGCAAAGGGTGAATTCTTGGACGGTCTGATCGTCCGCCGTCAGCTTGCAGGCAATGGCAGCGCAGGCGACGGCGTTCTGGTAGCGGCATCCGCTGCGGCGGCAGTCCGCCGTGTGGGTGCCGTCGGTTTCCGGCGTCCAGTCGCCGTACCAGTGACCCAAAGCGGCGGTTTCCCGATTGGTGAAGCTGTAGCTGCACACGGTACAGGTATGGGTCGTATAGCCGCCCTTGGTGCAGGTGGGCTGCGTGACGGTGTTCAGGTAGCTGTGCCCGGTCGCGGGGATGTCCACGCGCGTGGTGTAATCGCAGTTTTTGCAGGTGTCATAGGCGCCCCAGCCGATTTCGATGCAGGTGGGCGCCTTCGCGTCGTGCGGTTCACGGTCATGCGGTTCGAGCGCGCCGTATGCCGTCTGGCACACAGCGCACTTTGCCTGCTCGGTGCAGGTGGCCGTGCCGCCGGAATGCGGAACATGATCATCCAGATAGGCGAGTTCGTCTCCGTGGCCAAGGGAGCACTTATAATAACCTACATGAGAGGGCACGTTGTTGATATAATAGTTTCCTCCATAGCGAACGCGCACAAACTGTGTTGTTTGTCCGCAGATGGCGCAGTCCCGAAAGATTATATCATCCGCGGCCAACGCCGCGCCCGTGGCCAGCAGCACCAGCAGAGCGAGAATACAGGCCATCCACCATTTCTGCATCTTCATCGTTTTCATTGTTTGGTTCCTCCTTCATGTTCCATTTTCGTCAGGGTTCAGTTCAAACTGCATGGACAGCGAAGCAAACAGCGCGTCCATGACTTTTTTGGCCGCAGCGCGAAGATCCACGCCCGCTGCATACGCAATGATCTGCGCCCGTTCCTCCTGCGGTACATGGAACACGCACAGGCTCATTTCCAGAAAACGGCGGATTTTCCTTTCCAGCGTGAAGTACGGATCACACCGGCGCGCCATGAAGGTGCGCATCATTCCCGCCGTGCCCAGCTCCGTTTCGTAGAAATCACCGGCAGTGAAGGCGGGCAGGTATGCGCCGAAGGCGGCTTGCAGCTCCACCGCCGTGCTTCGGTGGATGATTTCCGCCGAGGCAGGGTAGGTGTACGCCTCCACGTAAATATCCCGCAGGTTTTCGTTCATCTCCGTCAGCGCCAGCTGCAGCGCCGTTTCCACGGCGTAAACATGCGCCGGTGTGGGAATGTCCGCCGTCAGCGTCCGCGCCATGTCGAACTGCCTGCTGAATATGATGCCGACGAATTCCGTCAGTACGCCGTCCTTTGAGTGGAAGATATTCTGAAACGAACCGGCCGATACGTCGGCTTCCTTCAGAATTTCCGCCACTTTCGTGCCGGTGTATCCTTTTTCCAGAAAAAGGCGGGCACAAACCGCCAGCACTCGTTTTTTTGCGTCTTGACTGTCGTATCTGCGGGGCATGGGTTTTCCTTTCACAAATTGGATGACGTTCCAATTATATATTATTTTGAAAAAATACAAGCCTTTTCCGTCATTCGAGAGGATAAGGAACATAAAGAGGGCGTAAAAAAAACCGCCCGTGATCGTTTCACGGGCGCAGTCTGTCGAAAAACCCAAAGTTGGCCGCAGTTGCCCGCAAACAGCGCTTTGCGGCCCGCCCCGCCGCATGGCGTGGCGGGCTTCGGACTGCGGTAGCCCTTCGGGCTGTCCTCGTCCTCGGTGCTGCGCCCCCTTAAGCTGGTTTGCGGGAAAGTGCTGCGGCACAAGGGTTAGGGGCTCCGCCCCTATAACCCCGGCAGGAGGCAGTGCCTCCTGCACCTCCACTTTTTTGACACTCTGCCGCCCGTGATCGTTTCACGGGCGGCGAAACAAAAACATTATTCACCGGCAGGCTGGGCCGTCAGTGAGTCGCTCAGCATTTGCTGAACCAGCGCAGTCCAGTCGCTTTCCGGCAGGTCGGACAGGGACACGGCTCCGGCGGGAACGGCTTCGGGCACCCAAGGGGTACGGGTAGTTCCGTTCAGGGTGAAGGTGCGGCCCGTCCGCTGACCGCCGCCCACGGTCAGCACCGCGTTCAGTTCGGTAGCCGCTTTCTGGGGGCTGCGGGAAGCGAAGGTCATGTCCAGATTCAGTTCGTATTCGTCAAATTCCTGCGCGTCCGGGGTTTCCTGATCCGGGGTCAGGCTCAGCTCCAGCTGGATGCGGCAGTTGTCCCGGCCGTCCTCTTCCTGGCCGGTGGAAACCTGCCTGCGGTACAGGAAGGCGATGGCCAAGGGCTTCTCCTGCTCGCCTTCCGCCACGGTATAAGCCGCCTCGCCGACGGGCTGGCTGATCAGCGTGCCCTGCGTGACGCTGACGTCCGTGACGCTGCTATAGGTGAAATAGCGCAGCGCAACCAGCCTTTCCTGACTTTCGATGGTGATCTCGGTGTTGGGCTCGCTGTCCTCTGCCGTGGTCAGGCTGCAGCCCAGCGTCACCGCGCCCAGTTCCGGGTCGGAATAGGGCATGGAAATCTTCAGCGCCAGCAGATCGCCCTTCAAAGAAACCCTGCGGTCAATGACGAGATCGCCCTCCAGCGGCAGTGCGTCCACCGCCGCGAAGTAATAGGGCTGCCATTCCGGGTTCAAATACTGCGCCGCCTGCTCCTCGCCGAAATGATTCTTCAGCCGCTGGATCAGATCGTCATCCGCCAGCACGTCCAGGATCAGCTGCTTCAGCTGGGCCTTGACGTTGGAAGGCGCAATGCGGTATTGGGTGCTCACAGTGCCGGTGCCGTCCTCCAGCTTGCCCAGCTCCGTGCTGCCCCGGTAGCCCTCCATCCAGATGTCCATCCGGGTCAGACAGGTTTCCAGCGCGGGGGCCAGCCATTCGTCCGGCGTATTCAGGGAAGAAAATAGCGGCAGCATCCGCAGAAAGGAAACGGGAATGCCGCTGTCCTTCAGCGCGGCGGACAGCCGGGCGTTCAGCGACGCGCCCACGCTGCCCTCGGCCTGTTCCGTCCGGGACAGGTTCAATTCGTACCACTGGTCGGACCAGAGATCTGTCTGAAAGCGCAGGGCGGGGTTTTCCCACTGAAACCGGGCGGTGGTTCGGACGGTATCGCCGTCCATCAGCCGCAGATCCAACCGCTGCTGCTCCACCGTTTCGCTGTTTTTCCGGGTGTGGATATAGTCCCACTGGAAGGAAAGCGGCGCATCTGTCCCATCGGTCTGAACTTCCAGCGTGCCGGAAAATCCGCTGCCCGCCTCCAACTGCTTGAGCAGCTTTTCCGCTACGGTGTAGCCCTGCGCGCTTTCGGCCAGCGCGCCTGCGCAAAGGCACAGGCACAGCGCCAGCGCGCCCCAAAAGCGGAGTACTCCGTTCCGTTTTCGCATGGGTCGGCCTCCTTTGATGGCTCAGGCGTTACAGCCCCAGCAGTTCCAGAAAAGTCTGATAATCCTCGTCGGACATGGCGTCCTGCAAGAGCGCCGCATCGCCGTCCGGCAGCGCCGCCAGCGCGGGAAGCAGCTTGCCCGCCGCCCGCTGGAACAGCTCGCCCTGCAGCGCCGCCAGCGTGGCCGCGTCGGCGGTATCCAGATCCACGGTCGTCAGGGAAGAAGGCGCGGTGTATTCCGTTACGCCCACGGGCTTTTCGCCCACCTGATAGGAGCCGGACTGCATGGCCTGCAGCGTATCCACGTTCTGCTGAACGCTGGAGCCGTCGATGGTGATCTGCACGGTGGGGGCGGAATCATCGCTGCTGCCGGAGGCGGCCAGCGCCTGCACCGGGTCGAAGGCGGTGTCGCCAAAACGAAGCACATACTCGCCCATGTTGGTCTTGCCGTTCAGCCGGGTCACGTTGACCGTGCCGCTGAGCACGCCGTTTTCCCACAGAAGCTCCGGCACCAGCTCGGTGGAGGTGGTAGTGCTGGTCTTTTCCTTGGAATCCTGCTCTTTGACAGTGTTTAAGATGCTTCCGGAAACGCTGACGCCCTGCTGACCCGCGTCACGGCCCGTCAGGTCGTATTTCTGAGTGTCGGTCCGGGTCAGCTTGCCTTCCTTCAGTTCCAGCGAGCTCTGGACGGACAGCTTGCGACCATCCTCGCTGACGGTCTGGGTGCGGCTGGCTTCCGCCGTCCGCTTTTCGATCTTGCCCTTGGGCCGGTTGAATTCCAGACGGTAGGTGTCCTTGTCGTTGCCGTTCTCGCCCCGGATAAAGGCCCACTGGTAGGCTACGGTATAGTTGACGTCCCCGATGGATACGTTGCCCTTGATGTAGACGGCCAGATCATCGCCGTCCTCGGCGGTGCGGTACAGAGCCACGGTGAAGCCCTTCTTGAGGGTCATGCTCTGCAGCTGCTGCCGGAAGGCTTCGTCCATGCCGCAGCCGAGCACCGCCGCGATCTGCGGCTGAAGGGTCTCGGCCTGTTCGGCGGTCAGCTTGGCCAGCCGAACCCATTTGCCCTTGTCCATGTTTTTGATGGTGTAGTTGGCCTTCTTTTCTTCGGCGTAGGGCTGGATGCCGTCGGTGAGCTGGCGGTAGCAGGCTTCCGCCTCGGTCAACGCCGCGTTCAGGTCGAAGGAGCCGTCAGGCTGCGTTTCCGCTGTATCATCCGCCGGTTCAGCGGGGGCTTCCTCTTCCGGAAAGAGCGCGTCCAGCGCGCTTTGGGCGGCGGTCAGCTCCCGGTTGGGCAAAAGCTCCGTCCGAAGAACGGAACGGCCGTTTTCCTGCGTTTCTTCCAGCGTGAACAGGCTGTCCCCGTCCACGGAAATGCCCATGGAGGTGTTGTCCCCGCTGACGCGGCCCTCCACGGTGATATGCTTGAGCACGTTGTTGAGCAAAGTCAGGGTGCTTTCGTTATAGGGCGGCAGCGTTTTCAGCTCGTAGCTGACGGAAAGCTGCGCCTCGCTACCATCGATCCACGGGGACAGCAGACTAACCATGTCCATCGCTTCCGCCCGGGCCGGGCGCAGGGCTGCCGTCATGCCAAGGCACAGACACAGGGCCAGCGCCAGCGCAGCCGACGCGCGTTTCATTGCTTTTTTCATTCTGAATCCTCCTGACCGCGGACTTCTTCCCAAAGGCGGAGGAGCAGTCCGCGCAGCTCCTCCTCGGTTTTGGCCAGATTCAGCTCCCGCCGCAGGGCCGTGGCCCCGCGCATGCCGCCGATGTAGTGGCCCAGATGCTTGCGCATTTCCAGCACGCCCTGCCGGGGGCCTTTGTAGCCCACCATCCATTCCAGATGGAGCAGAGCCGTATCGATGCGCTCCCGGGCCGTAACCGGCGTGACGGGCCGTCCGTCCAGCGCTTCCCGCGCACCCCGGAACAGCCACGGATCGCCCATGGCTCCCCGGCCGATCATCAGGCCGGAACAGCCGGTTTCCCGCAGGATGCGCTTCGCGTCCTCAGGGGCGAATACGTCGCCGTTGGCGAGTACGGGGATGGAGAGCTGCTCCCGCACCCGGGCGATGGCGGCGTAGTCGGCCTGCCCGGAGTACTGCTGTTCCCGCGTGCGGCCATGGACGCACATCCAGCGAAGCCCCAGTGATTGGGCGGCCTTGCCCAGCTCCACGGCGTTCATGGTGCTTTTGTCAAAGCCCAGCCGGGTCTTCACCGTGACCGGCAGATGGGTGTGGTTCACCACGGCCTCCATGACGCGGTAGGCCTGATCGGGACTCCGCAAAAGGGCGCTGCCTTCCCCGATGGAGACCACCTTCCGGGCGGGACAGCCCATGTTGACGTCCAGCGAGCGGAACCGGCCCAGCTCGGTGATCTTCTGGGCGGCCTCGCCCATGATGACCGGATCCTTGCCAAAGAGCTGGCAGGCGGTGTTGGTCTCCTCCGGGTGTACCTGCAAAAGCTGGGTATACACCCGGTTGCCGGGCTTGGCGCACAGATAGCCGATGGCGGAGACCATTTCCGAGCAGGCGTATTCCGCGCCCATCCGATAGCACAGCACCCGCAGGGGCCAGTCGGTAATGCCCGCCATGGGGGCCAATGATAAAACGGGCAGGCGCGTCGGATTCATCCCATTGTTTTCCGTCATTTCCGTCATATTATGCCCGCACACAGGGGAAAGCGGCGATGCGTCCGCCGCAGCCCGCGTAGGGGATCAGCGTCAGCCGGTAGGCGGGGCCCATCTGGCAGTTCTGGGGCGGCGGCAGGATAAAACCGCTCTTTTCCTTCCACAGGGGCGCTTCGCAGGCCGTGACCAGCACGTTCAGCTCGCCGCCCTCTTCGCTGACGGTGACGTTTTCGCCGGAGACCAGCGCATAGCGCCACTCCATCTCCGGGCCGGGCAGGGGCAGCGCCATCAGCGAGCCGCCGCAGAAAACGGACAGACTGCCCCGGTAGCCCGTCTCCAGCCGGGGAGACGAAGCCAGACTCAGCACGATGGTATCCCCGCTCTGGAACAGCCGGGTCAGGGGGAATTTTTCTCCGGGCTGAGCCTGCACAGGCTTGCAGCCGTTTACGCTGACCGTGGCGCTGTCGGCCCAGCGGGGCACCCGCAGCTCCAGCGTGAACTGCACGGGCTGCTTCAGCTCGGCCCGCAGCGTGATTTCCTTGCGGCTCAGGCCCTTCACGGAGGCGGTCATGCGCACGGGCACGCCGCTCAGGCGGGTGATGCAGCCGCCCTCCACGGGCAGCATATAGGTCAGGGTGCTGTCGTCCCGGCTCAGCCACACGCTGCGCCGCAGGGCGTACAGCGCCCGCAGCAGGGCGCTTATGTCTTCTTTTTCGGGCACGGCGTGAAGCTGGCAGCTTTCATCGTCCGCCAGCCGGTTGGTGGGCTCCAGCGTGCGCAGGCCTTCCTCGGTCAGAAGGTCGGGCAGGGCGTTTTCCCACATCATTTCCAGCCGTTCGGCAAAGGCGTTTTCACCGGTGAAGCACAGCGCGTCGGCATAGGCTTCCACCTGGGCGCACAGCGCGTCCAGCTCCACCGCCCGGGCAGGATCCCGGCCCGCCAGATAGGGGTCGGCGGCAAAAGCGCCGCAGGGCATGCCGTGGTAGCGGTTCAGGGCGTTCAGCCCCGTCAGCGGCGCGGCCGCGTCCCGGCCGGAGCCGCTGTACTGACCCAGAAAAACGGTCATAGCCAGCGCATCCGCCGCGCCCTTGCCCATGGCGAAGCGTTCCATCCGGTCGTAGAAGGCTTTTTCTTCCGGGGTGCTGCCCTGCGCCTCCCGCCGGTACTCCCGCTGGAAGGGGAACATGTGCATCAGGCCGGACACGTCCGGCAGATGGCCCCGCATGGTCTCCATCAGGTTCAGAAGGAACGGCTGGCCCGTGCGGCGGTACAGATCCGCCGTCAGCCGCAGCGCGTCCGCGCCGCAGGCAAACAGGGCTTCCTCGCTCAGCTGGGGCAGCACCTGGGCAAAGGCCCGCATGGCGCCCAGCACCCGCAGCATGCCCTCCTTATCCCGGCTCATGGCCGCCAGCATGGAAGCGCTCCAGACGATTTCCACAAAGCGGGACGGATCAGCGGGCAGCAGCGCCGCAGCGGCTTCCACGTCGGGCATGGGGGGCAACTGGGCATAGCCGCCCAGCTTGGTGGCCAGCACGGAGTCCATCGTGGACATATGGCGGGGATCCACCATGTTCAGCACCTGCTGGATCCGGTTTTTCATCGCTCCTTCGGGATGCAGGGCGGCATCGGACAGGGGCACATAGGCGGGATTGACCAAAGGGGCGCGGCGGTAAGCGGAAGCGGCGGGCATCGAATTTCTCTCCTTCATACATAACCATCGGCAGTTGCCAATTCAGAGTGTCGAAAAAAGTGGAGGTGCAGGAGGCACTGCTGCCACTCAATCGTCGCGGAGGACTACTGCCGTAGTCCCCGCTCGTTTCGTGACACACCTTCGGGTCGCTAACCGCCTATGGCGGTTGTGCCCACTGGGCACCTGCTTCCCTCCGGTGCCTGCCGGGGTTATAGGGGCGGAGCCCCTAGCCCTTGTGCCGCAGCACATTCCCCGCAAACCAGCGTAGCGCTGTTTGCGGGCAACGGCGGCCAACTGAGGGTTTTCGACAGGCTGCATCGGCAGTTGCCGATTATTCACTTATTCTACCTTATTATAGCGAAAAAACACCATCCGTCAATGTACTTGTCCTGTGGAAAAGGGCGTCCCAAAATTTTCAGGAGAATGGATGCCTCTTTGAAAAACGCTTGACGCAGCAAAGAGGGGGACGATATAATACTTCCGTTTGGATACTAAATTCCTATTTGGACTTCAAGGGGGAAAAGAGCATGGAAAGCCGGGAACTGCCCGTTTGTCCGGTGGAAACGACGCTTTCCCTGATTTCGGATCGGTGGAAAGTGCTGATCCTCCGCGATCTGTTTACCGGGACGAAGCGCTTCGGCGAACTGAAAAAGTCCCTGACGGGGATTTCCCAGAAGGTGCTTACGGCCAACCTGAAGGATATGGAAGCCAACGGGCTTTTGACGCGCAAGGCCTATCCGGAAGTCCCTCCGCGCGTGGAATACACGCTGACCGAAACGGGCGAAAGCCTGAGACCGGTGCTGGGAGCCATGTTTGACTGGGGAATGGATTATAAACGCAAAAATCATTCTCCCGGCAACGAAAGAGTGGACGCGCTGGGAAAGCTCCTGCATGAACCCGCGCAGGAATGAACAAAACGGCAGAAACCATTCGCCGGTTTTGACGGATGACAAAAGGAGGTTTTGCTGTGCCGGGAAGCAAAGCGAAGCAATCGGAAGGCCGCCTGTGGGTGCGCCTGATAAAAAAACACCGGGTAGCGAAGAGCGCCGTCGCGCCATGCCGCCGGGACGACCCGCAGGAGGCGCTGCGGCAGATTCTGCCGGGGATGGATCTGAGCCAGCCGCTGTGGCTGCCCCGCCATCAGGCGGACTGGGACGAGTACGCCCTGACCCGCTTTAACGCCGGGGATTTCATCGACGCTTTTCCCTATGACAGCATGGAGCTGAGCTATATTTACCCCGAGGATGAAAAACGCCCCGCCCGACGGCGCAACCCGGCGGAGGAAGCCTGAAAAAGCCGATGGGCAAAACCGGTTCTTTTCCGGGCAAAAGTTTGGGCTGTTCAATCGGCCAAAAATCATGTATAATGCAAGTATCACCTTGATAAAGGAGGAATTTTTCCCATGCCAATGGTCAATACGAAGGAAATGTTCAAAAAGGCCTACGAAGGCGGATACGCGATCGGCGCTTTTAACGTCAACAATATGGAAATCATCCAGGGCATCACTGAGGGCGCGAAGATGGAAAACGCTCCCCTGATCCTGCAGGTCAGCAAGGGCGCCCGCGCTTATGCCAAGCACGTATACCTCATGAAGATGATCGAAGCCGCTATCGAGGATACTGATCTGCCCATCGTGGTGCATCTGGATCACGGCCCCGACTTCGAAACCTGCAAGAGCTGCATTGACGGCGGCTTCACCAGCGTTATGATCGACGGCAGCCATCTGCCCTTCGAAGAGAACATCGCCCTGACCAAGAAGGTTGTGGAATATGCTCACAGCCAGAAGAACTACGTCACCGTCGAGGCCGAACTGGGCCGTCTGGCGGGCGTGGAAGACGATGTGAAGGTCTCCGCTGAGGATTCCAGCTACACCCATCCCGACGAAGTGGAAGAGTTCGCCATCCGCACCGGCTGCGACAGCCTGGCCATCGCCATCGGCACCAGCCACGGCGCCTTCAAGTTCAAGGGCGAACCCAAGCTGCGCTTCGACATCCTGGAAGAAGTGGGCCGCCGCCTGCCCGGCTTCCCCATCGTGCTGCACGGCGCTTCCAGCGTTATCCCCGAGTATGTGGATATGATCAACCAGTACGGCGGTCATATGCCCGGCGCTCAGGGCGTGCCCGAGGCCATGCTGCGCAAGGCTGCCACCATGGCGGTCTGCAAGATCAACATCGACAGCGACCTGCGTCTGGCCTTCACCGGCGAAGTCCGCAAGCATTTCGCGGAGCATCCGGATCATTTCGATCCCCGCCAGTACCTGACCGACGCCCGCGACGGCATCCGCAACATGGTGCGCCACAAGATCGTGGACGTGCTGGGCTGCAACGGCAAGGCCTGATCGGACAAACGGAAAAAATCCATCAAAAAGCATCCCTGCGCCGGATTTCCAGCGCAGGGATGCTTTTTGAAAGCGGCGCTTTCCATGCAGGATGCGCCGCTCAGAGTGTCAAAAAAGTGGAGGTGCAGGAGGCACTGCCTCCTGCCGGGGTTATAGGGGCAGAGCCCCTAATCCTTGTGCCGCAGCACTTTCCCCGCAGTTCTTCGACAGACTGAGCGGCGCTTCCCACGCAGGAAGCGCCGCTGACTTTTACTTTTCAGATCTGCTTAAACAGGAGCCGCATCAGGTCGGTGCCGTCCATCAGCACGGGCTCGCTTTCCATTTCCCGCTCGCAGAACTTGCGCAGGGGCGCGCGGCCGTCCTTTTCCAGCGCCTTTTTCACCGTGCGGCTGTCATAGATGGCATAAGGCACGGGCGCGCCGTCGTGGGTGCGGGTCGTCAGCAGGGTAGGATGGTCGCTCAGCACCAGCAGGCGGAAATCCTCGCCCCGCATGGTCAGCTCGTCCAGCAGGGGGCCGACTACCCGGTACTCCACGTTCTGGATGGCTTCCAGCTTGCGGCCCAGATCGCCCGCGTGGGCCATTTCGTCCGGCGCTTCGATGTGCACCGCGGCAAAATCGTCGCCGTCGGCCAGCGCTTTCAGGGCACAGGCCACTTTTCCTTCATAGTTGGTGTCCAGATCGCCGTTGGCGCCCTCTACATGGGGCGTTTTCAGCCCGGCCAGTCCGGCAATGCCCCATACCAGCGGCACGGCGCTGACCACCGTGCCCCAGTGGCCGTATTTTTCCCGGAAGGAGGGCAGCTCCATGGCCGTGGCCGCGCCCCAGGGCCAGATCATATTGGCGGGCAGCTTGCCTTCGGCCACGCGCTTCTGATTGATGGGATGATCCTTCAGCACCTCGTAGCTGCGGAGCATCAAAGCCTTGATATCCTCGCCCATCTTCCGGGCGGCGGAGTCGTCCGTTTCCCGCAGCAGGTGGGGCAGGTGAGGCTCGATGGGCTGCTCCAGCACGTTGTGGGGCTCGGTCAGCCGCACGGCGGACAGGTCGTGAGCGTCGGTCTTCATAACGCCCACATGACGGAAGGTGTCGGTGACGGTGATCTCCAGCCCCGCGTCCTTCATCAGGGCCGCGAAGGCCGGGTCGGCCAGCAGGTCGTTCATCAGGGTAACGGCTTCCTCGCCGTGGATGTTGCCGCCGTTGTGGCTGTGAATGACCAGCGCGCCGCTGTCATCCGGGGTAACAGCGCACAGGTTGACCCGGAAGCTGACGCATCCCTTGGGCACCTTTACGCCCATACCGGCGGCTTCCAGCACGCTGCGGCCGGTGTAATACTTCCGGGGATCATAGCCAAAAATGCTGAGAATGGCGGTGTCGCTGCCCGCAGGCAGACCGTGGGGCACCGTCAGCGCCCGGCCGCACCAGCAGCCCGCCGCCCGGTCAAAGGCGTTCAGCGCCAGCGCTTCCAGCGGCGTTTTGCCCGCCAGCTGGGGCAGATAAGTGTCGGCCATGCCGTCGCCGATCACCAGTACATATTTCATTGCAGTTACTCCCTTTCTTCCAACCGTTGGGAAATCAGCCTTTTTCCTCCGAAGCCCTCAGGGCCTCTTCCACGGCTCTGCGCCAGTCGTTGTCCTGCTCCAGCGGCTCCATTTCCTCTTCGGCGGACAGGTCTGCCGGCAGCTCGGGATCTTCTGCGGGCGTGGGGGCGGGTTCGTCCAGATTGCTGGAAATGGCGGGGCGGCTGGCCCGGCTGCGCCTGCTCCGGCCCTCCGGATTTCTGGAGCGGCCTTCCTGATTCTGCTGGGGCTTCTGCCACTTGATCTCCTCCAGCGGAAAGGTTTTCAGCTCCGTGGCGTCGCCCTTGGTCAGGCGGACGGTGACGGTCTCCTTCAGGATGTTCAGGTCGGTCACGGTGCCCACGCCCTCGGGGGTTTCCGCCTCCTTGCCCAGCTTGGGCATTTTCTTGCGGGTGGTTTCGTAGTGATCCTCCTCAAACTTGAGGCAGCACATGAGCCGTCCGCAGACGCCGCTGATCTTGGTGGGGTTCAGGGACAGGCTCTGCTCCTTGGCCATCTTGATGCTGACGGGCTGGAAATCGCCCAGAAAGCTGCCGCAGCAGATGGGGCGGCCGCAGGGGCCCAGCCCGCCCAGCATCTTGGCCTCGTCCCGCACGCCGATCTGCCGCAGCTCGATGCGGGTGTGGAAAACGGAAGCCAGATCCTTCACAAGCGAGCGAAAGTCCACCCGGCCGTTGGCGGTGAAGTAGAAGAGGATTTTGGTGTTGTCGAAGGTCTCCTCCACGCCCACCAGCTTCATGTCCAGCTTGTGTTCCTCGATCTTCCGCTGGCAGATCTTGAAAGCGTCCTTTTCGAAAGCCTCGTTATCCGCCGCGTGACGGGCGTCCTGGGGGGTGGCGACGCGGATGACCTGCTTGAGCGGGGAAGCGATCAGGTCGTCGTCCACCTGACGCACCCCGGTAATGACCTGACCGTATTCCAGACCCCGGGCCGTTTCCACGATCACGAAGTCCCCGGCCACGGGCCAGAGCCTGCCGGGATCAAAATAGTACAGCTTTCCGGCATTTTTGAACCGGACGCCTACGATTGCCGCCATCTTTTTTGTTCCTCCAATATTGTCATCATCAGCTGGTCCACGGTGGACTGCCAGTTCACCTGACCGGCCCGGCGCTTCCGCGCCAGAAAGACCGCGTCCAGCATTCGGTTCAGTCCTACTTCCTCCGCCCGGGGCAGACAGGCCCGCCATGCCGCCGGATACTGAGCCAGCGCCTCTTCGGGCAGAAGCCCCGCCCTGGCCAGCAGCGCCTGATGCAGGGCGCTTTCCAGCAGGTTCAGATACTCGTCGGCGGTTTCCCGCTGATCCTTCAGCCGGGTGGATACCTTCAGCACGTCCGCGTCGCTTTGCAGGGAGAGCGCGTCCGTTAAAAATTCCCGGTCTTTGTCTTCCAGACCGCCGCCTTCCAGCACTTCCAGCGCCATGCCGATGTTGCCGCCCGCCAGCCCCACCGCCGTGGGGATCCGGGCGGGATCGCAGCCCATGCGGGTCAGCGTTTCCGTCATCAGCTCGTCCGGCCAGGGACGCATTTTGATCCGGGCGCAGCGGGAAGCGATGGTGCCCAGCGTAGCGGTCAGCTCGTGGGTCATCAGCAGGAAGACCACCCGGGCAAGGGGCTCTTCCAGCGATTTCAGCAGGCAGTTCTGCGCCTGCGGGGTCATTTTTTCCACCGGCTCGATCAGCACCACCCGGTAGCCTGTCCCAAAGGAATGCTGCCCCACCGCGCGGATCACGTCCCGCACCCGGTCTACGCCGATCTGCTTGCCGTCGTCCGAAAAGAGGGAAATCACGTCCGGCTCGTTGCCGTCCCAGACCCGCCGACAGCCCTCGCAGACGCCGCAGGGCTTTTCCCCGGTTTCGGACATACAAAACAGGGCGCTGGCCAGCAGCCTGGCGAAAGTACGCTTGCCAAGCCCCCGAGCGCCCGTCAGGAGATATGCGTGAACCATTTCCCCGGTTCGAAACTGGTGCAGCGCCGTTTTACAGCTGGCGCTCAGGCGGCCGTAATCCGTGAAGACCGGCCGCCCCGCCTCCCGTGGTATCTGTGTCAAGCTCTTTCCGTCTCCTTGCTGTTTTCCAGCCTTACAGCTTCACAAACTGATCCACGGTGAGCACGAAGATGGTCGCGCCGCCTACCACCACTTCGATGGGATAGGGGGTGTAGGAACCCGGCATCCCCACCATGGACGCGGGCGAGGGTGCGATCTGCTTGCGGCTTTTGCAAACCTTTTCAATCAGATCCATGGCTTCCTGAAAACGGTCGTCCTCCACGCCTACCAGCAGGGTGGTGTTGCCCGCCCGCAGGAAGCCGCCGGTGGTGGCCAGCTTGGTGACGCCGAAGCCGTCGTTCATCAGTTGTCCGATCAAACGGGAAGAATCCTCATCCTGTACGATAGCAATGATCAGTTTCATCCTCGTTCCTCCTCATTTTTGGTTGCCCGATTTTCCCTTTCAGTATACCGCAAATTTGACTTTTGCGCAACTGGGGACTTCCGGGAAGACTTCCGGGAAAGCCGTCCCTCCTTCTCCGGAAAAAAACCGGGGAAACCGGGGCGGCTTTTTTCCTTGCGGGGGCGAAAGGACCGTGATAAGATAAACGGGACGAAAAGGGTGATGAAAGTGAAACAGGAACCGCTGTACGTTCTTCTGCAGCCGGAGATTCGGCATTCCTACTGGTCCGAACAGATTCGGGAGGGCATCCGGGAGGGCGCGCGGGAAGGGCAGGATCCGGTCTGCGCCGTGTCCCTTGCCGAAAAGCAGCCGGAGCTGGAAGGAAAATACGTGCTCACCGTGGGAAACCGCATCCGGTGGCTGGAGGAATCCGTGGAACAGCTGCATCGCCGGGGCGCGCACCCGGTGATCGTCAACGCCGCCATGCTGCCGGTCCGGCATTTTCGGTGCAGCGGCGTCCTGTTTGAACTGGAAGAAATTCTGAGCCGGTGCGTGGAAGCGCTGGCGGACGCGGGCCGGAAGCGGACGGCGCTGCTGGGCGTTTCCGAAAGCTCGGTGACGGACCGGCGCAAGGCGGAGGCTTTCTGCAAGATTCCCGGCTGCCGGGAGGAAGATGTTTTCTGGGCGGAAGGAAGGCTGGAGGACTGCGTTTCCCGGTTTGCGGAGGGGCTGGACGGGTCGGATTACGACGCGGCGCTCTGCGCCAACGACACCACCGCCGTCTGCCTGATTCATTGCTTGCGCAGGAAAGGCATTGTGCCGCCGGAAAGGCTGTACGTCGTCGGCATGGGCAATTCCTTTGTGGGGGCGGGCATGACTCCCGGGCTGACCAGCGTAAGGTTCGATTATCACGAAATGGGCGTGACGGCGGTGCGGCTGTATCACAGCCTGCGTCAGAGCCGGACGGACTGCCATATGACGGTCTCGCTGCCTTGCCGTCTGGTGGTGCGGGCGTCCGCGCCATTGAAGGCGCTGCCCGCCGGGCCGGTTCCGGCCTCCCGGGCGGATGCGCTGCCCCAGGACTATTTCGGCGGCGACGAGGTGCAGAACATCATTCGGATAGAGACGGTTTTGCAGTCGGGCGACTGGACGGATCGGGAGATCCTGTTCGGCCTTCTGCGGGGCGAAAGCTGCGACGGGATGGCCGAACGGCTGTTTCTTTCCGACCGTGCGGTTCGCTACCGGCTTGCCCATATTCTGCGGCAATACGATTTCGCCAGCCGCGCCGAGCTGGAAGCGGCCCTGCGCAGGGCCTTGCAGTAGGAGCAGCAGAACCAGAAATGAAAAACAGACAGGAGAGAGACGGCCATGGTTCATTTGGAAAAGCTCGTGATCCCGGCGGCGGAAATGGGGCCGCTGAATCCCATGCCGGACATCAAAAACGTCAGCTATATTCACGCCGGGTATGAAATGACGGACAAGGTGTCGGAGGAAGAAAAGAAATACATCGGTCAGGGCATGATTCCGACCATGCTGCCCTACCGGCTGCAGGACGGCTACAACCGGGAAAAGAAGCCCCGGGCCTTTCAGGCGGCGGTGGTGGAAAACGCCCACGTGCGCGCCGTGTTTCTGCCGGAGCTGGGCGGACGGCTGTATTCCCTCTATGATAAGGACCGCCGGAAGGAGCTGCTGTACGTCAATCCGGTGTTTCAGCCGGGCAATCTGGGGCTGCGCAACGCCTGGTTCAGCGGCGGCGTGGAGTTCAACGTGGGCATCAAGGGCCACAATCCGCTGACCTGCTCGCCGGTGCACGCGGCGGTCGATCAGACTCCCGAGGGCGAGGTGCTGCGGCTGTATGAATTCGAGCGCATCCGGGGCGTGGCCTATTCCGTCAGCGCGTGGGTGCGGGAGGATTCGCCCACCCTGTACCTGCGCTGCCGCATCGAAAACCGCACGGATGAAACGAAGCACATGTACTGGTGGTCCAATATCGCTGTGCCGGAAACGCCCGGCACTCGAGTGATCGTCCCGGCAGACCAATCTTTCCTCAGCTTCTACAACGCCGATCATTACATTCTGGATAAAACGGAGATTCCGCTGTCCGGCGGCGTGGATGTGAGCTATCCCGCCCATATTCCTTCCTCCCGGGATTTCTTCTATCAGATTCCGGAGAACTCGCCCAAGTGGATTGCGTCCGCCAATGAAGAGGGCTTCGGGCTGCTGCAATGCTCCACCCGCCGCCTGCTTGGGCGCAAGCTGTTCGTGTGGGGCATGGGGCAGGGCGGACGGCACTGGAACGAGTGGCTCAGCGAGGAAGGCTCCGCCTATATCGAAATTCAGGCCGGGCTGGCGCATACCCAGCTGGAGCATATTCCGATGGCGGCGCAGGACGTGTGGGAATGGGAGGAAGCCTATACCCTGCTGGAGGGCGATCCCAAGGCGCTGCACGGTACCTACGGCGAGGCCGTTCATGCCGTGGAGACATGCCTGAAGCGGCGGGTGGGGAACCCGGACGAGCTGCCTTTTCCGGCAGACGAAACCGTGACCCATACGGAAATTTTGTCGCAGGGCTCCGGCTGGGGCCATGTGGAGGAAGTGCTGCGGGGCGAGCCCGTCAGCGCCACGCTGACCTTTCCGAAGACCGACGACCCGGAAAGCGCCCTCTGGCTCGAGCTGCTGGAAAAGGGAACCTTTCCCTGCCCCGACCCCATGGAGGAGCCGGCAGGCTATGTCATGGGCCGGGAATGGCTGAAAAAGCTGGAAGCCCTTCCCCGGCAGAGCTGGTACAGCCTGCTGCACATGGGGGTCATCCGTTACGGGCTGGCCGCTTACGGAGAAGGCTCCGTGGACGAGGCGAAACAGGCGTGGGAGCAGTCGCTGGCCGCCTGTGAAAACCCGTGGGCGCTGCGGAACCTGGCCATGCTGTATAAGAGTGAATATCACCTGCCGGAAAAGGCCCGCGAGCTGCTGCTGGCGGCGTTCCGGCTGAAGCCGGACTGCCGGGCGCTGGCCGTCGAAACGGCCATGCAGCTGACGGAGGACGGCGGCGACGGGCAATGGCTGGCCCTGTACGACGGCCTTTCGCCGGAGCTGCGGGCCTGCGGACGGCTGCGGCTTTTGCGGGCCGTGGCGCTGCTGCATCTGGGCCGGTTGGAGGAAGCCGCCGAAATCCTGAACCAGGCGTTTGTCATGCCCGATGTGAAGGAGGGCGAGCTATCGGTCTCCTATCTGTGGTTTGAGCTGTACCGCCGCCTGTACGCCAAAGAGACGGGCGTTCCCTACGACCCCGCCGACGAGAAGCTGATTCGCGCTGCGGATGAAAAATACCCCTTGCCCAAAGCGCTGGACTTTCGGATGCACTGATTCCCCATAAAACGCAAGAAAGAAAAAGGAGAATGCCGGATGAAGATTCCTCAGCCGTTTCTGCCGCTGCGGGCGGAAAGTCAGAACTACGAACATACGATTCACGTCATTGGCCGGGACTATACCGTAGGCGCGGACGGAATGCTCCGCTCCATTCGTTCTCAGGGCGTGGAGCTGCTGGCCGCGCCGGTGCGGATTGTGGCCGTGGAGGACGGCGAGCCGTCCCATTGGGATGAAAACTACCCCGAAAACGAGGCCGAAAGCTTTATTCAGCGGCGCAGCGATGAGGAAATCATCGTATGCGGCGCGAAACAGTCCGAACGCTTTATTGTGGATTCCTGCACCCGCATCGGCTACGACGGCGGCGTGGACGTCGACCTGAAGCTGATGCCCCGGGGCCGGACGGTGGCGCAGGTCTTCGGCGTGGCGGACGCCAAGCCCATGCGGTTCCGGCTGGACCGGCTGTGGCTGGAAATTCCCCTGCGGGCGGAGGCGGCCACGCTGTTCCATATGTTCCCGAACAGCGTTCTCTCGCTGGCGGACGGAACCGAGCGGCCCATGGGCACCATGTCCGCCAGCGGGGCCGTCCCCGCGCAGGATGCGGCCATGCCCTTCAAGGCGCTGTTGTGGCTGGGCAATGAGGAGCGGGGGCTGGGCTGGTACGCGGAGAGCGATCGCAGCTGGCAGCCGGAGGATCCGGAGAAGGCCATCGAACTGGTGCGGGACGGCGAGCAGCTGATTCTGCGCCTGCGTCTGCTGGACAGCCAGCCCGAAACCTGGACGGCCGACCCTGCGGACGGCGTATACGCCTATCATCCCGTCACGTTCTGCTTCGGGGTGCAGGCCACGCCGGTGAAGCCCTTCCCCCAACAGCCCTATATTCACAACGCCTTCCACATCGACTGCGGCGCCAAGGTCAAGGGCAACTATATCGACGTGCTGGCGGGCCGCTACGACGAGCTGAAGGAAAAGGGCGTTACGACGCTGATTCTGCACGAAAAATGGAACAAGTGCCAGAACTGGTTCGAGCTGAGCGAGTTCACCGCCCATCAGCTGCATACCATTGTGGACGAGTGCCACAAACGGGGCATCAAGGTGCTGCCCTATTTCGGCTACGAGCTTTCCACCATGGCTCCCCAATGGAGCGAATTGCAGGACAAGGTGAAAATGGTGGACGAAAAAGGCGCGATGGAGGGCGGCTGGTGGCGCGTTCCCTTCCAGCGGGACTATGTGGTGTGCTATCACAGCGAGTACGAAGCGCTGTTCCTGAACGGCATGGAAAAGCTGATGGACGAATTCCACATCGACGGCGTATATCTGGATTCCATCACCTTCCCGCGCCTGTGCTACAGCACGGAGCACGGCTGCGGCTGGTACGATCCGCAGGGCAGGCTGCATGGCAGCTACTGCCTGAAAACGCTGCGGCGGATGTTCCGACGGCTGTACGAAATCGTCCAATCCCGGGGCGGCGAGATCAACGTGCATTCCTTCGGCTACCTGAATTTCCTGACGATTCCCTACATTCACCAGAATTGGTACGGGGAAAACCTGCAGTTCGACCGGATGCACGGCGATACGGAGGATGTGAAGCTGGACTACTTCCGGGCGGAATACCTGGGCCGGAACATGGGCGCGCCGGTGGAGTTCATCGCCTATGAGAACCGTCCCCTGTGGACCTTCGAACAGGCATTGGCCTGCTCCGTCCTGCACGGCGTCCTGCCCCGGCCCAACGAGCTCCACCATCCGCTGGAGCTGATGAGCCGGGTATGGAAGGTGTTCGGCGGGTTCCCCATCCAGCAGTCGGAATGGATGCCCTATTGGACGAACAACGCCCGGGCCGATCATGAAAAGGTCAGAATCAGCTATTACCGCTACACCGATCTGTCAGGCGCGCCGCAGCTGTTGGCGTTTGCGGTCAATATTTCCGCAAAGCCTGTGGAAAAGGTGACGGTTTCCTTCCCGGAGCCGGTCGCGCAGGCGCGGGATATGCTGGAAGGTCGGGACGTCGGGCTGACCTTTGGGCTGAATGGCTATTCCTGCCGGATTTTGTTTGTGAAATAAAGAAAGCGCCGGGAACTGCTGCAAAATGCGGTTCCCGGCGTTTGTCATCAATGCCGTTTTATTTTCCGAACAGACGGAGCACATCCTTAAAGGTGAAGAAAATCATAAGGCCGAAGAGCAGCACATAGCCGCAGAGGTGAACGCCCGCTTCGATCTTCTGGTTGACGGGCTTGCGGCGAATGGCTTCAATGATCATGAAGATCAGCCGGCTGCCGTCCAGACCGGGAATGGGAATCAGGTTCATCAGGCCCAGATTGATGGAAAGGATGACCAGCAGATAGAGATAAATTTCGAAGCCGCCCTTCTGGGTTTCCTGCGCTACCATGGACACCACGCCCACGGGACCGGCGGTATCGTTCAGCCCCTCGCCGGTGGTGAAGAGCTTGCCGAGAGCGTCCACGATGGCGACGCTGGCCTGCTTGCACAGCGACCAGGCGGAGGGCAGCACGGCGCTGGCGCTCATTTTTTCATACCCCTGCGCAATGGTCACGCCCACCCGGTAGCGCTCCAGTTCGCTGTCGTACCGGGGCGTAAGGGTAAAGGTCTGCTCCTGACCGTCTCGAAGCACGGTGATCTCCACCGGCGCAGCGGAGCCGGACGCGCCGATGGCGTTGCTCACATCCTGCACGGTGCCGTTTTCCACATCCGTCTGGTTGACCCGGACGAAAACGTCCCCGGCCTGCAAACCGGCCTCGGCGGCGGGCATTCCCGCTTCCACCTCCTGCACCACGGGCGTGGTGGCGACCGCGCCGTAAGCGCCCATCAGCACGATGGCCACGATAAAGGCCAGCACAAAGTTCATGCCGGGGCCTGCGATGACGCTGAGCATCCGCTTCCAGACGGGAGCCTTGTTGTAGTTGCGGGGATCGTCCTGCTTCTGGCCGTCCGGGTCGTCGTCGGTGTCGCCGTAGAACATGCAGTAGCCGCCCAGCGGAATGGGGCGGAGGGAAAAGGTGGTATCGCTTTTCTTGCTTTTGCGCTGCCAAATGGCCGGGCCAAAGCCCAGCGAGAATTCCTTGACCGCAATGCCGCACAGCCGCGCCACCACGAAATGGCCGAACTCATGCACCATAATCAGGATGCCCAACAGCAGAATGGCTAACAGAACATACAGGATCGTCATATGGATTTCCTTTCCGGGGGACGGAAAAGCGTCCCTGTAAAGCTAGTATATGCGACCCGCCCCGGGCGAATTCACCGGGTCAGTCCGCCGCCAGAAGGGACGCAGCCACGTCCCGGGCCCGGCGGTCGGCCTCCAGAATTTCGTCCAGCGAGCCGGCAGGAAGAACGCCCAAACGGTTCAGGGTTTCCTCCACCACTTCATAGATTCGACCAATGGTCATGCATTTCCCGCCTGCGGGTTGTAAAGGCTGTTGTAACAAATGGGCCACGGCCGCTTCGTTGGCCGCGTTCAGCTCGCAGCAGGCGGCGCCGCCTGCCCGCAGGCATTCGCGGGCCAGCCGCAGGGAAGGAAAGCGTTCCGGGTCGGGCCGCTCGAAGGTCAGGCCGGACAGCGAGAACAGATCCAGCGGCGCACCGCCCGTGGGCAAACGTTCCGGGTAGCTCATGGCGTACAGGATGGGCAGGCGCATATCCGGCGTGCCCAGCTGAGCGATCAGCGCGCCGTCGGCAAACTGCACGCCGCTGTGGATGACGCTCTGCGGGTGAACGACTACCTGAATGCGGTCGTCCTCCACGCCGAAGAGCCACTTGGCCTCCATGATCTCCAGCGCCTTGTTGAACAGCGTGGCGCTGTCGATGGTGATCTTCTGGCCCATGACCCAGTTGGGATGCTTCAGCGCCTGCGCCTTCGTGGCGCTTCGGATGGCGGCCTTATCCCACGTGCGGAAGGGGCCGCCGGAGCAGGTCAGGAGGATCTTGTCGATGGGATTGCCCGCAGCACCCTGCAAACATTGAAAAATGGCGCTGTGTTCGCTGTCCACCGGCAGCAGGGAATGCTCGCCAACCTGCCGGGCCGCTTCCATCACCAGATGGCCGCCTGCGACCAGCGCTTCCTTGTTGGCCAGCAGCACCCGCTTCTTTTGCCGGAAGGCCTCCAGCACGCCTTTTAGACCCGCCATGCCCACGACAGATACCAGCACGTCGTCGCAGTCCGTCTGCGCGGCCAGCGTCAGGCATTCCGGGCCGAAGACCCATTGACAGAATTTCAGATCGTCCGGGATCTCTTCCATGGAAACAGGCTCCACCAGACCGGCCAGCTGGGGCCGGAACCGGCGCACCTGCTCGAAGAGCTTTTCCCGGCTGCGG
This sequence comes from Clostridiales bacterium, assembly GCA_004556545.1. Classification (GTDB taxonomy): domain Bacteria; phylum Bacillota; class Clostridia; order Christensenellales; family Aristaeellaceae; genus Limiplasma. The sequence continues at coordinate 22,196 of SFGO01000071.1, forward strand.
TTGGCCGTCAGGGCCGTGATCTGAAAACGGTCGGAATGGAGCGCGGCCACCTGCAGCGCCTGCGTACCGATGGAGCCCGTGGAGCCGAGAACGGCGATTTTACGCTTTGTCTGCATATGCATCCCTTCTTCCAAACTTTCTTCCAAAAAGGCAGAAGAATCAGACCTCAGAGAATATACAAAAGGAGCGCCCGATAGCTGTACACGATGATACAGGTGAAGAAGATGCTGTCCAGCCGGTCCAGCATGCCGCCGTGGCCGGGGAAAATGGTGCCGAAGTCCTTGATGCCGCAGTGGCGCTTGACCATGCTTTCGAACAGGTCGCCCACCTGACCGGCGAATCCGCCCAGCAGGCCCACCAGCACATCGCCCCACAGGGCGGGATAGGGAGCCGCGCCGCCCAGCGAGAACAGACGGCCAACGACAATCGCGCACAGAATGCTTCCCAGCAGGCCGCCCACAGAACCGGCGATGGTTTTATTCGGGCTGATGTGGGGGCACAGCTTCGGCCCGCCCACCGCGCTGCCGATGAAATAGGCGAAGGTATCGCCGCCCACGGCCACCGCAAACACCATCACCAGCAGCATCTTCTGCAGGGAGGCCGGGGAATCCAGCAGACCGATCAGGCACATGCCCGGCAGCACCAGCGTAATCATGGGCAGGATGCTGACCAGAATATCCACCAGATCGGGGTCTTCCCGGCGCATGACCTGCAGCACCACGAAAAAGCCCAGCACGGTCAGAATCGGGATAATCGCCAGCGAGGAATAGAACATCATAGCGGGAACCGCCAGACACAGCGCCACATAGCTGGTCCAGCAGACCGGGTGGTGTCCGCCCACCTTCAGGGCGTTCAGTTCCTCATGGATGGCCAGCGCAGTGGCCAGAAAAGCAGCCGCTGCGAAGTACCAGCCGCCCAGGCAGAGCACCAGCGCCAAAACGGCGATCAGGCAGGCGCCCGTCACGATCCGCTGCCACATGGAGGACGGCTTCTTTTGTGTTTCTTTCTTTGCCTCTTCGCTCATGGTTTGTTTCCTCCCCCTGAGATATGGGTAAATAGTACGGAACAAAGGGTAGTGTACCCTGTTTTGAGCGGCAGGTCAAGAGCGGGAGCGGGAATCCGCATAGGGCGGCAGCGAATCAGGGAACGTTTATGGAAAAAGGAGAAAAGAAAAAGAAGAAAAAAGATGAAAAGGATGAGGAAATAGAAAAACGGCGGGAAAAGCGCCGTTTCAGAGTGCCAAAAAAGTGGAGGTGCAGGAGGCATTGCTGCCACTCAATCGTCGCGGAGGACTACTGCCGTAGTCCCCGCTCGTTTCGTGACACACCTGCGGGTCGCTAACCGCCTATGGCGGTTGTGCCCACTGAGCACCCGCTTCCCTCCGGTGCCTGCCGGGGTTAGGGGCGGAGCCCCTAACCTTTGTGCCGCAGCACTTCCCCCGCAAACCAGCTTAAGGGTGCGAAGCACCGAGGACGAGGACAGCCCGAAGGGCTACCGCAGTCCGAAGCCCGCCACCAAGGGAGGCCGAAGGCCGACTAGCGCCAGAAATGGCTGAAAGCCA
>SFGO01000072.1 GCA_004556545.1 Clostridiales bacterium
ATCCCCCTTCACTCCTGTCGCATTGACAGGAGTTTTTCCGTTTGCGGCGAAATAACAGGTGTGGGCTTGATAGTAAGCTCATGCTCAGCCTATAATGGGATTTATGGAAGATATCGATATATCGGGATTTGAGTGGGGTGGACAGAGATGGAAATAGTGAAGCTAAGGCTGAGAGACCTGCAGCCCTCACAGTTTTATATTTCTGCAGGAAAGCTGAAAGCAATTGAACGCTGGCTTCACCCGGAGGATCTTTCAGGCTTTCAGCCCATCCCCGTGAAGCTGCTGGATGGCAAGCCTGTCATGACGGATGGGCACACCCGCGCTGTTGCCGCCTTAAGAGCCGGACTGACAGCAGTGCCGCTGGTCTGGGATGAGGATGACCTGGATTGGGATATGTACCGTGCATGCGTGAAAGCATGTCTGGAGAAGAAGATTTTATCACCTGTGGATCTGCTGACCCGGATCATACCCGAAGAAGACTACAGGGAAAAGTGGGATGCCTGGTGTGATACCATGCAGACTGAAATTGAAAAAAGCAGAAGGTGACAAATCGGGATCTGTCAACGAACAGATCCCTCGGGAATCATTTTCAATGGAGTGATGGAAATGAGAATCAGCCAACTCGATTACAGCGAGTACAGGGGGAGGAAATACGCCGCTGAGATTCATTCGGATCGATACTTATCTATTGAGCCCGGGGATAACGGATTTGACATGCATTGGGTTGACTCAGAAACCGATTTGAGAATGTCGATTCAGGACAGCATACTTTCAGACTGGCTGGAAGACCCGATTGCCTATGGCGCGTTCGAAGGCGGCAGGATGGTAGGTTTTGTAGAAGGTTTTCTTGAGAAGTGGAATAACCGCTTTCGAATCACCAATATCTGTGTTTTTAATGAATCAGACCGTAAACGCGGGGCGGGAACGATGCTTCTGGACAGAATCATGGTTGATGCCGTGAACTCCGGTGCGAGGATGGCAGTGCTTGAAACACAGAGTTTCAACTTCAAGGCTGTTTCATTTTATCAGAAAAACGGGTTTGCAATCATCGGCTTTGATCGGTACGCATATTCCAACAATGGTCCCGAAGAACACAATATGCGGATAGAGATGGGAAGAAAAATCTCGTGAACGATAGACCAGCAGTCAATCGCACAAATTCCAGTTTCATGAGGAGACAGTCAATGAAGCAGATTACGAACAAAGAATATGACGAATGGCAGAAATATAAAGAGGAGAAGGCAAAAGGCCATATCCTGATGCCCGACACTCTCCGTTTCATCTGTGCCGCCAATGATTATGATCCGACGAAGATCGGTCAGCATTTCCTGGAGGTGCTGCCCAAGGTATGTCCGCCGGAAGAGGAGCATAGACTCCACCTGTAAACCCGAGCAATTAAAAAAGGCATCCTGCTTCCAGAACCTTTGGTGTCAGGATGCCATTTTGTATTCCTGCCTTTGGGCATTTGCGTCGATTTTCAAAAATGCGTCGATTTTTGGTTTCGACTCAAAAAATGCGTCGATTTGCGTCGATTTTTTAGTTTCGTTGGTTTGTATCAAAGTTGACAGGGTTTTTTCCAGCACCGTTCCACGCTTCGGCTCGATGATGTTCACAATCATCCGCACCAGCGATTTGGGCGTGAAGAACACGCCATCATCCGAGGCGACCGCCGGCGCAAACTTGTTGAGGAAGTACTCATAGATGCGACCGATGATGTCATCCTGAATGTCATTGAGTGCGCTATTGTTGAAGATGCGCAGCAGCTCCCGCAGCAGATCGTTCTTGAAGGAGGTGTACGTCTTGGGCAGCACACCCTGCAACTGTTGACTTTGCTGCTCCACCAGCGCCATGGCATGGTTGACCTTCTCGCCGACGTTGGCATCATCCGGGAGATTCAGCAGATACTCATACCGCGCCTCCTCTGGCAGAAAGAGTGCGCTCTTCTGCTGAAAGTCGATGGCCTCCACAGGCATAACGCGCCCGTTGCGGACAGGGCGATTCTTCAGAATCTCCCCCTCCACATATCGAAAACGGCTGTACGCATAACGCAGAAAGATCAGCCCCAGCACGGGCATGCAGTACTCCTGACTCGTCAGCTTCGATTCGGCACGAAGCAAATCAGCGGACTCCCAAAGCTCCGTCTCCAGTTTGCGAAGGTTTGTCATTTTGCCGGTTCCTCCTGTACAATTTCCATCATGTCGCCGACGTCCACCCTGAGCGCCCGGCAGATTTTGACCAGCACCTCCATGCTGACATAGCTGTTGTTCCCCAGCTTGGTGATGGTCGCGGGGCTCAGTCCGGCTATCTGCTGCAGATCCTTTTTCTTCATGTCCCGGTCGATCATCAGCTTGAATAGTTTCTTATAGGATACACCCGTACTCATTCGCGTTCCCTCTCTACATGGTGATAAATAGATTATAGCGAATTTCCTTCACATATGCAAGAGTAATATCGTCCTCATCCTACGATTCCATGTGAACGCATCAGATGTTCGTCATATCACAACCTGACATCCCCACACCTTTTCCCCAAACGCCTCCTCCTTTCTCGCTTTGTATGAATATTCCTTCGCATACAGACACTTTGCATTTTTGACAGAGTACGGCTTGAAGGCCGCCCGTCGCGCTCCTCAGTTCAGCAAGCGCTGATCGGCTGCATTTTGCAGTTTCACCGCTCGGAAAACCATCGTTTTCCGGGCGGTTTTTGTATTTGTAGCATTTGAACATGTGCAGATGAAAAGGCCCGCGTGGTTTCAAATCCACGCGGGCCTCTTGGTCAAAATAAAATTCTATGTCGCTCTGCCAGCATCCTTACTCCTGCCGCCAGAGCGTGCGATTCGCGTCGCTGGGCATACGCCAGTCGCCACGGGGACTCAGACTGACGGAACCCACCTTGGGGCCGTCGGGGACGCAGTTCCGCTTGAATTGCTGCTGGAAGAAACGACGCAGGAACGTCTCCAGCTGGTCGTGAATCTTTTCGGGAGCATACACGCCCTCGAAGGCTTGCTCGGCCAGCAGACGCAGCTTTTCCGGGGAAGCGCCGCTGTCCATCATGTGATAAAGGAAGAAATCATGCAGAGCGTAGTCGCCCAGAATGTCTTCCGTGCGCTGGTTCAGCTCGCCCTCGCTGACGGGCAGCAGCTCCGGGCTGATGGGCGTGTCGATAATGTCCTGACACACGTCCTTGACCTGCCCGTCAAAGAAATGGGTGCTGATATACCGCACCAGACTCTTCACCAGCGTCTTGGGCACGGAGCAGTTCACGTTGTACATGCTCATGTGGTCGCCGTTGTAGGTGCAGAAGCCCAGCGCCGCCTCGCTCAGGTCGCCGGTGCCCAGCACGATGCCGCCCACCTTGTTGGCGTAGTCCATGAGGATCTGCGTGCGCTCCCGCGCCTGACTATTCTCGTAGGTCACGTCGTGAACGTTCTCATCCTGACCGATGTCGGCAAAGTGCTGCTTTACCGCCGGGCCGATGGCGATCTCGCTGGAGCTGACGCGCAGCTTTTCCATCAGAAGATCGGCGTTGGATTTGGTGCGCGCGCCGGTGCCCATGCCGGGCATGGTAATGGCGTGAATGCCGCTGCGGTCAAGGCCCAGCTCGTCGTAGGCTCTTGCAGCCACCAGCAGGGCCAGCGTACTGTCCAGTCCGCCGGAAACGCCCACCACCAGATGCTGGCAGTGAATGGCCGCAAGGCGGCTCATCAGGCCGGTCATCTGAATGTGGACGATCTCTTCCAGCCGTCCGTCCGCGTCCGTTCCCTGCGGCACGAAAGGCAGGGGATCCAGCCGGCGAAGCAGGGGCAGGGAGGCGTCCGAAATGGGGGAGACCCCGATCATGGCGGGCTTCCGCTTGCCTGCGGGCATTTGATGGAAGCTGCCGTTGCGCTGCCGCTGATAGCGCAGCCGCTGCACGTCAATATCCGCAATGGCTGTGCCGCCCTTCTGCTGGAAGCGCTGCCCTTCGCTGAGGGCGCGGCCGCTTTCATAAACGGCGGTGTAGCCGTCGAAGACCAGATCGCTGGTGCTTTCGCCAAAGCCCGTGCCTGCGTAGGCATAGCCCGCGTAAAGCCGCCCGGACTGCTGGCTCAGCAGCTCCCGGCGATACTGGTGCTTGCTGACCAGCGCATTGGACGCGCTGGGATTGACGATCACATCGGCTCCGTCCACCGCCAGCTGACAGCTGGGCGGAATGGGCGTCCACAGATCCTCGCAGATCTCCACCCCGAAGGTAAAGCCGCCCAGATCGAAAAGCTGATCGGGCCGCAGCAGCGCAGAGCAGCTTCCGCCGCCGGGCAGGGCGCAGGAAAGCGTTTCATCCGCTTCCGCGCCGCTGACGAACCAGCGGGTCTCATAAAATTCGTTGCCGTTGGGCAAATAGGTCTTGGGCACAAAGCCGATCGGCCGTCCGCCGTACAGCACGGCGGCGCAGTTATACAGACGGCTGCGCACATTCACCGGCAGGCCGATCACAACCGCCATGGAGCCGTCCGTTTCCCGGGCAATGCGCAGCATGCTCTCCCAGCTGGCGGCCTGCACCAGCGGCTGCAGCAGCAGATCGCCCAGCGTATAACCGGTCAGGCACAGTTCGGGAAAAACGGCCAGCTGAACGCCCTGACGGCGCAGAGACTCCATAGCGTTTCGAATTTCCTGCTCGTTGGCCGAAACATCCCCCAGATGAACGGGCAGACTGACGGCGGCAACGCGGGCAAAGCCTTTGGGCATGATGATCTCTCCTTTTGCTTACAGCACGTTGATGAGCATGGTTCCCTGCTCGTCCAGTTCCACGGTGAGCAGGCCGTCCTTTTCCAGCGCCTTGAGCATGTCGCTGAAGCGCTTGAAACCCAGCGCCCGCTCGGAAAAATCGGGATAGGTGGCCTGCAGATCCGCCTTGAGGATGCTGGGATTGATGCGGTCAAATCCATCCTCTTTATAGCGGTGCAGCTGCTCCTGAATGACGGCGCGCCAGTTTTCCTTGCTCAGCTGGGGCGCGGCCTCCTTGCCGCTGCTCGCAGCCACGGATACCATGACGTTGAAGTTGTCGCTGCGGATGCGCAGACTGCCAAACTGCTTGCTCAGCTTGTCCAGCACCTTGAGGAAGGTGGCGCAGCCGTAGGCCTTTTCGTTGAAATCAGGCCGCAGACGCAGCAGAATGCCCTTCAGTTCGCTGGCATAAAGCTCGTCCTTGTCGGTCTGCTCCTCCAGAATGCTGCAAAGCAGCTTGTTGAGCTCCGCCTCGTCCAGCGGTTCCTTGTCGTCAGCCGCAGCTTTTTTCTTGCCCGTTTCCTTGCGGATGCGGGGGCCTACGTTTTCCAGAAACTGGAATTCGTTGCAGGCGTTGATGAAGATGGTGCTGGCGGCCTCGCTGCGGCTGATGCCCAGCACGAATTTGCCCATGCTCTTGAGGCGGCCCACCAGCGGCGTGTAGTCGCTGTCGCCGGACACGATGCAGAAGCTGTCGATCAGCGGATTGGTGTAAGCCACTTCCAGCGCGTCGATCACCAGCAGGATGTCCGCGTTGTTTTTTTGGCTGATGCCGTAGCGCAGGCTGGGCACCACCGTAAAGGTGTTGGAAAGAAGCACTTCTTTCAGGTCGCTGTAGCGGTCGGTGTAGCCGTATACCTTGCCCAGCAGGATATCGCCGCGAATCTTCACCTTTTCCAGCACGTTCAGCAGGGTAGAGACTTTCGCGCCGCAGTTTTCCAGGTCTACAAACAGGGCGAATTTGGAAGCGCTGATAGCACGCACGCTCCTTTCTGAAAAAAGAAAATGATGCAGCCGCCCGGCCCAAACAGCCAGCCGGACGGCAAAGAGACAGTAATTCAGATACGGAAGGTAAATTTATCGCCGCGAATCCATTGGCGGCTCAGATGCAGCGGCTCGCCGTGCTGATTCAGCACCAGCTCGTCCAGCACCAGCAGCGCGTCGCCCACCTCCGTATGGAGGTGCTTGCTCACAAAGGGCGTGGCGTGACCCATGGAAATATCATGGACTGCCGAAGAAGGAATCACCCCGTGGGCGCGCAGGCATTCGTACAGCGAGCCGGTCACAGGCTCCTCGGCCAGAAAAGCGTATTCCGCCGGGAAACGGTTGACCTCCAGCATGACCGGATCGCCGTCGCTCAGCCGCAGACGGCAAAGTTCCAGCACCCGGTCTTCGGAAGAAACGCCCAGCTTTTCGCAGTCTTCCGCCGTCGCCTCTTCCCATTGGCAGGAGATGGGCCGGGCCTCCGCGTGATGTCCCCGGGCCGCGCAGGAATCAGTAAAGCTGGTAATCATGCTCAGATCCCGGCGCAGCTTTTCCTCCGCAACGAAGGTACCCTTGCCCTGCCGCCGCACCAGAAGGCCCTCCTGCACCAGATCCAGCATGGCCTTGCGCACGGTGACGCGGCTGACGCCGTAGGTATCGCAGAGCACCTGCTCGCTGGGGATGCGCCCTCCGGCAGGATAAACGCCGGCCACAATATCATTCTTCAGCCGGGTCATCAGCTGCTGATACAGCGGACTCTGGCTCTTTTTTTCCAAAAACTGTTCCTGCACCGAACTTTCCTCCTATTCAATCCCCAGGGTGGCCAAAATTCCGGTTTCATCGCAGAAACGCAGAATGTCATTGAGAACGCCGGACGGCATTTCCATCAGCAGCGGCGCGCAGGTAAGCGCCACCGGAAGCGCAAAATCTCTCTTGTATTCTTCCAGATAGGCATCGTTCAGATGGAAGAAATCGTTTTGATTGTTGTAGGTTCGATCCACCAGTACGCTTTCGTCCTTCATTTCCACATCGGCGCTGTAGAGAAGGGTAAAGGCCGGTTTTTCGGTTTCGGGATGGAGCCAGTCCACGCCGAAGGTCACATGGAAGGGCGGCTCTTCGGCGGAACGGGTCAGCCGGAACTGGAACGCATAGGCTGCCTCTTCCAAGGCGCTGCCGGAAACCGCAAAGGTCAGATGGCCGATGGCCTGCGTATCCGTTTCCTTCGGGAGTCCGTCGGCGGTCAGCGTCAGGTCGATCAGCGTTTCTTCTTCGACGGAAACGGTCAGCCGGGCGTTGACGTTCGTGCCGCCGTTCACGCCGGGCATTCTGTCATATTCCACGGCCAGCTCTTCGTCGTTTTCCGTGGGCAAAGACAGCCGGAAGGCCAGCGTGTCCTCGTCCCGGGTGCGGGTGAACAGGGTATGGCCGCCGATTTCGTAGCGATCCGTATTGCCGGTTGCCGTGATGGTCATGCCCTGCTGCTCGGGATCCAGCCAGTCCAGATAATCCTCCAGATAGCTCAATCCGTCGTAGACCTGCTCGGTCATGCCCAGATCGATCAGCAGGGCAGACAGGTAGAAGTAGGACTGTTCCGCCTTCGCTTCCGTCGTCACGGCGTCCATGTCCAGACAGAGCTGATACAGATCATCATAGGAAATCGTGCGGCTTCCTTCGCTGTGGAAATACGGCGTCAGCACGTCCTCGTAGCTTTCCGCCAGATAGGCCGTGACCTCGGGATAGGTCAGCAGCGCGATGTACTGCGTAGGAAGCTCATAGTATTCATAGGGCTTGAGCATGAATTCCAGATAGTTGTCCATCTGGAAATGGATGCTCCGATTGCACAGCGCGGGGCTGCGCACATAACGGAAGCCCCAGTAATCCTCAAAGGAAAAGCTTGTCAGCTCCCGATCGTTCAGAAAAATCTGAGCATCCATGTACATACGGTTGTTGGGCCGGGGAAACCGCTGCAGATCCATCACGCCGGAAAGGCGCAGCTTGCTCAGAAGGGTCTCCCAGCCCTGATAATCCGTCAGACCGTCAGCCGGAAAGGCGTCTGCGTGGAGCTGAACGCTCAGGTCAAAATCGGCGCGGGTAACGGCGCTGGAATCCACAGGCCATTCTTCGGCGGGGGATACTGCCTCGCCCAGCGCCGCTGCGGGCAGAAGACAAATGGCCAGCAGCAGGGCGAAGGCGCGGCGGACGGCTTGACGGAACATGCGGTTCCCTCCTTTGCGATCACAAGCGGGTAAAGACATTACTGTTTGGCGCGGTAGGCGGCGCGGGCGCGCTGCTCGTGGTTCAGCTCCCGCTTGCGCATCCGCAGGCTCTTGGGGGTGATTTCCAGCAGCTCGTCATCGTCGATGAACTCCAGACACTCTTCCAGCGTCAGGGGATGAACGCTGATCAGGCGCAGGCTTTCTTCGCTGGCGGAAGCGTTGCGCATGTTGGTCACGTGCTTCTGCTTGCACACGTTTACCACCAGATCGTCCGGACGGGCGTTCTGGCCGCAGATCATGCCCTTGTACACAGGGGTTTGGGGCCCGATGAACAGGGTGCCGCGCTCCTGCGTGTTGAACAGGCCGTAGCTGGTGCTCTCGCCGTCCTCAAAGCAGACCAGAGCGCCGAAAGCCCGGTGGGGGATGTCGCCCTTGACGGGCTCGTATTTTTCAAAGACGGAGCTCATGATGCCCTCGCCGCGGGTATCGGTCATGAACTCGCTGCGGTAGCCGAACAGGCCGCGGGAAGGAACCAGGAACTCCAGGCGCACCCGGTTCACGCCGTGCATGCTTTCCAGCGTGCCGCGGCGGCGGCCGATCTTCTCGATGACCGCGCCCGCGTAGGCCTGCGGCACGTCGGCCACCATGCGCTCGATGGGCTCGCACTTTTTGCCGTTGATCTCTTTGTACAGCACCTGAGGCTTGGACACCTGGAATTCATAGCCCTGACGGCGCATGTTTTCGATCAGGATGCTCAGATGCAGCTCGCCGCGGCCGCGCACCTCAAAGGCGTCGGGGCTGGCAGTCTCGTTCACCCGCAGGCTTACGTCGGTCTGCAGCTCCTTGAACAGACGGGCGCGCAGGTGACGGCTGGTGACGTACTCGCCTTCCCGGCCCGCAAAGGGGCTGTTGTTGACGGAGAAGGTCATGGTCACGGTCGGCTCGGTGATGGAAACAAAGGGCAGCGCCTCTACCTTTTCCGGGTCGCAGACCGTATCGCCGATGGAGATGTCCTCCAGACCGCTCATGGCTACGATGTCGCCCATGGAAGCGCTCTCCGCAGGCAGACGCTTCAGGCCGTCGAAGGTGTACAGGCTGGTCAGACGCAGGGGCTGGCTCACCGCGCCGGTGTCCAGATTGGTCTTGACCACCATCATGCCGGTCTTCAGGGTGCCCCGGTTGATGCGGCCGATGCCGATGCGGCCCACGTACTCGTTGTAGTCGATGGTGGAGATCAGCACCTGAGCGGGGCCTTCCATGTCGCCCTCGGGCGCGGGAATGTATTCCAGAATGGTCTCGAACAGGGGCCGCAGGTCGGGAGAGGGCTGATCCAGATCCAGCGTGGCCGTACCGGCACGGGCGGAGGCGTACACGATGGGCCGATCCAGCGCGGTCTCGTCCGCGCCCAGCTCAATGAACAGATCCAGCACCTCGTCCACCACTTCCTCGCAGCGGGCGTCGGGCCGGTCGATCTTGTTGATGACCACGATAACGGGCAGCTTCAGGCTCAGCGCCTTGCGCAGCACGAAACGGGTCTGGGGCATGGGGCCTTCGAAGCTGTCCACCAGCAGAAGCACGCCGTCCACCATTTTCAGCACCCGCTCTACCTCGCCGCCGAAATCGGCGTGGCCGGGAGTGTCGACGATGTTGATCTTGGTCTTCTTGTAGTGGACGGCGGTGTTCTTCGCCAGAATGGTGATGCCGCGCTCCCGCTCGATGTCGTTGGAGTCCATCACGCGCTCCGCCACCTGCTGGTTTTCGCGGAACACGCCGCCCTGCTTGAGCATTTCGTCCACCAGCGTGGTCTTGCCGTGGTCAACGTGCGCGATAATGGCAATGTTGCGAATATCTTCCCGAACCATAAGAATCTCCTTCTTTCCTAAAACATCAGGCAGGGGCGCTGCCCCTGCACCCCGGCAGGAGGCGGTGCCTCCTGCACCTCCGGATTGACCGTGCTTCGCACGGTCAAGAGTCAGTCATCATCAACAATTCAGTCATCAACAATAATGAAAACAAACGTTTTTTCAGTCCGTTGCAAAGGCTGCTAACCATCATTTCGCCTGCCAGACCGGCGAGCCGCGAGGCCTGTTGCCGAGCGGCGGTAAAACCCCGGCCAGCTTGCATGTCTCCCTACGCCCCTGCGCGGCAAAGCCGCGCAGTCCGGGGTCAAGGGGCACTGCCCCTTGCGCGCAGGCCGGGGTGCAGGGCTTTAGCCCTGCCGGATTTCGGCAAGCTCGAGACCTTCGTTGTTTTCCTGCGCCAGACGGATGGACCATTCGTTCTCAAGGAGCAGAACGTCCCGGCCCTCGCTGTCAAAGGCGCGGCCAGAGGTGGAGGTCAGCTTCAGCTCGTCCACCGGCTTGGGCGTTTTCACTACCCAGCGTACATAACGGAAGGGCAGACGATCCATCAGCATGGTCACGCCGTATTCCGTCTTGAGCCGATGCTCCAATACCTCGAACTGCAAAACGCCCACCACGCCGACAAGGAATTCCTCCCGGCCGGTTTCGGTGCGGCGGAAGGTCTGAATGGCGCCTTCCTCGGCCAGCTGATAAATGCCCTTCTGGAACTGCTTGCGCTTCATGCTGTCCTCAGGCCGCACCCGGGCGAAATGCTCCGGGGCAAAAACCGGGATGGAAGCAAAGTGCAGCTTCGGCCCCGTGGAGAGACTGTCGCCCAAGCGGAAGCATCCGGGATCGAATAGACCGATGATGTCGCCCGCATAGGCTTTTTCAACGGATTCCCGCTCGTCCGCCATGAACTGCTGGGGCTGCTTGAGCTGCATGGGCTTGTCCGTGCCGGAATGATAGACCGTCATGCCTTTTTCGAACTCGCCGCTCACAATGCGCAGGAAGGCCAGCCGGTCCCGGTGCGCCGGATTCATGTTGGCCTGAATCTTGAAGATAAAGCCGCTGAAATAGGGGGCGGTGGGCTCCACCAGACCGATGTCCGCTTCCCGGGGCAAGGGAGGGGGCGTGATCGCCAAAAACGCCTCCAGAAACGGCTCCACGCCGAAATTGGTCACAGCCGAGCCGAAGAACAGCGGCGTCAGCCGACCGGACAGTACCGCTTCCTTGTCAAAGGGGTCGCCCGCTTCGTCCAGAAGCTCGATCTCATCCCGCAGACGGTCGCGGTAGTGCTTCTCCAGCGCCTTTTCGGCTTCGGGGCTGTCCAGCGGGACGGATAGCTCGTCCGCCATGCTCATGCCGTGATTGCCGCCGGAATACAGCAGCACATGGCCGGTGGCGCGCTGGTATACGCCCTGAAAATCGCCGTCCACGCCGATGGGCCAGTTCATGGGGCAGGAGCGGATGCCCAGGACGTTTTCCAGCTCCTCCATCAGGGCGAAGGGATCCTTCGAGGCCCGGTCCATCTTGTTGACAAAGGTGAAGATGGGAATGTTCCGCATCCGGCAGACCTTGAACAGCTTGATGGTCTGCTCTTCCACGCCCTTGGCCGCGTCGATCAGCATGATCGCCGCGTCGGCTGCGACCAGCACGCGGTAGGTGTCCTCACTGAAGTCCTGATGGCCGGGGGTGTCCAGAATATTGATGCGGAAGCCGTCGTATTCGAACTGCATGGCGCTGGAGGTCACGCTGATGCCGCGCTGCTTTTCGATGTCCATCCAGTCGCTGGTGGCGTGGCGCTCAGCCTTGCGCGCCTTCACGCTGCCGGCCTGACGAATGGCCCCGCCGTACAGCAGCAGCTTTTCGGTCAGGGTGGTTTTACCTGCGTCCGGGTGGCTGATAATGGCGAAGGTGCGCCGTTTCAAGATCTGCTCCAATGCTTCGGGAGCCAGTGTTTCGGGACTCATGAAGGCTCGTTCCCTCTCTTCCTTGCCTGAATAGGGTAAGTCATAATACAACGTACTATTTTACTATGAGCCTCTGGCACTGTCAAGCATACATGTTGCAAAAGAAGTCAGACAGGGCAAGGTTTTGCCTTCATGACAGATCCGGCGGATCATCGGCGGAAAAAGACAGGGAGGCTCGCAAAAGCGCTTCGCCGTTCGGCAGGGAAAGAGCCGAGCCTGCGGCGTACCGTTCTTGCATACAGGGCCGCGTTGTGATAAGATAGCAGCGCATGAAGCAATCGTTGGAAAGTATAGAGGTGTCCAATCGTTATGTGGTTTGTGTTTGCGTTGCTGTCCGCCGTGTTTGCCGCCCTTACTTCTATTCTGGCAAAAGTCGGCGTTAACGGGGTCAATTCCAACCTTGCGACCGCCATCCGGACGGCCGTCGTGCTGCTGATGGCCTGGGGCATGGTGTTCCTGACCAACGCGCAAAGCGGGATCGCGGAGATCAGCAAGAAGAGCTGGCTGTTTTTGATCCTTTCGGGACTGGCAACGGGCGCTTCCTGGCTGTGCTACTACCGCGCATTGCAGATCGGAGAAGCCTCCAAGGTGGTTCCGGTCGATAAGCTGAGCGTCGTGATCACGCTGGTGCTGGCCTTCCTGTTTCTGCACGAAAACTTTACAACAAAATCGCTGCTGGGCTGCGTGCTGATCGGCGCGGGAACGCTGCTGATGGTGCTGTGATTCGGGCGTTTGCAAGGGCGCTCGGCTCGAAATGAGAAAAAGGCATGGCCGCGAATGGCCATGCCTCAGCCTGTCAAAAAAGGTCGCGAATCGCGGCCTTTTTTGATATAATAGGTGATAATAATAGGAGCAGGTGATGAAGATGCTGAAGAGAGAACAGG
>SFGO01000073.1 GCA_004556545.1 Clostridiales bacterium
CGCGCATCCAGTGGATGCAGCTGCCGAAGGCAGCTAGCGACTGACAGCCGTCAACCGAAACGAGGATTTGGCACGGCAGTGCCAAAGACGACGATTGAGATTGCGGAACAGAGCCCCTAACCCTTGTGCCGCAGCACTTTCCCCGCAAACCAGCGAAGCGCTGTTTGCGGGCGCGGGCGGCCAATTTTGGGTTTTTCGACAGACTGCAATCCCCCTTTATGCAGTTATCATCCTGCATAAAGGGGGATTTTGTCGATGGTTCGTTTTTGCCGGTTTCGTTCCTTTTACTCCGCGTCCCAGGGATTGGGCACGAAGTCGCCGCCGCGGCAGAATTTCAGGTACTTCAGGGCGTGAAGCTGGCTGGTCATTTCCCACTGGCCGGAGTACACCGGATCATGGTAGCCTTCGATACACACGTCGCCCTCGTAGCCGTTCTCATGCAGAATGGAGAAAACATCCCGCCAGTTGGTATCGCCGAAACCGGGGGTGCGCTCGGGCGCGAAGTCCTTCGCGGCATAGATGCCGCGGCGGCGCACCGCGTCCCAGTCCACGGAGGTATCCTTGCCGTGGAGATGCACGATCTTCTTGGCCCATACCCGCAGCTGCGGGATGGGGTCGATGAGCTGAATCAGCTGATGGGCAGGCTCCCATTCCAGACCCAGCGCGTCGGAGGGCACCGCGTCGAACATCAGCTCCCAAGCGTCGGGATTAAAGCCGATGTTGCAGGTGGGGTGCCGCCAATCACCGCTCATGGGGCAATTTTCGATGGCCAGCTTCACACCGCGATCCTCGGCGCGCTTGGCCAGCTCGGAGAAAACCTCCTTGAAGCGGGGAATGGCCGCGTCCACCGGCTGGCCTTCCAGCGCGCCAGCGAAGGTCGCTACGGTTTTGGCCCCGAAAAGATGGGCGTTGTCGATGGCGTATTCCAAATCGTGCAGTTGAGATTCATTTTGTAGCGCGTTGCAGTAATAGCCCACGGTAGATACATACGTGCCTGTGCCCTCCAGCATGGAAAGCACCTTGGGCGCCAGTTCCTTCAGATCAACGCCGCCGTAGGTCATGTGGAAGTTGATGGCAAAGCACTCGAAGCCCTTGTCCTTCATGCCGGGGAGCCACTGCTCCGCCTGCTGGCCGGGAATACAGGTGCCGATTTTGATCTGTTCCATAAGGGTTCTCCTTTTCTTCTATCCAGTCGTCAGGGAAAATGGGGAAATCAAAGAGAAGTCAGTCCAGCTTCATTTCGCCGTTTTCAAAATAGACGGGCCGGTTGGTCTCGGCGGAACGGTAGATGGCTTCCAGAATCTGCGTGACCACATAAGCCTGCTCGGGCTTGGTGACGAGCGGCTTGGAATCGTCCAGCACATGAGCGATCCACGCCCGGGCCTCCAGCTCGGCCGGGTCGCCGCCGGTGGTGCCGTCGTAGAAAGCCACGCCGCCCGCCTTCAGGTCAGGCTCGGTGACGAAGGTCTTGGAGTATTTTTCGCCGTTGATGCGCAGGCCGCCGTCCTTGCCCAGCATATCCGCGCCGCCCTTGTCGCCGCACAGAATGGTCTTGGCCTCGTTCACGTCCAGCGTGTTCAGGGCCCAGCTGGCCTCCAGATAGATGGTCGCGCCGTTCTTCATCTTAATGAAGCCGAAGGCGGAGTCCTCCACGGTGAATTTTTTGGGATCCCAAGGGCCCCAGGCGTTGGCGGAATTCTCATGATCCGCCAGCTTGCGGAAGGTGGAACCCGTCACCATGGCAGGCTCGTAGTTGTTCATTTCCCACAGGGTCAGATCCAGCGCATGGGTGCCGATATCGATCAGGGGACCGCCGCCCTGATTTTCCGCATCCAGGAACACGCCCCAGGTGGGTACGGCCCGGCGGCGAACGGCCTGGGCACGGGCGTAGTAAATGTCACCCAGTTCGCCGTTCTCACAGACCTTTTTCAGATACATGCTGTCCTGACGGAAACGGCTCTGATAGCCGATGGTCAGCTTTTTGCCGGTGCGCTTGGCCGCGTCCAGCATCTTTTTGGCCTCGGCGGAATTGATGGCCATGGGCTTTTCGCACATGACGTGCTTGCCCGCTTCCAGTGCGTCCACCGTGATGAAAGAATGCTGCTTGTTGGGGGTCAGCACATGCACCACGTCGATGTCCTTCTCCTTCAGCAGCTCCTTATAGTCGGTATACACCCGGGCGTCCGGGGTGCCGTATTCTTTGGCGGCCTTTTCCGCCCGCTCCTTCACCACATCGCAGAAAGCGACCATTTCAACCGTATCGATCTTTTTCAGCGAGGGCATATGCTTGCCGTTGGCGATGCCGCCGCAGCCGATGATGCCGATATGCAGTTTACGATCCATAGGCGTATCCTCCATGTATGTATTGAAAATGGGAGTCCCGTTTATTGAGACGGTTTTATTATATCCGTCCAAAATGACCGTGTAAATAAGCAAAATGTTGTATAAGTGTGCAAAATCCGGCGGACACCGTGCTTTTTCGGTACTTTTGGCTGGTGGGATGGTCCGCTTCTTTTCGGCCTGCGTGCTTTTTTTCAAAATTTTTTCGTTTTTTTGAAAATACCCCTTGCCAAATCGTAGAATGCTGTGTATAATAATATCGTTGTCGCTTGAGACAACGTGCTGATATAGCTCAGCAGGTAGAGCGCATCCTTGGTAAGGATGAGGTCGCCAGTTCGAATCTGGCTATCAGCTCCAGAAAATCCTTCATTTTCGAAGGATTTTTCTTTATTTACGCCCATTTTTTGCAGGTTTTGCCCTTTCATCCTGCAAAACGAAGACCTCATCTGCTTTTCCGTCAGAAATCCGTCAGTTGGGGATTCCCGCAATCCCTTGCGCCGCAAGGCTTTGCAGGCTGTTTTTCCGTCAGGAATCCGTCAGCTGCCGTTGATTCCGTAGCATTTTTCGATGGCTTTGGAAGCGTCGATTGCGCCGCTGCGGCCTTTGTCGTAGTATCGCAGCGTCATCTGCGGCGTGGCATGGCCCAGCATCTGCTGCACCAGCTTCAGGTCGTGGGTGGCGGCTGAAATATCCGTCGCTACCGTCGTTCGGAATCGGCGCGGGGTGATGGTCTCGCCAAAGCGCGTGTCCAGATTGACGCGCTTTCGAATGCCCCGAAGCTGCGTGTAGCTGACGGGCTTCGGGCCGCCGATCACAAATTCCTCCGGCTGTCCGGGCTCTGGTAAGTACGAAAGAATTTCCCTGGGAAATATCAGGCTGCGCACGCTGGCGGCGGTTTTGGTGTATGGCTTGAATTCCGGCTCGTTGCGCGTGGGATGGGTCACGGTGCTGCGGATGTTCACAATGCATTTCTCCGCGTCGAAATCTCCCCAGCGAAGGCCCAGCACCTCCTCAGGCCGCAGCGGCAGACTGATGGAAATAGCCAGCCAGGCGCGGTCTGCGGGGCGTTTCACCTCGCTTAAGTGGGCGGCCAGATAGCGCATCTGCTCAACCGTGTATGGCTTCGTCGCTTCGGAAGCCGTGCCTTTGATTTTCAGCGAGGGCGATTCCAGCGGATTGCGAGTGATGATGCCGTCGTCCAGCGCCATTTTGAATACCTGGCTGAGAACGATTTTCACCTTGTTTTTCGTCTGCTGCCGGGTATCGTTCGGCATGCTGTTGAAAATCCTCTGAATGTCGGCGGGAACGATTTCCTCCAGCGTCCGATTACCAAGGATGGGATAGATGTGCCGTTCCAGCTGCCGCCGGTAGGTCAGCTCCGTCACCTTTGCCACATTGGGCCTGGAGAAAACCTCAAACCAGTTCTCGGCATAATCCCGAAATCTGTGCTTTGTTCCCGTGGGCTGACCCGCTCCGGCCAGCTGAAGCAGCTTGTCGGCGTATTCCTGCTCTGTGTCGGCGGTAATCCATACCTTTACGCCGTTCAGCGTCATTTCGCGCCTGATTTTCTTTTTGTTGGCAGACATGTTCTTCTCCCCTTCTTCGAAAGGAGAGCGCGGTTTTTCGTTGTCAAGTTTCGGGGACTGGAGGGCCGCTCCGATCCTGTGTAAAGTATAGGCGAGAATTTTGTTCACTGTCAACCTCCGAAAGTTCCTGTCAAAGCTGAAAAGAAAAAGCGCCCGCCGCGGGGACGAGCGCTTTTTTTCAGGCTTATTCCTTGCCTTCCCCGGCGCCCTTGTTGTACTGGGCCGTGCTGATGCCCAGCAGTACGCCCAGGAAGGTGTCCACGGCGGTGATGGTGCCCACTACCTCTTCGCCGTAGGGAAAGCTCCAGATGCCCGCCAGGGCGAAGTAGAGCGTGCCCAGCGCGGGCAGCAGATACAGTGCGATCCACTTGAGAACGTCGTAAACCTTGTTGCTCAGCATTGCTGTTTCCTCCTTATTCTTCGTAGATGATTTCAAGGCCGTAAGCCTTGGCGGCCTCGTGCTCGATCCGGCAGCCGCGCGCCTGCTCCCAGCCTTTGCAGAAATATGCGGCGTGGCATAAGCTCATGTTTTCGAGTGATTTGGCCAAAAAGCATAACGGAATCTGTACAACCCCGCGTTCCTTCATCGCCTGTTCACTGTACCATTCGTCCGTGAACAGCGTGTTCACCGTCTCAAAGCCCTTCGCTTCCAGCGCCGCAATGGCGCGCTCCCGGGTTTCGATAATCTCCTGTTCGCTTCTGCCGGCCATCGGCTGGCTGAGCATTGCCTTTTTCATACTTTTTTTCCGCTCCTTACAAAGTCGCCTTCATTGCCTTGCCGTTCCCGCTCAGATGAATGACGGGGCTGTGCTTGGAGGCGGGCTTGAATTCGCCCGCCTGTCCGTAGCCGCCGTAGCTCACCGCCGCGGCGTCGTTCACAAACAGCTTGTCCACGGGCGTCGCCTTCCGGTTCTGAATGTCCACCCGGAAGAAGGCCTGCTTCAGGATCATCGGCATGTGGGAATGGCTGTGAATATAACAGTCCGCGTCCACAATCCCGGCCATGTCCGCCAGACGGATGGCCTTCGCCCCTTCCTTTCGTCCGCCGCCGGTTCCGTGGGTGGCGTAGATGGTGTAAATATACGGCTACTTCTTCCGCCCGCCGGATCGTTCGCCCGGGGCCTTGTCTCCAAAGCGCAGAAAGCATAAAACGCCCTCCGGCGCGTAGCGGTGCTCGATTCCCAGCTCCCGGCAGATGAGGCGCATCATGTCCAGCCCGTCGGTTCGGTATACACGGTTTTCGTGGTTGCCCGTGTCTGCGGCGATAATCCGTTTCCGGATGGGAGAAAGCAGCTCCACCGCCATTTTGATCTGCTCCATGGGCGGCACGGTTTCGCTGTAGATGTCGGATACGCTGTTGCGCACCGCCGTGTTCAGCAGGTCGCCGTTGAGCACGCACAGCCCCCGTTCATCGTCCGCGATGCGCTGCACCCGGGCGTGAATCTCGTCCCAGTCCGCATTTGCATCGCCGATGTGCAGGTCGGATAGAATATAGATCCGCGCGTCCGGCCATTCGGCAGGGTAGTCCGCTGTCACACAATACATACCCGCCTCAATTCCGGTCTACAAGCCATTTGTTGATGTTGTCTGAAGCCGCCTTCATCTCGTCGCTGTTGCCATTGTGCAAGGCGTGGTTCAGCAAGGCCTGTACCCCATAGCAGATTTCTTTCTGGCCGTTTTTCATGTCCTGAAGCTGCTTAAAATCTTTCTCCAATCGAGTCTCGCATTTTTGTAGACGGTTTTGAAAATCTGCATCTGAATCATGGCCCGGTTTTCGCCATTCGCGAAATGTGCCTACCGTCCGGCCCACCAGATTCACAAATTCCATCACGGCCACCAGCACAAGCGCCGTAACAATCAGGTTGTTTCCGGTCAATGCCTCCATCAGCCAGCCCCCCCTTCGCTTCCCTCAAACAAAAGGAAAGCGCTCATGATGTAAGCCCGCCGGGCGTATCCGTCCGTGCAGATAGCCTGCACCAGCGCCCAGTCTTCTTTTCGCCGCTCCACCCGGACGCGGGCGTTGTTCGCCACCAGCCAGTAAATATCTTCCTGCTGGCTCGGGCTTTTGCGCAGCTTGACCGGCCTGCCGTTCGGCGTGCGCACCACGGCGTATTCCGGCTGCTTTTCCGCCGCGTCCCCGGCAGTCAGCCCCTCGGCCTTTTCGGAAATATCCGAAGTTTCTGAAGCCTTATAGCAGTCCGATCAAATAAAGTTACAACTTGACAAAAGGTGTAAGATAGAGTCAAAGAGGCGATTCAAATGTTGCACAATGAAGCAAGAAAACTTCTGATTCAGGCATTGGAGAAAACACACAATGCAAGAGAAGTCGCTGAAAACTTCTCTGTCAATCGAGGCACGGTATATCGCCTGAAAAGACAGCTGGAAGAAACTGGCTCCATCGAAACTAGAACCTATCTTCGCGGACGTAAATCAGCTTTGAGCCAGGAAAATATCCGCAACATTGAACAGTTGCTGAAAGAGAAGCCCGACATCACGATTGCAGAAATCATAGATACACTTCAACTCAAAGCCTGTAATGAAACAGTTCGTAAAGCAGTGCTCAAACTTGGATATCGCCGTAAAAAGAAGTCGCTTCATGCCAGCGAACAGGAGCGTCCCCGATGTGAAGGAAAAACGCAAAGCATGGAAAGAGAATATGTCCGGGTACGCCCCTGAAAAACTTGTCTTTCTGGACGAAAGTGGAATCAATATCAACATGACGAGATGTTATGCCCGCTCAAAGGGTGGTTCTCGCGCAGTTGATGCTGTGCCTCTGTGGAAACCACAAAACATAACTGTCTTATCGTCGATTCGGCTGAATGGTGAAGCTGCCTATACAACATACTCAGGAGGAACAACTTCAGAAAGATTTGTTGATTATCTGAGAAACATTCTTATTCCGACACTTTCTCCCGACTCGATCGTTGTGATGGACAATATGCGTTCTCACCATACACAGGCAATAAAGGATTTATTGGAGCAGGCTGGCGTTCAATACCTCTATCTGCCACCGTACAGCCCTGATTTGAATCCTATTGAGAAGATGTGGTCTAAACTCAAGGCTTTTCTGAGAAAGGCAAAAGTTCGTTTGTTGGAGAAGCTGCCGGATGCTGTTCGTGCTGCTTTCAAAACGATTTCTTCACATGACTGTTCTGGATGGTTTCGCTTTTGTGGCTATTCACGCTAATTTATTGGATCGCTATAAATGTCTCAGAAGTCTTCCCGTCCGCCTCTGCCTGCGCTATTTCCTGGCTCAGTGAAACGCCGTCGGGCACCTCAATGCCGCAGTCGATCTCCTTCGCCAGCCCCACATGGGTCCAGCCGTTTTTCAGCGTGGAGCCGCACACCCGGCCCATGCTTTGGGAACTGTGCACCACGTCGCATTCCCGGCGCTTTCCGTGCTTGTCCGTGTCCGTCAGGGCGTTCTCGCCCACGTACAGGCCCACGTGGCTGAAATCGCCCAGCCCGTCGCCCTGATACTGCGCCGGAAGGCCGCTTTCGTCCTCCTCGTGGATGAATAACAGCTCTCCCGGCTTTAGCTTTCCTTCTGCCTGCGCGTTTTCGATGGTTCCCAGCCACGCCACACTGCGCGCCATATGGTTGCTGCCCCGGTAGTCCATGCTGCCGCCCGCGTTCCGCACGGCCCGCTCCACCAGCGCCTGGCAGTCCATGTCTTTATAGCTGTGGTAGCTCTGCGCCAGCGCCGTTGCCGCCGCGGCTACCGCTCTTCCTGTTGGTTTCATTTCTTTTCCCTCCAGCCTTCAAAGAAGGAACAAAAAAGGGACGGATGCTTTCATCCGCCCCTCGCGTTCCTCTTTGCGCTCTTATTCTGCTGTGCCGCCGTACTCGGTAGGCACCAGCTCCGGCAGGCCGCTGTCAATCAGCACCTCCGCCACGCCCGCCTTCAGGGCCTTCGGGACGTTTTCAAGCGCCGTTTTCCCCAAAATAACCCTCTGCGCAAAAAACATAGCCATCATAGTCGTACCGTCCTTTCCAAAAATGATTTGTATCGCGAACAGCCATAGGGCTGTTTTCGCCTTGGTCAGCCCTCCGCATTTATTCCGCATCCGCATACACTGTCGCCGCCATTTCGGCGATGCAGTCCTCGATAAAGTCGTTCCGATCGCTGATCGCCTGAATCTGGGCTTTCAGTACGGGCAATTCTTCCTGCATGGTTTGTACCTCCTGCTGTGCCGCGGTGAGCATGGAAACCACCTGCTCGCCGTCCCGGTAAAAATGTTCGCCGTCATAGGTGTCGCCGATTGCCACCGGAATATCCCGACAGGGCACGGCAGAGGGAAAGTCTGCCGCGTTCCCGGAGTATAGCCAGATCACGTTGGTTACAATGCCGTTTTCAACAATCGCATAGTTCATTTTGACCTCTTTCTTCAGCTTACGCTGTAATCGTCAGAACGGCGGGCAAGCTGGTGATGCTGTTTCCGTGCCCATCGGTAATCACGCAGCGGTACTTGTAGCCGTTCCGATAGGCGGATGCCACGATCGTCAGACGGCTGGTTGTCGCACCCGTGACGGACGTGTTGCTCCACTCAGTCGTGATGCTCGCAGGCTGGAATTGCCACTGGTAGCTCAGCTCGGTTCCTTCCGCCTTCACCGTAAACACCGCTTCTCCATTTTCGCTGACCGTCACGTCCGTAGGCTGCTGGGTAATTTTCAGCTCCTTCCGCACGTTCCGGATCACGACAATGCCGGAGCCGCCGGTGCTGGTTTTGCTGTTCAGGTATACGCCGCCACCGCCGTTTCCGGTGTTGTCGGCCCCATCTCTGCTGTCCCAGTACCCACCGGATGCGTAAAGATCCCCGGAAGCCTCGCCAAACTCGCGGGTGGTCGTCCCCTGGCCCTTGCCCGCCTGTCCGCCCATCTTGCCAACGCTGCCGTCTCCGCCGTCCGTGCCGCCGGTCGTTCCGTTGGTAGATGCGCCGCCGGAACCGCCGTCGCCGCCGGAAACCGATTTGCCGCTGTACCAACCTTCAACATAAGTATTGAAGGCCGATGTGGTTCCGCCGCGTGTCTGAGTGTTGCTGGCGTTCGGCTTTGTGCCGCCTGCTCCAATCTCGATGCGGTATTTCACACCTTCTTGTATGGTAATCTGCCGGGTCGTCTTGGTGTAGCCTCCGCCCCCGGCCCCCAGATAATCCGATACACTGTTGGCGTTTCCGCACCCGCCTCCGCCGCCGACCAGGAACACGTCAATGCCTTTTGCGCCGCTCCCCAGCTTGGTAAAGATGATTACGCCGCTGGTCAGAAATTTAATGCGCCAATCGCCGTAGCCGTCGTCAATCAGCTGGTAAACTCCATCATAGTCGAACTCCGGCAGGCCGGTTCCGCCCGCACTCGCACTTCCGCCTCCGCGGCGAATGATGTAGCAATCGCCCATTATCTCACCGCCTTCATTTTGATCGTCAGGTCAATGTCGGGCTTGTCCGAGGCCGTTACCGTCAGGGTGCCCGCTCCGGTTTCGGCTTTCAGAACCAGCGCGAAGGCATCCTGCGCGGCAGTCATATCGTCCGCGCTGGTCAGCCCGCTCATGTCCAAATCCAAAAATGGACGGTCTTCCGCGGTTAGTCCAGCCACCGTTACCGTCTGGGTGTATGGGGCCGCGTCGCCGGTCCACCCGTCTGCGGTCAGCTCGGCGCTGTAGTCCGCTGCAGAAGCCTTGCTGTCCGCCAGCGCCTTCAGCACGGTTCCCTGTCTGGCGCTCAGCATTTGGGAGGCGCTCGCCGTGGTCAGGTCGTCGGCAATGTCTGCTTTGTCGGCCTTGCTGTTTCCCAGTGCCGTTACGGAACCGTTCAGGCTCTGGATGTCCGTCTTGTTCTGGTCAATCTGCGCCTTGTAAGCATTGGTGAAGTCGTTGGTGCTCAGCCCCTTGCCGGTCAGCTTGTCCACCTTGCTGCTCCGCAGCGCCGTTACCGCGCTGTCCAGGTTCGAAAGCTGCGTTTTGTGCGCGTCGGTAAAATCGTTGGTGCTCAGTCCCTTGCCCGCAACCGCGTCCACCTTCTTTCCAAGCAGCGCTTTCAGCTTGCCGGTAAAAAAGTAAATCAGCCCTGCCAGGCTCAGGTACTTGCCCGTGGTCTGGGATATGGTTTCTTCCGCAACTACCGCGTCAATTTCGCTGTCGGCAATGGCCGTTATCGTAATGCCGATAGCGCCCTGGCTTTCCCAGCGGGTGCCCGTCCAGCGGTACACCGTGTAGGGCGGGGCGCTTCCCACGTTGTATTGGTCGCCGATGGCAGGGGAGGTAATGGATAGCTCCAGCTCGTCCAGGGTTTGATAGGCGTTCCCCTTGATGATGTACGGCGCGCCATTTTGACCCTGCTTCAGGCGAAAGTGAATGTTCTTATGGCCGTTTACTTCGGTAACGGTCGCTTCGGCCAGCCCATCCGGCCCCACGTTTTCGGAGGTAACGGTCATGGCCTCCAGCGCCCCGGATGCCGTGTTTGCCCGTTCCGCCGCCGAGTTGGCTCCGGCTGTGGCAAGGTTCGCGTTGTAGACAGCGGTCGTGCAGTCTGTCATAACGGCTCTCGCGTCGTCAGCCGCTTCATTGCTCTTGGTTGCGGCGGCATCGGCGCGGGTTGCGGCGGCATTGGCGGCGTCGCTCGCGGCGTCCGCATCGCTGGCGGCGGCATTGGCGCGGGCCGCCGTCGTGCTCGCGTTTTTGGCGGCGGTATTGGCCGCCTCCGCTGCGGAATTCGCGCTGGATACAGCGCTGTCGGCCCTATCGGCAGCATAGACGGCTTGGGATGCCTTCGAATTTGCGTTGCTGGCGGCGGTGTTGGCCAGTGCGGCTTTTTTGTCCGCATTGTCCGCAGCCGCGTTGGCGTTGGATACTGCCGTATTGGCATTGGATACCGCTGTGCGGGCATTGTCCGCGGCATTTGTGGCCAGGGTTGCCGCGTTATTTGCGCCGCTGGCGGCGGTGTCGGCAGCTTCCTTCGCCTTGTTGGCCGCTCCCGCTGCTGTATTCGCACCGGCAGCGGCGTCGTCAGCATCGCTCTTTGCGCTGGCTGCGGCGCTGGCAGCCGCCGTGGCATTGGCGGCGGCGGTGTTGGCCAGTCCCGCCTTTGCGTTGGCATTGTCTGCGGCAGCATCGGCAGTCTGTGCTGCCGTGTTTGCTTTCGCAGCCGCCGTATTGGCCAGCGCGGCTTTTTCATCCGCCAGTCCGGCTTTGGTTTCGGCGGTTTTCGCGGCGGTGTCCGCTGCGGCCGCGGCTGTGTCCGCCAGCGTCTTTCCGGCGGTTACGTCGCTGTAGCATTCCTCAATGCTGTCATGGATGGAATCACGGACGTCCCGGCCATATACGGCGGTTTTAATCTTGTCCAGGTATTCCTGAATCCGGCTCATTCATTCCACCCTCTTCCGTTTTTTCTTCCATTTTGAACCGCTCCTTTGTCATCTGTCTCATCACTTCTTCCAGCCCGGTCAGCAGCTCGCTGCATCGGTCATGGCAGTACACCAGAACGGCGGCGTTCTCCCGGCCCTTTATCTCCAGCATATCCAGCCCTTCCCGGATTTTCGCCAGTCCATTACTAAATTCTTTCAAACTCATCATAGTGCTGTCTCCTCTGTCTCATTGGGCCTGACCCGTAGTGCCGCTCACCTCGATCTTGTGCGTCCCGTTCACCGATACGCCGGCCGTAGTGTATCTGGTTCCGTTCACGGTAACGGTATGGGTGTGCCCATTCGCGATACTCTTAGTAAAGGAGTATTTGTGTGTATGGTTCATCAGCGTATAGTTCTTCAGCTGCTTCAGCACCCAGTCCTGGCTGGCGATAGCGCTTCCTCCCACCGAGCCTCCGTTTGTAATGGTGATGTTTTTGCAGTACATCCCGTTCGCGGCGCTGACGGTATCCGCTTTCACTTTCTTAGAGTGGAGCCATGTAACGTCTGCCTTCATGGCTTCGATTTGGTCGGCTACCAATTTCTTCACATTAACGAGGTCCGCTTTAATGTTGATGATATCGGAGTTGATATTGGTGATCTTGGAGTTGATGTTCGTCGTTTCTGTTTCCAGGTTTGTCTCCAGACCTTCTACCGTTATCTTATCGGCTTTCATGCTGATGGCGCTTCCTTGGTCGTCAGAAATAAGACGAAGTTCGGCGTAATGCTCTTCTACTTTAACACGCTTTTTCGTCACCTGCGTGCTGTTTTTATCCGAGAAAAAGAAGGAGGCCATGCTTGCCGACATGCCCTCCTTCATATTGAGTAAACTTCTCTTACGTATTAACGAGCGTTAAAACGGCCTGAATTTCAGTATTGTTTGGATTGAATCCGAGCTGTTCAAATTTTGCGCCAAGTTCGCCGATATCTTTCGTAGTCAGATCAGTTAGAATCATGTTGATTTCGCCGGGTCTTTCAACCCATACATCATCTTCAAAAACTTTATTACCAAGAGCCTTTTTGATCTGTTGACACAAATCCTCGTGGTAGCTCTTAATTTCAATTTCTTCGATTTGCCTGGTGTCAAGATTAACCCAAGTCTTCTTTTTTAACATGACCACGCCGATAGTACCCAGAATCACACCGACTCCGATTAACGCAATCTTTTTCCGGTTTGCCTTCATGTTCTTCAGTTCCATTGTGTAGCCTCCTTAATATAATGTTGAGGCAATACCGCACAATTCGGCAGCGGCGCTAGCGATGCATTTTCCGCCATCCGCTGCTTGCAAAACTCTCGATTTACCTCCAGTAAACCTTCGAGTTTTGAGTTTCCTCATAAAACTCCATGTTATTTTCGCGCCTTATCCAGCAGCCAGAAAAATCGTCTGTACGCCGCGTACCAGACCTCCCGGCAGCACGGCGGCGCAGCCGTCTCATAGGACAGCCCCTCTGTCACCGCTTTGGTCAATAGCGCGCCCAAATCGTTGGCGGCCTCCCGTGCAGCCGTCTCTACGATCTCTATCCGCTCCCTGTAATAAAGTCTTTCCGCCACGCAGCCTGTCACCGGGTCACTGGGCGTCCGGCTAACCCGCTCCTCAAGTCCCGGCGAACGCGGGGCAAATCCGTCCAGTGCGCGGTAATTGCGTTTCCATTCGGGATACCGATGCCGAGACAGCCAATACTCCTTTTTGCTGGATACCTCCGGGCGAATGCTGGTTCCCATGTCAGCTCCTCCTATCAACGTTTTTACGCTTCGAAGAAGGAAGCCCCGGAGGCGCACGACTCCAAAAGCTGCGCAAGCCGCCGTTCTCTCTAATCTAGGATAGAATTTTTATTCTAGATTCCATTAAAAGCCCTTGCAGCCAAAAAGAAAAGAGGCCCTGCTTCGGCCTCTTTTTCTTCACTCTCCCTTAATCCATGCGGCGATCATCAAGGCACCAATGCCGATCATTATCGCTCCTGCGATTGCCATCATTCCTCCATACCTCCCATAAAGATCTCGGTTGTTCCATAACAGCCTCTGTATCGTTCGCGGACAAAAAAATAAAAGGGCATGCTCTTTACGCGCTAAAGAAAACCGCGCTCCGCACGAAGCTTTCTTCAACGCATAAACCTTGACAAAAAACCGCGCTCTTCCCCGTCTTTTCTTTTATATGTTCAACTTATAGCCAGCCCTTGGTAAGGATGAGGTCGCCAGTTCGAATCTGGCTATCAGCTCCAAATAGAAAGCCTTGAAACGTAACAGTTTCAGGGCTTTCTCTTATTGCTGGGAAATATCGCACTGGTACGATTTGCCCAAATTTTTGGCTCTTTGTCAAATGCTGGGGTGCAAGGGATTCGCAGCCTGCAAAATGCGAGCATGGAAGTTGTTTGCCCTAACCAAAGGATGAAGGGCTTTTGCCGCTGCCCAAAAGGGGAATGAAATCACTGCTGTGCCGGACGTAATCAATGCAGAAAGCAGCATAACGGCAGGTGCAATGAACGGCCCAAAAATGATCGTACAGAAATACACGCACAAAAAGCCGATGACGTGATTGCGCCTAAAGGGAATCACGTCATCGGCTTTATTTTATGAGGATGCCAAACGGTATTTCCGAACGGTTTCAAGAGAATTGCCAAGCAAACGCCCCAGAAAAAGAGAAGATTTTCTTTAGGAAGGACGGGGGAAGACGATTTTCGTGCTCGGAAGGAGGGAGCGTCTCTGAATGGGAATGTCCTGAGGGAAACCGCTCTTGCATTGTGAATGCTGCGTTTGGGAAACGGGGCAGCCTGCGGAAAAGAAGCTGATGGGCTTGCCTTGAGCTGACCGTTTTTTCAGTGATTCTTCAATGCTGTTGCCGTGGTTTCAACCAGCCGATGCTCCGCCGCTTCCAGCAGCGCTTCCCGCCGATTGGGCAGCTCGCCGCAGACGGCGCGTTCCCACAGGGTGTTCAAGAGACTGCCCATCCGATTCATGGGCGCTCCCGACGCGCGGAACAGGGGCAGCAGATCGTCCCCGCAGACGGCCAGTTCCTTCAGGGAAAGGGGCGCGCCGCTTTCCTGCAAAAGGCGGAGCTGTTCCTTCCAATGGGCGGCGCGCTCCGGTTGCCCCAGCGCCGTCAGGATTTGAACCGTGCCCTCCAGTACCTCCAGCCCGGCCCGGGCCGTCTGGACGGGGGTGGGCGTTTCCAACGCATAGCATGCCATCAGCCGAAGCACCGCATCCGTCTCCCAGCGGGAAAAGCGCAGGGCTTCCAGCGGGGCAGCGGCCTGAGACGGCGCTGCGCCTGCCAGCAGCAGGGCCAGCCGCTGACTGACCGGCGGCAAACCCTTCACGGCGGTCTGACGGCTCAGGGCGGTCAGGTTTTCCTCCCGGCAGGGCAAAGCGCCCAGCAGCTCCGGCCAGGCTCCGATATGAAGGATGGTGCGCAGGCCGCTTTCCGTGCCCGGAGAGCGGCGTTTCAGCTGCGGATACCGCCAGTCCGCCAGCAGCGTCTTCTGCAGTTCCTCCCGCAGGCGCTCCCGGGCGATGTCCCGCAGCAGGGGCGCATAGCGGGTCAGGCTTTCCAGCAGCGCGTCCGTGGGTTCCAGATCCAGCTCCGCCTGAAAACGGGCGGCCCGCAGGATGCGCAGGCCGTCGTCCTTCAGCACCTGATCGGGATCGGCGGTGACAGTGTGCAAAACGCCCTGCCGGAGATGGGCAAGACCGCCGGTGGGGTCGATCACGTCGCCCAGCCCCTCCGGGAACACTTGCCGGTACAGGGCGTTGACGCTGAAATCCCGGCGCAGGGCGTCCACGGCGATCTCCGTGGTGAAGCGGACCAGCTCCGGCTTGTGGCCGCAGCGGTAGCTGTCTTCCCGGAAGGTGGTGTACTCGGCCATGTGCCGCGAGCCGTCCGAATCGGTCAGGTGCAGCTCGACAGTGCCGAAATGAGCGGCCCGCAGATGCGCCCGCACCTCCGTGCCCTCGCACAGTGCCAGCACCGCTTCGGGCTGGGCGGGGCCGCATACGTCTACATCGCTGATGGGCAGACCCATCAGGGGATTACGCACCGCGCCGCCCACGATGTACAGGGGGCAGCCGGCCCCCTGAAACACCGCGGCGGCGCGATGGATCCATTTTGCTTCGCTCAGCATTTCTTTTCGCTCAAAGTCAGGAATTCGTTGATTTCGCCGCGCACCACATCCAGAGCGCTGCGCCAGTAATCCACGCTGTTGACGTCGATGCCCACGGAAGCGGCCACATTGCGCACGGTGTCGCTGCCACAGGAGGCCAGCAGCTTGTCGTACTTGGGCACGAAGGCCGCGCCCTCCTTCTGGAACTGGACGAACACGCCCAGACCGAACAGCAGGCCGAAGGCATAGGGGAAGTTATAAAAGTGCAGGCCGGTGGAGTAGTAATGGCTCTTGCATACCCACATGGAGGGATGGCGCGCGTCCTTGCTCAGGCCGTCGCCGTAGCTCTGCTCCTGCGCGTCCAGCATGAAGCCGTTCAGCTCCTGGGCGGAGGGGATGTGGGTCTTGCGGGCCTCGATCACGGCGGATTCGAACAGGTAGCGGCTGTAAATATCCACCACGGTCTGAGTGGCTTCCATCAGGCTGTTTTCCAGAAGCACCAGCCGGGTCGCATCGTCGGCGCTGCAGCGGACGGTCTGGCTCAGCAGCGTTTCGTTGAAGATGGAAGCCGTTTCGGCCAAAGGCATGGGCGTGTCGGTCAGCAGCATGGGCACGGAGGTCAGGCAGCGGTTGTGCCATGCGTGACCCAGCTCATGGGCCAGCGTGCTCACGTCGGAGAAGCTGCCCACGAAATTGGTCAGCACCCGGCTCTGGTCGTGCTGATGGAAGCCCTCGCAGAACGCGCCGCCTTCCTTGCCCTCGGCGGGGAAGAAGTCGATCCAGTTGTTGCGGAAGGCTTCGTCCATCAGGGCGGCGATGCCGGGATGCACCTTGGAGAAGGTGTCGATCAGCAGGTCGTGGGCTTCCTCCACGGTATAGCGGAGCTGCACGTCTCCCACCGGCGCGAAGAGATCATAGAAGGGCAGTCCGTCGGGATGGCCCAGCATTTCCGCCTTGCGGCGCAGGTAGCGGCGGAAGTCCGGCAGCGCTTCCCGGATGGCGGTCAGCATGGCTTCCAGCGTTTCCCGCTCCATGCGGGTCTCGATCAGCTGCTGGGTCAGCAGGTCGGAATAGCCCTTGGCTTCGCACAGGGTCATGGCCTGCCCCTTGATGGAGGACAGGCAGAACGCCATGGGCGTTTCCACCTTGGCGTAGGACTTGAGCTCGGCCTCGTAGGCCTCCTTGCGCACCTTGGGGTCGGGATCGTAGGCCATGCCGCGCACGGCGGGCAGGGGCAGGCTTTCGCCGTTCAGCTCCACCGTATGGCTGCCCATCAGGCGGTCCCGCAGCTTGGAGAAGGCGTCGCCGCCGTCCAGAGACAGGCGCAGCGCCCATTTTTCCAGCCCGGCATCCAGCATGTGGGCGGACTGCTCCTTGCATTCCCGCAGGTGGAAAGCGAGGGTCTTGAGATAATCGCTCTGGGCGATAGTGCCCTCCAGATCTTCCACCGAACCCACGAAGCGGATCCACGCGCTGCCGGTCATCCGGACTTCCACCATCAGGCTGCTCAGCTGATCCAGCAGAAGCTGCCCCTGCTGGTTGTTGCAGTCGGTAGCCAGAGAAAGCTGCACGAAGCCGAAGGCCTTATACAGCAGGTCATTCAGTTCGGTCTCCGCCTGCATGACGGCGGTCAGCTTTTCCACGTCGGCGCCTTCGCTCTCGGGAAGCTTGCGTCCCTCCAGCGCCAACGTGCGGATCTTTTCAATGTCCTTTTGCAGGTTCGGGTCGTCAAAGCCGTTGTAGAGGAAGGTGAGATCCCATTTTCCGTTTGCCATGATGATTTTGCCTCTTTTCCATTCAAACTGATATGCAGCGCGGTTCAGGCGCAGGGTCATTCCCGTGGAAGATTGGTTTCTTCCAGGGCCAGAAGACAGGTCTGCTTGGAACGCTCAATATGCTTGCGCATCAGACGCTCGAAGCTTTCAAGGTCCTTTTGCTCCACGTAGTCCACCAGCTTGTAGTGCTCGGCGTGGGCGGCGTGGCGGCGATCCTCCTTGGAAATGGACATGGCGGAAAAGCGGCGGATGTACTCGTCCTGCCCCTCGATGACCCGGAGAATGCGCTTCATGCCGGAGATGGAGGTCAGCCGGGCGTGGAAATTCCGGGCCCGGGGCGAAAGCTCTTCGATCATGTTCTTCTCGTCGTAGGGATCCATTTCGCGCAGCATGGCGCGCAGCTCGGCGATGTCCGCCGGCGTGGCTTTTTGGATAATGGCGGGAAGCGTCAGCATTTCCAGCGCGTTGCGGATGGTGTAGATTTCCATGACATCCTCCACGGTGAAGGCGCGGACGATCACGCCCCGGCGCATGACGTATTCCACCAGCCCGTCCTGCTCCAGCTTGCGCAGCGCTTCCCGGAGAGGCGTGCGGCTGATGTGCATGCGCTCGGCGTAATCCGTCTCCACGATGCGTGAACCGGCGGGAATTTCCCC
The DNA here is from genome assembly GCA_004556545.1 of Clostridiales bacterium. Taxonomy (GTDB): domain Bacteria; phylum Bacillota; class Clostridia; order Christensenellales; family Aristaeellaceae; genus Limiplasma. The sequence goes on from SFGO01000073.1 coordinate 17,848, forward strand.
GGTGATGATCGCGTGCTTGAGGGTTTCGTAGGCGATCTCGCGGATCGGTTTGCTTTCTGCCATCCGTTCAAAGCTGGTCATGGCGGCTCCTCCTCCGTAAAGTGCATTTCTTTTGTATTTTGTATCCTAACATGAAGGCGGAAGGACTGTCAAGCGTTCCACCCTCGTTTTTGCCGGTGTGGCAACGGTTTGACACGCTTCGGGGGACGATGCTATAATGATGGAACCGCTCGGAAGGTTCCGGCGGCAGGGTCATTGTTTTTTTGAATTTTGAAGATAAGAAATTCCGAATGGGACGAAGGAGCGCTTCTGATGGCGGAACAGATCTGCACCCGGTGCGTGATGGACAATTCCGATCCGGGCATTGAATTTGATGAAAACGGCGTGTGCTCGGTATGCAAGCAGTACATGCATAACCGGGAGCTGAGCGGCTATCATCCCGGCGAAAGTGAGAAAAAGCTGCAGGAAACCGTAGCCATGATGAAGGAAAACTCCAAGGACAGCGACTATGACTGCGTATTGGGCATTTCCGGCGGCGTGGACAGCGCGTATATGGCCTATCTGGCCCACCAGTTGGGCCTGCGGGTGCTGGCCGTGCATGTGGATTCCGGCTGGAACAGCGAAATTGCCGTGCGCAACATTGAAAAAATGTGCGAAAAGCTGAATATCCAGCTGCACACCTACGTGATGGACTGGCCCACCATGAAGGAGCTGACCCGGGCGTTCATGCTGTCCGGTCTGGCCAATCTGGACGTGCCGCAGGACCATCTGTTTGCGTCCGTAGTGCCCATGATGGCGAAGAAGTATCATGTGAAGTACATCCTCAACGGGGCCAACGTGGCCACGGAGGGCTCCATGGCGCCATTCTCCCAGCAGCATACCTACCGGGATTCGTGGCATATCAAAAGCGTGTACCGCAAATGCGGCCGGGGCAAGAGCCTGAAAAAATATCCGCTGATGTCCCTGCGGCGGGCCTGGTTTGGGCTGCCCGGGGTGCAGCAGATCAACCTGCTCAATTATGTGCCTTATTCCAAAAAGGAAGCCATGGCGACGCTGGAGCGGGAGTTCGGCTGGGAATACTACGGCGGCAAGCACTTCGAAAGCCGCTTTACCAAATACTTCCAGTCCGTTTATCTGCCGAAAAAATTCGGGTATGATAAGCGCCGCTCCCATCTGAGCTGCCTGGTGCTCAACGGCGAAATGACCCGGGAAGAAGCACTGGCCGAGCTGGCTCAGCCGCCCTACCCCGTGGAGCAGCAGAAGGAAGATGAGGAGTACATCCTCAAAAAGCTGGAGATCGACCCGGCGGAGTGGCAGAAGATCCTGAATGCGCCGCCCACGCCGGACGAGACGTACTTTTCTCAGATGAGGCTGCTCCATCTGGCGCAGAAGCTTCTGGGCAAAGGCAAACTGGAAAGCATCCGCAAAAAGCAGCAGAACGGAAGATAAAGCTCAAAAAAATCGCGCCCGTTCTGGGGAACGGGCGCGCCAGTCTGTCGAAAAACCCCGAGTTGGCCGCCGTTGCCCGCAAACAGCGCTACGCTGGTTTGCGGGAAAAGTGCTGCGGCACAAAAGTTAGGGGCTCTGC
>SFGO01000074.1 GCA_004556545.1 Clostridiales bacterium
TCGGAGCTCGCCTTTTTCCGCCGTCAAAATGGGCGGGCCTTTTTCCCTCCGCTGCCTATCGCCGCTCTGCTCCGGCGCAGTTGGCGGTGGGCATACTTATCCCGTGCAGGGTGGGAGGCTTCGAAGTGGCTCGTTGGTTTTGCGGCGCTGGTAAGCGAACGGGGTTTCTTTTTCCAGTTGGCGTGGGGTCAGGCTTATCCCCCTGCGGGTTGGGATGTTTCGGTGTGGCTTGGAAATTTTGCGGCGCGGATGAATAGGCTGATTTTCTTGGCCCACAGTCGGCGGTGGGCATACTCACCCCTTGCGAGGTGGAATGCTTCAATGCAGCTTGTATATTTTTGCAACGCAAAAGGCCAGCGTGAGTTTGAATTCACGCTGGCCTTTGTAGCGAGCCATGAGGTCTGTCGCCGAATGGCGGTCTTTGCTATACAATCGGCAGGGAGCCGCACCAGACCGGCGAGCCGCGAGGCCTGTCGCCGAGCGGCGGTAACTTTGCATCCAAGCCGCATGTCCTCCGAGCGGCCCCGCGCCCTATGGCGCGGAGTGAGGTGCAGGGGTACTACCCCTGCCCGCGAGCCGCGAGGCCTGTCGCCGAGCGGCGGTAAAACCCCGGCCAACATGCATGTCTCCCGAGCACCCTGCGCGCCTACGGCGCGCAGTCCGGGGTCAAGGGGCACTGCCCCTTGCCGCTGCTGCCGAGGTAGGCGGAACGGACGCTTTCACTGGCAAGGAGGGCTTCGCCGCTGCCGCTTAAAATGATCCGGCCTGTTTCCATGACAAAGCCGTAGTCCGCCGCCCGCAGGGCCGCGTTGGCGTTCTGCTCGATGAGCAGAATCGTGATGCCGCTGGCCCGCAGACGCTCAATGATGGCGAAAATGTCCTTCACGACCAGCGGCGCAAGGCCCAGACTGGGCTCGTCCATCATGATGAGCTTGGGTCGGGTCATCATGGCGCGGCCTACCGCCAGCATCTGCTGCTCGCCGCCGGAAAGCGTGCCCGCCAACTGCCAGCTCCGCTCTTTCAGCCGGGGAAACAGCGTGTAGATGTACTCGATGTCCTCCTGAATCTTGCGCGCGTCCTTGCGGAGGTACGCGCCGATCTTCAGGTTTTCCAGAACGGTCAGATTGGCGAAGACCCGCCGCCCCTCCGGCACCAGCGCAATCCCGCGCTCTACCGTTTTCTGGGTGTCCAGCCGGGTGATGTCCTCGCCGCCATACCAGATGGAGCCGCTCTTTACCGGCACCAGCCCGGTGATGGCCCGCAGCGTGGTGGATTTGCCCGCGCCGTTGGCTCCGATCAGGGTGACGATCTGCCCTTCGTCCACGGAGAAGGAAATGCCCTTCAGGGCTTCGATGCCGCCGTAGCTGACGACCAGATCTTTGACTTCCAGCATGCTCATTCTTCGTCCACCCCCAAATAGGCCGCGATGACGTCCGGGTTCGCCTGAATTTCCTCGGGCGTGCCTTCGGCGATCAGACGGCCGAAGTCCAGCACGTAGATCCGGTCGCTGATGCCCATGACCAGATTCATGTGGTGCTCGATGAGGAAAATCGTCAGCTTGAAATCATCCTTGATTTTGCGGATAAAGTCGCTCAGCTCGTCCGTCTCCTGCGGGTTCATGCCTGCGGCAGGCTCGTCCAGCAGAAGCAGACGGGGTTCCGTGGCCAGCGCCCGGGCAATTTCCAGATAGCGCTGCTTGCCGTAGGGCAGGGAGGCGGCTTTTTCGTCCGCTACATCGCCCAGCCCCAGCAGGTAGAGCAGATCCAGCGATTCCTGACGGATGCGCTTTTCTTCCTGGCGGTTCAGGTGGAAGGCCGCCGAGAAAAGCCCGGCCTTCATGCGCATGTGACGGGCCACCAGCACGTTTTCCAGAACCGTCATGCCCTTGAATAGACGGATGTTCTGGAAGGTGCGGGCCACGCCCATTTCGGTGATCTTGTCCGGCGTGCTGGATACCAGATGGCCGTATTCGCCGATGTGGCTGCCGGCATAGAGCTTCTTCATCTTGCCGGTGGGGTGCCCCTGGGCGATGATCTTGCCCCGCAGCTTGACGCAGCCGTTGGTGGGCGCGTACACGCCGGTGACGACGTTGAAGGCCGTGGTTTTTCCCGCGCCGTTAGGGCCGATGAGCGCCACAATTTCGCCCTTGTCCACATGCATGCTCAGGCTGTCGACGGCCACAACGCCGCCGAACTGCATGGTCACGTTTTCCAGCTCCAGAATGGTCTTGACGCCGCCAGTCATTTCACCGCGCCCCCTTTCTGCGCTTTTTCGGTCTGCTTGCGGAAAAGATCCGGCAGCTCGCGGGTGCCCATGATGCCCTGCCGGAAGAACAGCACCACGATCATGATGATGATGGAGAAGACCACCAGACGGAAGCCGTTGCGGAGCAGGGGAACTTCCCATGTGCCGATCATCTGCTTCTGATCCAGGAAGCGCAGCCACCATTCGGAGCAGGCCACGAACAGGAACGAGCTCAGACAGCTGCCGGTGACGGAACCAATGCCGCCGATGACCACGATCAGCAGGATCTCATAGGTCATGGCCGAGGTGAAGCTCTTGGCCTGCACGGAGTTCTGGTACATGGCCAGCATGGCCCCGCCGACTCCGGCGAAGAAGGAGCTGATGCAGAAGGCCTGCTGTTTGTGCCGGGCCAGATTGATGCCCATGGCTTCGGCGGCGATTTCATCGTCCCGGATGGACATGAAGGCGCGGCCGTAGCTGGAATGGAGCAGCAGCACGATCAGACCGATGCACACCCCCGCAATCAGGAAGGGAATGGTGGTGGAAAGGTAGAGCGTTACTTCTCCCTGCGCGTTTTTGAGGTTGAAATCATTGAAGGTGGGGAAGAGACGCAGCATGTTGGAGCCGTTGGTAATGGCGCCCAGCTTGTCCCATTGGAAGATGGAGCGGATGATCTCCGCGAAGCCCAGCGTGGCAATGGCCAGATAGTCGCTTTTGAGACGGAGCACCGGCAGGCCGATCAGAAACGCGAAGGCTGCCGCCATGAGCCCGGCCAGAATCAGCGCGGGAATGACGGACAGGGCAAACTGAATCAGGCCGCCGTCGTAATACTGGTACACCACCGCCCGGCTTTCTGCCGGGATGGTCAGGATGGCGTAGGTATACGCGCCGATGAGCATGAAGCCCGCCTGACCCAGCGAGAACAGGCCGGTAAAGCCGTTGAGCAGGTTCATGGAAACGGCTACCAGCGCGTAGGTGGCGCCCTTTTTCAGCACGGTGAAAAGCATGGAGGTCGGGGGAACGATCTGTTCCAGCAGAAAGACCGCCGCGTAGATCAGAAGGACGATTACGCCGGTCAGCACTGCGCCCAGACTGGGCTTGGTGCTTTGCATCCGGGGGGCTTTTTCGGGAATGGTCATGGAACTCACCTCACACCTTATCCGTCGTTTTTTCACCGAACAGACCCGTGGGTTTGACGATGAGGATGATAATCAGCAGCGCAAAGGTAAACGCATCCGAGAAGGTGGTCAGCCCCAGCATTTGTTTGGTTACGCCGGATTTGATCAGGATTACGTCCAGCCCCTTGATGAGGTTCTCGCAGATGCCGATGATGAACGCGCCGACGACCGCGCCCGGGATCGAGCCGATGCCGCCGAACACCGCCGCGATGAAAGCCTTCAGGCCGGGCATGGAGCCGGAGGTCTGAATGACGGTGGTGTAGTTGGTGAAGTACAGGATGGACCCCACGCCCGCCAGAAAGGAACCGATCACAAAGGTGATGGAAATCACGCTGTTGATCTTGATGCCCATGAGCTGGCTGGTCTCGAAATCCTTGCTGACGGCCCGCATGGCCATGCCGATCTTGGTGTGATTGATGAGCAGCACCAGCGCTACCACCAGAATCAGCGTCAGGATGGGCGTGACGATGGTCACCATTTTCGTGGTGGCCGTGCCGATGGTGACGGATTCCGAAATAAAGGGAATGCTGGGGTAGTACTGATTCAGACCGCCGGTAATGTACAGCACCAGATTCTGCAGCGTGTAGCTCACGCCGATGGCGGAGATCATGATGCTCATTCTGGGAGCCGTGCGCAGAGGCTTGTAGGCTACCCGCTCAATCACGAAGCCGATCAGCGCCGTCAGAACCAGCACCAGCGGAATGGAAACATACAGCGGCAGGCCGCTGGCGGAGATGTAGACCATCAGAATACCGGCCACCATGAACACGTCGCCGTGGGCGAAGTTGATCAGGCGCAGGATGCCGTAGACCATGGTATAGCCGATGGCGATCAGCGCATATTGGCCGCCTACGGAAATGCCGGACAGCAGGTAGGGAAGTACGGTGCTCATCGTGGGAGCCTCCTTCGTGACGGATGGGGTGACGGAAAGAAAAATAAAAAGGGGAAGGGACGGGAGGCGCTGTCTTCTGCCGGGACTTGGGGCAGAGCCTCAAAAGGCGGCTGGCCCTCGCCCGCCCGCAGCGATACAGAACCGCTGGGGCGGGCGGAGCGCAGCCGCCCTGACGGATAGGAAGGATGAAGTTGGAAGCTTATTCGACGGTCTGCACGGCGACGAAGTCCCATGCGCCGGTTTCGGTGTTGACGGACTTGATGTAGGCGGAATCGCGGATGGCGTCGCCGGTCTCGTCAAAGGCGATCTCGCCGGTAACGCCGGTCAGCTTGACGCTGGGCAGCGCGGCCAGTACCGCCTTCGAATCGGGGCTGCCGGCGGCCTTCAGCGCTTCCAGCGCGGTGAAGTAGGCGTCGTAGCCCATTACGCTCACGGCGGAGATCATGTCGTTGCCGCCGTTGTTGGTCAGGTACTCGCTGTCGGAGTTCAGCCAGGCCTTGAAGCCCTCGTCAAACTCGGGGGAGCCGCCTTCCTGATAGAAGGTGGTGATGATGACCTTCACGTTGGTGCCCTTGGCGGCTTCAGCGACCTTGTTGTTGTCCAGCGTATCGCTGCCCAGAATGGGATAGCTCACGTTCTGACCGGCCGCCTGGCTGATGATCTGAGAAGAATAGGCGATGGACACAGGGCAGAAGAACACTTCCGCGCCGATGGCCGTGGCGTTGGACAGGTAAGAGGTGAAGTCGGAGTTGCCGGTGGGGAAGGTATCGGAGATCACCATGCCGCCCATGGCTTCAAAAGCCTGCTGGAAGTAGTGGCACAGACCCACATCGTAGTCGTTGCCCAGCTCGGCCAGGCAGTACGCGGTGCGCGCGCCCAGCTCCTTAAAAGCGTAGTTGGCCAGCACGGTGCCCTGGAAGGGATCCAGGAAACAGATGCGGAAGTAGTGGCTGTTGCTCGCCGTCACCTGCGGGTTGGTGCAGGTCACGCCGATGGCGGGGATGCCCGCGTCGGCGAAGTACTGGGAACCGGCAATGGAAACGCCGGAGCCGTAGGAGCCGAGCACCACGCTCACGCCCTCGCTGACCAGCTGCTGGGCGGCGGAGGGGGCTTTATCGGTAGAGGAACCGTTGTCTGCGTAGACCAGCTCGACCTTGTAGGTCTCGCCGCCGATCTCGACGGTGGGCTGCACGGTATTGGCGTACTGCATGCCAAGCATTTCCTGCTTGCCGCCTGCGCCGCTGTCGCCGGAAGCAGGCTCAAATACGCCGATCTTTACGACGCCCTCAGCCATGGCAAAGGCGGGAATCATCATCAAAGCTGCCAGAAGAATTGCCAAAAACCTTTTCATTGTGGGGTCGCCTCCTGAGTTTCTGAATGAATTTTGGGTACGGGGAAAATTATAATTCTTGACGCACGGAATTGCAATCCTGCAAAAATAAAAATGCACCAGAAAAACATTCGAGCATGTTAAAAAATAAACAAAATGCAATAAAATCAATAAAACTTTTTCGAACTAAAGCGAAAAATCAGCAAATCAAAAATGCAATTTATTCTTTTTACGCTGCATTTTCCTGCAAAATTGCAGGAAATGCAGGAGACGATGAAAGGCCTTTTGGAAAAAGCACGGCGCAGGCGGGGTTTTGCCTTTGTTTATTATAAATAGGTAAAAACATATTCAGAACAATCCATTCCCTTGACGGACAGACCCGAAGGGGGTACAATGCCAGCATCGTCCCTGGTGAAAGCCTTTACCGCCGGGAACGGAAGACTGCCGGGCGTTCCCGGCGGCATCATTAGAACGGTAGGATTGTAGGAGGAATGAGAACATGAAAAAGGCATTGGGAATTCTGGCAGCTTTGGCCGTACTGGTATGCGGCATGACCGGCGCAATGGCGGAGCCCTTCCGCGTAGGCATTTGCCAGCTGGTCACTCACGACGCGCTGGACGCGGCCACGCAGGGCTTTATGGATGCGCTGACCGAGGAACTGGGCGCGGATAACGTAACCTTCGACGTTCAGAACGCGGCGGGCGATTCCAACACCTGCTCCACCATCGCCAACAGCTTTGTGGCGGAAAATGTGGATCTGATCCTGGCCAACGCCACCCCCGCCCTGCAGGCGGCTTCCGCGGCCACGGCCGATATTCCGATTTTGGGCACTTCCGTCACCGAATACGGCGTGGCGCTGGGCATTGACGATTTCACCGGCACGGTGGGCGGCAACGTCAGCGGCACCTCCGACCTGGCCCCGCTGGATCAGCAGGCTTCCATGATTCTGGAGCTGTTCCCGGACGTGAAGACCGTGGGCCTTCTGTACTGCTCCGCCGAGGCCAACAGCCAGTATCAGGTGGACACCGTGAAGAAGTATCTGGAAGAAAAGGGCGTTGCCTGCACCTTGTATCCCTTTGCCGACTCTAACGACGTAGCCGCCGTGACTCAGACGGCCTGCGACGCTTCCGATGTGATTTATGTGCCTACGGATAACACCGTGGCCGCCAACACCGCCATCGTGGCCAATATCTGCCTGCCTGCGGGCAAGCCGGTAGTCGCAGGAGAAGAAGGCATGGCCAAGGGCTGCGGCGTGGCTACGCTGTCCATCAGCTACTATGATCTGGGCGTGACCACCGGCAAGATGGCCGCGAAGATCCTCAAGGGCGAAGCGAGCATCTCCGAAATGCCCGTTGAATACGCGGAAAACTTTACCCCGGAATACAACCCCGTGGTCTGCGAGGAGCTGGGCGTGAAGGTTCCCGATACCTATCAGGCGCTGGATGTGGAATAAGGCGCGGATTTTCCAAAGGGGATTCTGACTTTTCCGAAGGGGCAGCTGCATCCAGCCGCCCCTTCGAGTGTGTTTTCCGAAACCTTTCTTTTGCAAACATGCAAACACCTTCTTTTGTGAAACCCTTCTTTTGCGAAACCCTTCTATTTTGAGCTTCTTTGAGCTTCTGCTTTTTCAAACGATTACGACACGACCACGACAATGGGGGAATGAGGTTTGACCAGCTTTCTCAACGCGCTGCCGGGGGCGATTTCTCAGGGCTTGATCTGGGGCGTCATGGCCATCGGCGTATACATTACCTATAAAATTCTGGACATCGCTGATCTGACGGTGGACGGCTCCTTCTGCACGGGCGGCGCGGTGTGCGTCATGATGATCGCAGGGGGCTGCAACGTCTGGCTGGCCCTGCTGTGCGCCATGCTGACGGGCATGCTGACCGGTCTGGCGACCGGCCTTTTGCACACGGCCTGCGGCATCCCGGCCATTCTGGCGGGCATTCTGACCCAGCTGGGCTTGTGGTCGGTCAATCTGGCCATCATGGGCATGAAGGCCAATCAGGCCCTCAACGTGAGCAAGCAGCCCCTGCTGGTTTCCCTGCGCTATCTGCAGGAGGTAGCCAAAGGAACGCGGCCCTTCTATATGCACCCGATTTTCATCGTGGGGCTGTTCGTGCTGGCAATCATAGCCATTCTGTACTGGTTCTTCGGCACGGAGCTGGGCTCTTCCATCCGCGCGACCGGCGCCAATCTGCATATGTCCCGGGCGCAGGGCATCAACACCAACAGGAACATCGTGCTGGGCCTGATGATCTCCAACGGTCTGGTGGCGCTTTCCGGCGCGCTTTTGAGCCAGTACCAGAGCTTTGCGGACATCAACATGGGCCGCGGCGCTATCGTGATTGGTCTGGCGGCGGTCATCATCGGTGAAGCGCTGTTCGGCAAGCTGTTCCGCAATTTCGCCCTGAAGCTGCTGGCGGTGGCCATCGGCTCTGTCATCTATTACGCGGTCATTCAGGCGGTGGTCAGCCTGAGCGGCATCAATTCCAACTACCTGAAGCTGCTCTCCGCCCTGATCGTGGCCGTGTTCCTGACCGTGCCCTACTGGAAGGCCAAGTATTTCAGCAAAAAGACCGTGAAGGGGGGCAAGACCCATGCTTGAAATCAAGGAAATCAGCAAAACCTTCAATGCGGGAACCGTCAACGAAAAGACCGCGCTGAACGGCGTTTCCCTGACCCTGAACGACGGCGATTTCGTCACCGTCATCGGCGGCAACGGCGCGGGCAAATCCACCCTGCTGAATGCCGTAGCGGGCGTCTGGCCCGTGGATCAGGGCAGCATCTCCATTGACGGCGTGGATGTGACCCATCTGCCGGAGTACAAGCGGGCCCGGTACATCGGCCGGGTCTTTCAGGACCCCATGATGGGCACCGCCGCCACCATGCAGATTGAGGAAAATCTGGCGCTGGCCCGGCGGCGCGGCAAGCCCCGCAGCCTGCGGCCCGGCATTACCGCCGCCGAGCGAGAGGAATACAGGGAACTGCTCAAAAGCCTGAATCTGGGTCTGGAAGACCGCCTGACCGCCAAGGTGGGCCTGCTTTCCGGCGGCCAGCGGCAGGCGCTGACGCTGCTGATGGCCACGCTGCAAAAGCCCAAGCTGCTGCTTCTGGACGAGCACACCGCCGCGCTGGATCCCAAAACGGCGGCCAAGGTGCTGGAAGTGACGGACCGCATCATCCGTCAGGAAAGGCTGACCACGCTGATGATTACCCACAACATGCGGGACGCCATCGCTCACGGCAACCGGCTGATTATGCTTTACGAGGGCCGCATTGCCGTGGATGTTTCCGGCGAGGACAAGGAGCGCCTGACCGTTGAAGACCTGCTGGGCATGTTTGAAAAGGTCAGCGGGGAGCAGTTTGCCAGCGACCGGGCGCTGCTGGGATAAGGCGATGGGAGAAACATTGAAATGAGACGGACACTGCTTCGCGGCTCGGCGCTGCTGCTGGGCGGGATTCTTTTGGGAATGCTTCTGCTGGCGGCGGCGTATGCCCTGCCGGTGGAGCCAATCAGAAAGCATCTGGAGGAATCGCTTGTCTGTTTTGACGGCAGCGACGATATGCCGGAGGCGGACAACGAAACGCTGATCAAAACCTATCCGGGCACATGGCTGGACGTTCGCACGGATCTGGTGATGATGCAGATCGCCGCCTACGATTCCGATGTTTCTCCGTGGGAGCAAGCGCTGGAAAACCGTATGTATAACGATATGGAGCACTATTTCCGGCTGAGCGATCGTTTGGCCGCAGTCGCCCGAGGAGTCGGCAAGGATGCGGAGCCCGCCTATTCCTATGGCCGCTACTGGCATGGATATCTGGTGCTGCTCAAGCCTCTGCTGATGCTGTGCAGCTACATGGATATTCGAATGCTGAACGTTCTGGCGCAGGGGACGCTGCTGCTGTATTTGATCGTACAGCTGAAAAAGAAGGGCGCACGCTGCATCCCGGCTTTGGGGGCGGCGCTGGCTGTATTGCAGGCATGGCTGCTTCCGCTGTGCCTGCAATACTCGACGGCATGGCTGACGGCGCTGGCCGCCATGTGCCTGCTGATCAGGTTCCAGCACGGCTTTGAGAAAAACGGCGCTGCGCTGTTTTTTCTCGGCATAGGCATGGTAACGGCTTATGTGGATTTTCTGACCTATCCGCTGATTACCTTCGGTCTGCCCTGCGTTCTCTGGCTGATGCTGGAACAGGACCGGCAAAAGAATGCGTTTTCGCTGCTGCTGCGTCTGGCGCTGGCATGGGGGATTGGCTACGCTGGAATGTGGGCCGGAAAATGGCTGATGATTCTGCTCTTCGGGCAGGCAGGGGAAGGCAGCATGATTCTCGCCGCCATGGAAGAAAGAGGACTGAACGGCGCCATCAGCCCGTGGAGCGCGATTCTTCGGAACGTGAGCGTGCTGTGGCGCAAACCCTATAAGCTTGCGCTGGCATGCGCTGCGGTCTGGATGGCGCTTCGGCTGATTCGTCTGGGAAAGAATCGAAAGAGAGTGCCGCTGGAGCTGGCGGGAGCGCTGCTGACCACGGCGGTGATGCCGCTGGCGTGGTATGCGGTAATGAATAACCACAGCCATGTTCACTATTTCTTTACGTATCGGAATCTGGCCGTAAGCGTCTTTGCGCTGGGGTGTATGGCTTCCCTGTTTCTGGAAGACAAAAGAAAAGAGGACGAAAAAGGCCTGCCGGTATAGCGGGCCTTTTTTCGTTACAGTTGCTTTTTTTCCTCAAAAACGTTATCATAGAAAGCGTTCTATTTTACTTGCTTGGAGGGAAACGCAGTTGCACCACGAGGAACGACTGTCCCATATTCGCAATTTCTGCATTATTGCCCATATCGACCACGGAAAAAGCACGCTGGCGGACCGTCTGCTGGAAATGACGGGCGTGTTTGAAAAGCGGCAGATGACGGAGCAGATCCTGGACTCCATGGAGCTGGAACGGGAGCGCGGCATCACCATCAAGTCCAAGGCCGTGCGCATGGAGTACAAGGCCAAGGACGGGGAGACCTACGTCCTCAATCTGATCGACACCCCCGGCCATGTGGATTTCAGCTATGAGGTCAGCCGGGCGCTGGCGGCCTGCGAGGGCGCGCTTCTGGTGGTGGACGCGACGCAGGGCATCGAGGCCCAGACACTGGCCAACGTCTATATGGCGCTGGAGCATGATTTGGAGACCGTGCCGGTCATCAACAAGATCGACCTGCCCAGCGCCCAGCCCGAAGAGGTCAAGCACGAGATCGAAGAAGTGATCGGACTGGACACCTCCGACGCGCCGATGATCTCCGCCAAAACCGGCGAAAACTGCGGCGACGTGCTGGAAGCCATCGTCAGGCATATTCCCGCGCCCAAGGGCAACGCAGAAGCGCCTTTGCAAGCGTTGATTTTCGACGCCTATTACGACAACTACCGCGGCGCTATCTGCTTTGTGCGGGTCAAAGAGGGCACGGTGAAGCCGGGGATGCGCATGCGTTTGATGCAGACCGGCAGCGAGTTCGACATCGTAGAAGTGGGCACCTTCAACCCGGGCTACGAGCCCTGCGACGAGCTGTATCCCGGCGATGTGGGCTACATTGCCGCGTCCATCAAGGACGTGGCCGACACCCGGGTGGGCGACACCATCACCGACGCGAACCGCCCGGCGGCCGAGCCGCTGCCCGGCTACCGCAAGGTAACGCCCATGGTGTTCTGCGGCATTTATCCCGCCGACGGCGCGGACTACGACAACCTGAAGGATGCGCTGGAAAAGCTGCGCATGAACGACGCCTCTCTGTCCTTTGACCCGGAGACCTCCGTGGCGCTGGGCTACGGCTTCCGCTGCGGCTTTTTGGGACTTCTGCATATGGAGGTCATTCAGCAGCGTCTGGAGCGGGAATTCGACCTGGATCTGGTCACCACCGCGCCCAGCGTTATCTATCATGTATACAAGACGGACGGCTCCATGGTGGAGATCGACAATCCCTCCAATCTGCCGCCCATCGGCGAAATCGAGCACATGGAGGAACCCTACGTCACCGCGACCATCTACACCCCGCAGGAATTTGTGGGCGCGATGATGGACATTGCCGTGGACAAGCGGGGCATCTTCATTGACATGCAGTACGAGGGCGGCCGGGTCAAGCTGATCTATGAGATCCCGCTGAACGAGATCATCTACGAGTTCTTCGATCAGGTGAAAAGCCGCAGCCGGGGATATGCCAGCTTTGACTACGAGCTGCACGGCTACCGGGAAAGCGACCTGGTCAAGCTGGACATTCTGCTCAACGGTGAAATCTGCGACGCATTCTCCATCATTGTTCACCGGGACAAGGCCTACGCCCGCGGACGAAACATTGCCGAAAAGCTGAAGGATGTGATTCCGCGGCAGCTATTTGAAATTCCCATTCAGGCGGCCATCGGCGGCAAGGTCATCGCCCGGGAGACCGTCCGCGCCATGCGCAAGGACGTTCTGGCCAAGTGCTACGGCGGCGACATCACCCGCAAGAAGAAGCTGCTGGAAAAGCAGAAGGAAGGCAAGAAGCGCATGCGCCAGTTCGGCACCGTCGAAGTCCCCAGCGAAGCCTTCCTCGCCGTCCTCAAAATGAACGACGACTAGCAGGGGGTGACCCCCTGCACCCCGGACTGCGCGCCGCAGGCGCGCAGGGCGCTCGGGGGAGGCCCGTTGGCCGGGGTTTTACCGCCGCTCGGCGACAGGCCTCGCGGCTCGCGGGTCTGGTGCGGCTCCCTGTTTATTGTCGTGTAAAGACCGCCATTCGGCGACAGGCCTCATGGCTCGCTATAAAGACCAGCGTGAATTCAAACTCACGCTGGCCTTTT
>SFGO01000075.1 GCA_004556545.1 Clostridiales bacterium
GCTTGGCCGCAGAAAAGGGAGGCCGAAGGCCGACTAGCGCCAGAAATGGCTGAAAGCCATGAAGCGCGTAGCCAAGCACAAGCGTAGCGCAGGGCTTGGTCGCAGACACGCGGGGCGGGCCGCAAAGCGCTGTTTGCGGGCACTGTCGGCCAACTTGGGGTTTTTCGACAGGCTGAACAAATCTCGCTTTCAGTTCTGTTGCTGAAAGCGGGTTTTGTTCCATTTTTCATCGTTACATTCTTTATTTCATTTCGCTGTCTGCCAGAAAAACAGTCTTCCCTTCCCCTCGTTCAGGCTCTTCTGCAGCGAGGGTTCCTCCCCGCTCAGGCGCAGCGCCCCGCCGGTTTCGCCGTCCAGCTGCACGGTAACGGGAAAGCTCTGCTCTCCCGCCGACAGCACGCAGCGGTATCTTCCGGCAGGAAGCCCCTGCTTTTCCTCGTCCAGCAGACGAAGGGCCCAGCCTCTTTCCTGATGGGCCAGCTCGACCCGGCGGCTGTAGGGACGGCCCAGCAGCGCCCGCGCTTCGGCAACACGGCCCTCTCCCAGCTTCTGACGGATGACCGTGGAGCTGACCTCCTGCCCATGAAGCGTGATGGGCGGCACTACGCTGACCTCAAAGCCCAACGCAGCCCCCAAAGCCTGCAGCAACGCGGGCGAGCCGCTCCCGCCTGCGCCGAAGCTGTGGTTGTAGCCGCAGACGATGGCTTTGGGATGCAGACGGCGCACCAGTTCGCCGACGTAGCATTCCGGCGGCTGGTCCCGCATCTGCTCGTCAAAGGGCATGGCCAGAAAAACGTCCGCTCCGGCGTGAGAGATCAGCGAGATCCGCTCTTCCAGCGTGGTCAGCAGCCGGGGAGCCTTTTCGGGCGCAATCAGTTCCATGGGATGCCGGGCAAAGGTGCAGACCACCACCGGCGCTCCGTAACGCAAATGCAGCGTCCGGGCGCGCTCCAGCAGCACCTGATGGCCGATATGCACCCCGTCAAACATGCCAAGCGCCAGTACGCTGGATTCTTCCCTGTGTTTTCCGTTGAGAATGACCTTCATCTTTTTCCCCTCATTCGCCCAGCCAGGTGCGAATCTTCCATTCGTTGTTCTGACGGCGGGCCACTGCTGTCAGCTCGCCCGCCAGCCACAGGCAGGCGTCTCCGCCCTCCGGCACCTTTTCTCCGTCCGGAAAGGCGGATACCGGCAGCCTGCCGCCGTTGCGCAGCGGCTTTTCCAGCCGGGCGGGCGTATCCAGCCACGGCAGGTGCCGCAGCACCGTCTCCGGGGGCAGCAGCAATGGATCGATCCTATCGTCTTCCTTGGCCTGACGGAGACGTTCCAGCGTGACCGCCGTTTGCAGCGTAAAGACACCGCTTTCCGTCCGGAGCAGAAAGCGCATATGCGCGGGGCAGCCCAGCGCCTCGCCCAGATCGTTACAGAGGGTGCGGACGTAAAAGCCCTTGGAGCAGCGCACCTTCAGCAGCGCGCCATGGTTCTCCGTCATGCCCTCGCATTCCAGCGAATGCACCGTGACCTCCCGCTTGGGGATCTCCGCCGTCCGGCCCTTCCGAGCCAGCTCATACAGGCGCTGCCCGTCCTGCTTCAAAGCGCTGTACATGGGCGGACGCTGCCAAAGCTGCCCCGTAAAGGAAGGGATCACCGCCCGCAGCGCCGCCTCGTCCGGGTAATCGGTTCCCGTGGCAAGCACCTGCCCCTGCGCGTCCTGTGTATCTGTAGACGCGCCGAACGCGGCCTCCGTCACGTAGACCTTTTCCTTCTCCTGCATATAATCGAACAGCCGGGCCGCTTTGCCGACCATCAGCGGCAGCACGCCGGAGGCTTCCGGATCCAGCGTTCCCCCATGGCCTACCTTGGCCCCGTTCAGCAGCCAGCGCACGTAGCCTACCACCTGAGAGGAAGTCATTCCCGGCGGCTTGAGGATATTCAGAAAGCCGCAGAGGGGCTTTTTTGCTTCACTCATGAATCTTTTTGCTCCTCCAACGCCTGATGCAGCGCCGCTTCCGTTTCTTTCACTGCCTGAGCTATAGGCATGCGCAGCGTGAAGCCCGCTGCCTGCGGATGACCGCCGCCGCCGAAACGCCGCGCCGCCTGATCGACCCGATAGGGCGGCAGCGCCCGGAAGCTGCCCTTCACCACATTTTCTTCCTGCTCGTGCAGGTAATAGGCCATTCGAACGCCCTGAATGTCAATGGCATAGTCCACGACGCCCTCGGTTTCCGCCGGATTCAGCCCATTCTGCCGGAATTGCTCCAGCGATGTACACAGTCCCGCCACGCGGCCTTCGTCCGTCACCCGCAGAGACGGCAGCGTCACGCCCAGCAGCCGGACAAAGTCCGCCCGCTTTTCCCGGAACAGCACCCGGCTGATCTCCGCAAGGGGCAGTCCGGCCTCCATCAAACCGGCCATCACTTCGAAGCATTCGTCGTTAACGCTGTCGTACACAAAATTGCCCGTATCGGTGGAAAGCGCCGTGTACAGGCAAATGGCCGCTTCCCTGCTCAGCGGAACGCCCAGCGCCCGGTACAGCCGGTTCACCAGAATGGCCGTGGCGGGCGCATCCCCCTCCACCCAGTTGATCTGGCCAAAGCAGGGGTTGGTGCCGTGATGATCGATGACCCAACGGCGCGCGGCGGCGTTATACTGTGCTTCCGCTTTTCCCAGCCGATCGGGACTGCTTACGTCCACCGCGATCGCCACGGCATTTTCGGGCAATCCAACCTCCTCCGTGCGGCCAAGCGTTAGCCCGGGAAGAAAGCCCAGCCGGGCAGGAAGCTCTCCATCCACCGCAAGGGACGTGCGCCAGCCCAGCTGGTTCAGCAGCAGTTCCAGCGCCCGGGCGCTGCCCAGCGTGTCCCCATCGGGCGCTACGTGACAGAAAAGCACCGCTTCCCCGGCCTGACGCAGCTGGTGCAGCAGCGTCTCCGGCGGATCATTCCTCGTCGGTTCCCTCATCGGAAGCCTCCCCGGCCTCTTCATCCGCCTGTACCTGCTTCAGCACCGACGCGATATGGATGCCGTATTCGATGTTGTTGTCCAGCTCAAAAAGAATCTCCGGCGCGTACCGGATAATCATCTGCTCGCCCAGCTGGTGCCGCACAAATCCGGCGGCCTTTTTCAGCGCGGCCATCATGGGCTTACGGTTTTCCTCTTCCAGAATGCTGACGTAAATTTTGGCATAGCGCAGGTCGCGGGTCACGTCCGCCCGGGTCACGCTGTAGGTGCCCTGAATGCGCGGGTCGGACAGATCCTCCCGGATGATGCGATCCACCTCCCGGCGAACCTGCTCGCTGATGCGGTCAATACGCTGATAACTCAATGCGTTTCCTCCTTTGCCAGTCAAAGTCCCGGCAGGGAAGGCCCAGCCTTTCCCCTATTCCAAAATTGGCCGCGCATCGCGCGGCCAAAATAAGCAAACATGCAATTCATGCTTCACGCAGAAAGCTTTTCCCTGGGCAATCCGAAGCTTCTTTGTCTACTCATCTGCTCACGAAGCCGCTGCCTTTCCAGGCTCGCAGGCCGAAGGCGGCAGGATCAAGCCGACACTGCCCCATGGGGTCAGCGCTCGATCTCTTCCATGATGAAGCACTCGATCACATCGCCCTCTTTGATGTCGTTGTAGCCGTCGAAGCTGATGCCGCACTCGTAGCCCGCGGCCACTTCCTTCGCGTCGTCCTTGAAGCGCTTCAGGCTGTTCAGCTTGCCTTCGAAAACCACAATGTTGTCGCGGAGCAGACGTACCTGCGCATTGCGCTGCATCTTGCCGTCCTGCACATAGCAGCCCGCCACGGTGCCCGCGCCGGTGATGCGGAAGGTGTTGCGCACCTCCGCATGGCCCAGCAGGACTTCCTTGTATTCGGGAGCCAGCAGGCCCTTCATGGCCTTCTCGATATCCTCGATGGCCTGATAGATTACGCGGTACAGACGGATATCCACGCCCTCGCGCTCCGCCGCTTCCTTGGCGTTGTTGTCCGGGCGGATGTTGAAGCCGATGATGATCGCGTCGAACGCGGAGGCCAGGTTCACGTCGTCCTTGGTGACAGCGCCTACCGCGCTGTGCAGCACGCGGACGCGCACCTGATCGTTGCTGAGCTTCTCCAGCGCCTGCTTGACGGCCTCCACGCTGCCCTGCACGTCTGCCTTGACGATCAGGTTCAGGGTGGTCATCTTGCTCTGGTCGATGCGGCTGAACAGATTATCCAGCGACACCTTGGCGGACGAAGCCACACGGGCGGCCTTCAGCTTGTCGCGGCGTTCCTCTACCACCTGACGGCCCAGACGATCGTCTTCCACAGCCATCATTTCGTCGCCCGCGCTGGGCACATCGGTGAAGCCGGAGATCTCCACAGGCATGGAAGGCCCGGCGGACTTCACGCGCTCGCCCTTGTCGTTGACCATGGCGCGGACGCGACCGCTGGCCAGACCGGCTACCACGTTGTCGCCCACATGCAGCGTACCGTTCTGCAGAAGGACGGTGGCCAGCGGGCCGCGGGCCTTATCCAGCTTGGCTTCGATAATAACGCCCTTGGCCAAGCGGTTGGGGTTGGCGCGCAGCTCGCGCACATCCGCTTCCAGCAGGATCATTTCCAGCAGGTTATCCACGCCTTCGCCGGTGAGGGCGCTGACGGGCACCATGATGGTATCGCCGCCCCAGTCCTCGCAGACCAGACCGTAGTTGGTCAGATCCTGCTTGATGCGCTCGGGGCTTGCACCCGGCTTATCCATCTTGTTGATAGCCACGATGATCGGCACTTCGGCGGCCTTGGCGTGGTTGATGGCTTCGACGGTCTGGGGCATCACGCCGTCGTCCGCCGCCACCACCAGCACGGCAATGTCGGTGCACATGGCGCCGCGGGCGCGCATGGCGGTGAAGGCCTCATGGCCGGGGGTATCCAGGAAGGTGATCACGCGGCCGTCGATGGTGACGGTATACGCGCCGATGTGCTGGGTAATGCCGCCCGCTTCACCGGCGGTCACGTGAGAATGACGGATGTAGTCCAGCAGGGAGGTCTTGCCGTGGTCGACGTGGCCCATGATGGTGACCACCGGGGGCCGGGTGACCAGATCTTCCTCGTTGTCCTCAAAGTCGGTTTCTTTCAGATCGTCCTCAGCGGTCTTGGCCAGATTCAGCTCCAGCGTTACGCCGAAGTCGCTGCAGACCAGGCTGGCGGTATCGTAATCCAGCTCGCTGTTGATATTGGCCATCACGCCCAGCATCAGCAGCTTCTTCAGGATCTCGCCGGCGGGCTTGCCGATGCGCTCGGTCAGATCCTTGACGGTGATGGTTTCGGCGGTCATGGAGGCCTTTTCGATCTTGATGGGAGCCATCAGCTGCTGGGCGCTGGGCTTCTTCACCCGGGCACGGCGGCCGCCGCGCACCACATCGTCATCAAAGCCGTTGAACTGATCCCGGGCCAGCTGCTTGCGGTTCTTGGCCACACGCTCCGGGTCATGCTGACGGACGTAGTTTTTCTTGTTGGGATCGTAGTTGCTGACCCGCTCCTTCTCCATCACGGGAGCCAGATCGGGCGCGGGCTTGGAGCGTCCGCCGCCCATGGGAGGACGGTTTCCGCCGCCTGCGGGACGGCCAAAGCCGCCGGCAGGACGCTGCGCTCCGCCCTGAGGATTGGCGGGACGGCCATAGGGGCCTTGCGGGTTCGCAGGACGGCCATACGGGCCCTGCGGATTGGCAGGACGGCCATAGGGGCCTTGCGGGTTCGCGGGACGGCCATAGGGGCCCTGCGGATTGGCAGGACGGCCATAGGGGCCTTGCGGATTCGCGGGACGGCCATACGGACCCTGCGGATTGGCAGGACGGCCATAGGGGCCCTGCGGGTTCGCGGGACGGCCATAGGGGCCGGCAGGACGGGGGCCGTTGCCAGCGGGACGAGCGCCCTGCTGGGGAACGGGACGGGCCTGCTGCTGCATAGGCCGGGGAGCCTGCTGGGATGCGGGAGCAGGCTTCTGAGCCGCCGGGCGCGCCGCAGCGGGCTGCGCCGGAGCGGCATGCTGCTGGGGAGCGGGTTTTCCACCGGCAGGCTGCGCCGGGGCGGGCGCGGCCTGAACGGGCTTTTCGGGTTTGACCACAGGCTCCTTCGCCGTCTGGGGGGCAGCGGCGGGAGCGGGCTTCTTTTCTTCCTGAACCTTTTGTTTTTCTTCCGGCTTTTGCACAGGCTGTTTCTCCTCCTGCTTCACGGGTGCGGGAGCAGGCTCCTTCTTTTCTTCCTTTGCCTTGGGGGCTTCCGCCGGGGCGGGCTTTGCTTCCGCCTTCGGCGCGGGGGGCGTTTCCTTTTTGGGCTCCGGCGCTTCCGTCTTGGCGGGAGCAGCGGGCTTTTCAGGGGTTTCGGGTTTCTCGGCCTTCACAGGCGCTTTTTCGACGAGCTTTTCCTCCGTCTTGGGCGCGGGGGCAGCCGGTGCGGCGGCGGGCTTGGGCTCGTCGTCCGTATCAGGCATGGTGAACGCCTTGGCGTGCTGACTCAGCAGCCGCTCCTGCTCGGCCTGTTTTTCCTCGGCGCGGCGGCGCTCCTCCTCCCGGGCAAACTGGTTTTCCTGCTTTTTGGCCAGCTGGGCCAGCGCGTCCGCGCTCTTGCGCATGCCGGACAGCTTGCTCAGCGTTTCTTCGGCGCCCTTCAGCAGTTCCCTGGTGGCATCCTTGAGCTTTACTTTGGTCATGTACCCCTTGCACCCCCATGTATTTTACAGTCCGCAGGGACTGTCAATGTTCCTGAAAATAAGTCAGGAGCTTTTCGGCCATCCGTCCGGCGGGGACGGAAATCACCATTCGCCCCGGTTTGCCGATGGCATGCCCCAGCGAGCCGGGGCTGATGCGGTAAAGCGGCACCTGATGGCTGGCGCAGGCGTCCTCCACCCGCTTCAGCGTGTTTTCGGAAGCCCCTGCGTCCAACAGCGCCAGCGCGCTTTCTCCGCTGCGAATGGCGGCGACGCAGGCCTCCTGGCCGCTGACCACCTGACCGGCCCGCATGCACAGGCCCAGAAAGGACAACGCTCTTTCCTCTGCCGTCTCGTTCATGCCTTCGTTCCCTCCAGCAGCCGGTTCATGGTGTCCGTCAGACCCTGATTGACTTCGGGCGTCAGCTTGACTTCCAGTTGGCGATCCAGCTGGCCCTGCTTCAGCGCCCGTTTCAGGCAGTCGGCGCTGTAGCAGCAGTACGCGCCCCGGCCGGGCTTTTTGCCGGTCGGATCCAAACTGACCTCGCCCTCCGGCGAGCGCACCACGCGCAGCAGTTCTTTTTTGGGCTTCATCTGCCGACAGCCCACGCACATGCGCATCGGAATTTTCTTCGGCTTCACAGGCATCCGAAGGCCCTCCTTTGTTCCCATGGATTCAGGCGCGGACGGCTTACAGCGTGTCGTCGTCCTCGTCTTCGCCGCTCAGCTCCAGCGGCAGGTCGCGCAGCTCCGGCAGGCCGGACTCGGCCATGGCTTCCGGAGAGGCAGGCTCATTGTACAGCGCCTGATAGCCCATGGCAAGATTTTCTTCCATCGGCTGATCGTCCACCGGCAGGTCGAACATTTCGGCGGCCTGGCTCTGGCTCTTGATATCGATGCGCCAGCCGGTGAGCTTGGCGGCCAGACGGGCGTTCTGGCCCTCCTTGCCGATGGCCAGGCTCAGCTGGTTGTCCGGCACCACCACGCGGCAGGCCTTTTCCGTATCGGAAACAAACACGCTGAGCACGTGGGCGGGATTCAACGCGTTGGCGATGAATTCGGCGGGATCGGCAGACCACTTGATGATGTCGATCTTTTCGTTCTTCAGTTCATCCACCACTTTTTCCACGCGGTTGCCCCGGGGGCCGACGCACGCGCCTACGGGATCGATGGTGATATCGGTGGAATGCACGGCCATCTTGGTGCGGCTTCCGGCTTCCCGGGCGATGGACTTGATCTGCACCACGCCCGCGGCGATTTCAGGCACTTCCATCTCAAACAGCCGCTTCACCAGACCGGGATGGATCCGGCTGACGCGAACCTGCGGCCCGTGGAGCATTTCCCGGCCGGTGCGGTTCACTTCCAGCACATATACTTTAATATGATCGTCGATGTGATATTCCTCGCCGGGCATATATTCGCTGGGCTCCATGATGCCCTCCGTGCGGCCCAGCTCCACATACACGCCCTTGGGCTCCACCCGCTGCACGATGGCGGTGAGGATCTCGTTTTCCTTATCGGAGTATTCCTCA
Source organism: Clostridiales bacterium (assembly GCA_004556545.1). Taxonomy (GTDB): domain Bacteria; phylum Bacillota; class Clostridia; order Christensenellales; family Aristaeellaceae; genus Limiplasma. The sequence continues at coordinate 8,208 of SFGO01000075.1, forward strand.
TAGATGCGGCCCTGCTCCGCTTCGCGGATGCGCTGCATGATAACCTGCTTGGCGGTCTGGGCGGCGGTGCGCAGGAAGCCCTTGGGGGTCACGTCGATCTCGGCAATATCGCCCATCCGGTAGTCAGGGCGGATCTTCTGCGCCTCTTCCAGCGTGATCTGGTTGGCGGGATCCTCCAGCTCGTCGGTGATGGTCTTGCGGGCGAACACATGCACGTCGCCGGTATTGCGGTCCATGGTGACGGACAGGTTGCTGGGCGCGTTCTCCTCCCGGGAGACGTTCTTCCGATAAGCGGCCTTCATGGCCTCTTCGATGGCATTAAAGAGAATCTCCGGCTCGATGTCCTTTTCTGCGCACAGCGCTTTGACCGCGTCCACGATCTCCCGGTGTCCGTTCTGCTGCTGATTCTTTTTCGTAACCCTCATTGCTTCTTACTCCTGTTTCATGATATTTCGATCTGTTTTTTTATTCAAATTCCATCTCGGAAAAATCGCCGTCCAGCGCTTCTCCGCCTTCGGGAAGATCGTCCTCGTCAAAGTCGATGATCGGTTTGACAATGGCCACGGCCTTGCGGGGGAAGGTCAGCTCTTCGCCCTCCGCAGGCTGAAGAACGACCTGCTCGTCGGTAAAATCCTTCAAAAGGCCCTGAAACAGCTTGGAGCCGTTCTGGGCGGCAAACAGGCGGACTTCCACCAGCGCGTCCCGGTTTTTCTCAAAATCGCGGCGGGTCTTGATGGGACGATCCATCCCGGCGCTGGACACCTCCATGATGTCGTAATCCACATCGTCCACCAGCGGCTGCAGGGCACGGTGATATTTTTCGCAGTCGTCAAGGCTGATGCCGCCCTCCCGGTCAATAAACACCAGCAGGCACTTGCCCCGGCTTTCCTTCTGCAGGGAGACCTCTACCAGCTCCACGCCCTGTTCGTCGGCCAGCTGCTGGGCCAGCCGTTCCACATCCTGCACGGCGCTGCGGGAGGCGGTCATTTTCTTCTTTGCCATCCGTCATTCATCCTCCGGTAGTGTTCTGTTTAGCGGAAACAGGAAGAACGCAACAAAAAAAGCGGCCGTTATCGCTTACAACCTTTCGCTTTTGCGGCTTGCAAACAACGACCCGGGAACTCCCATGCCGGCCGCGATGCTGTCAGCTGCCCTCAAGCAGAAAAGGAAAGCGATACCCACTCTTTTCGAAAACCCTTCTTTCTGTATCCTTCGTCGAAATGGTACCAGAAACCTGCCTTCGAATGAAAGGCAGGGTCAGTATACCACATCACCAAAGGAAATACAAGGGCTTCCCCGGCGGGTTTTTGCCGGAGAAGGGGAAATTTTGTCTTCTTAGCCCTGTTTTGACAAAAAGCGCTCCGCTTTTTCCAGAATGGGCCGATAGCCCTGATGCAGCAGGGACAGTGCCTGTTCGGCGTTCATCCAGCGGGCCGTGACGATCTCCTCCTGCCGCAGGGACAGTTCGCCCTCCAGACGGCCCTGAAACAGCGTGACCCGCTTCTGTCCCTTCCGTTCCTTCAGCGCATAGGTGATCTCCTGCCGGAAGCCGTCCGCCAGTTCCACCCGGCAGCCCGTCTCTTCCAGCGTTTCCCGCAGCACCGTTTCCCGCTCGGTCTCCCCCATTTCCTGATGGCCCTTGGGGAAGCTCCATGTATTGGACTCCCGCTGAAGCAGCAGCAGGTATTCGAAGCCCTTTTCGCCTCGCCGGAAGGGAATCACGCCGCAGGAGTGATGGTACAGCGGCTCCACCTGACTGCAATGATATTGTTCCTGAAAGAACACCTGCTGCGCGATCTGCGCCTGATCGAAAATCATCCCGTCCGGCGCGGCTACCAGCTTGTCCTCGTTGTCATCCTGCCGGTGAATGATGCCGATCACCCGGCCGTCAAAGGTTTCCAGCGGCTCCTGAACGCCCAGCACGTACACGTCCAGCTCTTCCCCGTCGCCGCCCACCACGCCGGGCAGATAGCCGTAGTTGATGGGATAATACAGCCCAGGGTGCTTGGGATGCTCCGTTCCGAGGGGCCGGTCCATTTCCGCATGAACCCGCTCCCCCAGAAAAGACCAGACCAGCGCCTTGCGCAGCGCATAGGCGATCCATTCCGCCTTGCCCTCGGTGTAGGCCTTGCGGTCGTTGGGAAAGCGCTGCTGAAGCTCCTTTTTCAGGGCTTCATATTCCGCCGCCTTCTTCGGGTAGAAATTCAGATAATCCCGAAAATTCAAATAATTGCGCCATTCCATGCTTTCCGCCCGCACCACGTGAATATGGCAGGTGCGGATATCTGCTTCCAGATCGCCACAGACCAGCAAAATCTGTCCTTCGTCATCACAGTGCGCCGCGTGATAAAAGCCCTGCTTTTCCAGCGCGGGGAACAGCGGCTCCACGTCCGAAAGCTGCCGAACGGCCACCGCCAGATCCACGATCGGCTTGGCCTGAATCGCCGGGACGGCGGTGCTGCCCACGTGCTGCATCTCCACGGCCCGATCCCCCAAAATAGCCCGAAGCCTGTCCATGGTTTCCGCAGCGTAGGTTTCCCAGCTTTTCTCATGAGGCGCCAGCAGAACCGTTCCCCGTTTCAGTCCCAGCATCCTTCTTTTCCCCCTTTGCCCGTATGGGTTCCTCCGCCGCTATTATAGCACGAAAAAGCGTGCCCGGCAAAATGGGGTGGTTGTCTTTGAACCGGAACTATGATAAAATGAGGTCGGCAGAGGGAAAAGAGCGGCATCTGGAGGAAGCTTTCCATGATGGATTTTATCGTTGATCTGTTTGCGGAAATCGCTGATTTCTTTATTTCTTTTTGGGCAGACCATGTGATTGACAGGTTTACGAAAAGAAAGAAATAATCGCTTGAGAGAGAAACCTGAATATATGTACATGAATATCAGAAACAACCATCAATCACATTGAATTCCAAATGGTTAAACTTAAAGGAGAAAAGAAGAGAATGGCGGACGACTTGCAGTTGTACATTCCCAATCAGGAGGATGGATGGTTTTATATACAGATGATGTCTGATCCGGAAACCATGGCTTACAACGCGCCGTGGTTTCCGCCGGATGGATGTATTCCGGAACCAGAATCCGAGTGGCTGAATCTTCAGAAAAACTGGATTGGGAAAGAGCCGCAGCGGTTCTATGCATTCCTGCAAAGAAAAAGCGACGGCGTATTCGTGGGCGACGTCAATTATCATGATAACCCCAAACAGAACTGGTGTGATATGGGCATCGTGATCTACGCGCCGGAAAGAGGAAAGGGCTATGGCAAGCAAGGCCTTCGCCTGTTAATGGATCGAGCCTTCAGGAGCGGTAATGTGTCCCGATTGCACAACGATTTTGAAACAACTCGCGATGCAGCCTACCGCCTCCACAAATCAGCGGGTTTCAGAGAAACGAATACGCTTGACGGTTGCGTTCAATTAGAAATAACCCGAGAGGAATATCTGCAAAACAATCGCTTTTTGAAACAATAATCATCAATCATAGTCCATATGATCGGAATGCCAAAGGCGCGGCTGCAAAAGCCGCGCCTCAGAGTGTCAAAAAAGTGGAGGTGCAGGAGGCACTGCCTCCTGCCGGGGTTATAGGGGCAGAGCCCCTAACCCTTGCGCCGCAGCACTTTCCCCGCAAACCAGCGTAGCGCTGTTTGCGGGCGCTGACGGCCAACTTTGGGTTTTTCGACAGGCTGAGGCGCGGCTGCAAAAGCCGCGCCTCAGTCTGTCAAAAAAGGTCGCGAATCGCGGCCTTTTTTGATATAATAGGTGATAATAATAGGAGCAGGTGATGAAGATGCTGAAGAGAGAGCAAGAACAGCGGCAGGCAATCGAGATGCTGTGTGTGGATATGCTGGTGCCAAAGGCTCATCTGCTGCGAAAAATCGACGCGGCAGTGGATTTCACGCACATCTACGATCTGGTGGAGGATTTGTACTGCGAGGACAATGGCCGCCCCAGCTGCGATCCGGTGGCACTGTTCAAGCTGGTGCTGATTCAGCATCTGTTCGGAATACGCTCGCTTCGGCAAACGATGAAAGACGCGGAAGTGAATGTGGCGTATCGCTGGTTTCTGGGATATACCATGTCGCAGCCGCTTCCGCATTTTGCGACGATCAGCTATGCGTTTTGTCACCGCTTTACTGCGGAAGTGATCGAAGGGGTGTTCCGGTGGGTACTGGAGGAAGTCTCCCGCGCA
>SFGO01000076.1 GCA_004556545.1 Clostridiales bacterium
AAAGAAAGCCAGCGGCACGGCGACTCCGGGAAAAAGCCCTTTATTGCCCATTTTGACGGCGGGGCTCGCTATGTCGCGCGCAGCGGAGTTGGCCAGCTTCCGCATGCTATCGTGCGCGCTCGGAGCTCACCTTTTTCCGCCGCCAAAATGGGCGGGCCTTTTTCCCTCCGCTGCCTATCGCCGCTTTGCTTCGGCGCAGTCGGCGTAGGGCAAGCTTACCCTTTTCAGGTTGGGATGCTTCGGTGTGGCATAAATATTTTTGCATTGCAACAGGCCAGCGTGAGTTTGATTTCACGCTGGCCTTTTTAAGCGAGCCGCGAGGCCTGTCGCCGAGCGGCGGTAGCTTCACGGTCAAGCCGCATGTCTCCCGAGCAGTCCCGCGCCCTGTGGCGCGGTATTGGGTGCAGGGCATCGCCCTGCCAGACCCGCGAGCCGCGAGGCCGGTCGCCGAGCGGCGGTAGCTTCACGGTCAAGCCGCATGTCTCCCGAGCAGCCCCGCGCCCTGTGGCGCGGTATTGGGTGCAGGGCATCGCCCTGCCAGAAACGGGCGCGGTGTGGGGTGCAGGGGTACTACCCCTGCCGCCGGGGAAGGGTGATGTGCAGGGCCTCGGCGGCTTCTTCCAGCACGTCCAGCGCCCGCTCGATCTGCTCGGGCCTGTGCTCGCTGATAACGCAGAAGCGGAGGCGGGCCTTGTTTCTGGGCACGGCGGGGAATACGGCCGGGGGGACGAATACGCCTCGGCGGCGCATTTCGTTGCTCAGGGCAAAGGCGTCCTCGTCCTTGCCCACCAGTGCGGGCAGAATGGCGGTTTCGCCTGCCAGACAGATGTCAAAGCCGTGCTTTTGGGCGCACTCGGCAAAGCAGCGGATGTTTCGCCGCAGGTCCGCCATGATGGCCGGATTGTGCCGGAGCTGCCGGATGGCTTCCAGCGTGCCCGCCGCCAGCGCGGGAGAGATGCCCACGCTGAAAACGAAGCCCGGCAGGTTGTAGCGCAGGTATTCGATCAGACACTCCCGTCCTGCCAGATAGCCGCCGCAGGTGCCCAATCCCTTCGAAAGTGTGCCCATTTTGATGTCGACGTCCGTAGGCTCCAAATGGAAATACTCGTCCACGCCGCCGCCGGTCTCGCCGATGACGCAGGCGCTGTGGGCTTCATCCACCATCAGGAAGCAGCCGTACTTCTTTTTCAGGGCCACAAAGGCGGGCACGTTGGCGATGTCGCCGTCCATGCTGTACGCGCCCTCGATGACGATCAGCACCTTGGCGAAATGCGCTCGGTGTACCTTCAGGATGTTTTCCAGCGCCTCGGGGTCATTGTGGGGGAAGGGCTTGGAAACGGCCCGGCTCAGCCGGCAGCCCTGCTCGATGGAGTTGTGCGCCAGCGCATCGTAGACGATCAGATCGCCCTTGCCGCAGAAATTGCCCACCACCGTCACGTTGGTGGAGTGCCCGCCGACACAGACCAGCGCGTCCTCGGCGTGCTTCCAGTCGGCGATTTCCCGTTCTAATTCCTGATACAGGCTTTTTTCGCCTGCCAGCAGACGGCTGCCGCTGGCGCTGGTGCCGTAGCGGTCAATGGCGGCCTTGGCGGCCTCCTGCACTTCCTTGCGCCCGCTCATGCCCACGTAGTTGTAGCTGCCGAAGTTCAGTACCTCCTGCCCGGCCATCAGACTGGTGTCCTTCAGGGGGGAATCGTGGCAGACGAAATAGGGATTGCCCTCGCCGGAGGCGTTCAGCGCCTGCTGCCGTTTGGCAAAGGCCTGATATTCCGGCGCATCTTCAAAGCGGGTGATGGGCGTGACGGCTTCAACTTCCTCTGTTTTTTCGTCCGTGACGCCGTTCAGATGGTTCCGGATGACTCGGGTCAGATCGTTTACCGTGGTGCACTGGCCGTATTCCTCGGCGGAGAGCATCACGCCGAACATTTCCTCCACCTTCAGGGAGAGGGACAATACCTGCAGGCTGTCGCCGCCCAGATCGTCGATGAAGTGCTCGCTGTCGCCGAAGCTGCTTTCCGGCACTTCCAGCGCTTCGGCATAGAGCCTGCGCACGGCGCTGCGAATCTCGTCGTCCTGTCCTGCTGCGCTGCCGTCCGGCTGTTCCTTTGGCTCGGCCTCTTGCGGAAGCGCGCCGTTCAGGGAAAGCTCCCGGCAGGGCAGACGGTTCTGGGCGATCATCTCCCGAAGGGCGATGCGCTTCACCTTGATGCCGTTGACCATGGGCAGCTCCTCCGGGGTAATCAAAACCCGGGTCAGCCGCTTCACGGCGGGCAGCTTCCGGTTGCGCTGGGCCACCCGGCCCCGCAGCATTTCCATGGCCTGAGCGTCGCTGTAGTCGCCGCCTACGTTCATCACCAGCGCAATGTCCTCGTAATGCTGATCCTTTCCGGGCTTTTTCAGTCCCAGCACGGTATACTGCCGCACGTTTTCCAGCCCGGAGAAGGTTTCTTCCAATTCATCCGGGTACACGTTCTCGCCGGATTCGTTGATGATGACTTCCTTGCTGCGGCCCTCGATAAACACCCGGTCGCCCCGCTTCAGCCGGACGATGTCGCCGGTGGGATACCATCCGTCCTCCAGCGTCTCCGGGGGCAGCATCTCGCCTTCGTGCAGGCGGCCGGTGTGGACGGTCTTGCCGCGGATGAGCATTTCGCCCCGGCGGACGCGGCCCGTTTCCGGCTCCTTCAGCCGGTATTCCACGCTGCGCAGCGGCTTGCCCACGGAACCGCTGACCCGCTTCTTCAGACGCTTGCTCATTTCCACGCTGGTGACGGCGGTCTCCGTCATGCCGAAGCCGCAGACAGTATAGTAGCCCAGAGCGTTGAGCAGCTTCAGCTGCTCCTGCGGCGTGTGGCTCCCGCCCAGAATGATGCATTGAATCTCCGTGCCCAGCAGGTTCTTCGTTATGCGGCGGAAAAGGATCTTCTCCGCAAACCACAGGCCCGCCTCCGGCGCGATGCGCTGCAGGTTCAGGCTGAGATTCTTTGCCGATGCGAACCAGGCCCGCTTCGTGCGGCTCTCTTTGGCCACCTGCTTGCGCAGGGAGTTGCAGAGGTTGTTGGCCAGAAGCGGGACGGCTACGACCAGCTCCGGCTGGAAGCGGCGGGAGGTTTCCAGAATGGTTTTAGGCGTGCGGTCCTTGAGGTAGATGGTGGCGTACCCCAGAAAGCTGCACCAGAGCAGATTGACCATAAAGCCCAGCACGTGATGGAAGGGCAGAAACGCCAGCGAACGGCGGTTGGCTTCCTCTACAATGCGGCGGTTTTCCTCATAGATCAGCTTGGAGTTGAGCACCTGCTCGGCGATGGCTTCGCCGTCGTAGACGAAAACCTTGCTCTGGCCCGTGGTGCCGCTGGTGCACAGGGCCACGCACTGGCCGAACGCACCGGGGCGGAAACCGTCCTCCGGTTCGGCGGCCGCCTGCTCCGCCAGCGCGGCGAAATCCAGCGCCTGAACGGTTTCCGGCAGGCTGCGCCGCCGCTGGGTGACAATGGCGTGGCAGTCGGCCTCCCGCAGAAGCCGCAGAGCTGTATCGTCGGCGCAGGCCGCGTCGATCAGAAGGGCGTTGCGGCCGGACAGGATCACGCCCCAGAACAGGGGAAACCACTCCTTGCACGTATCCACCGAAAGGGCGATGTACCCCTCCCCGGGAAAGGCGCGGCTCAGACAGGCCGCGTATTGCCGGGTCATGGCCTCGTACTGCCAGTAGGACCAGCGCTTTTCCTCGCCGTTTTCCAAAAACAGGGCCGCGTCCGCGTCCCCGTGGCCGCAGGTCAGGCGGAACAGGGTCTCCAGCGTTTTGGATTGCTCAAGAAGAGCACAGTTGTGCTCCAAAGCGTAAGATGAATTCAATTTTTTTCCTCCTCAGAATGTACCTTCAGAGACTTGTCTCAGAGATGAGCACGATAATAGGAACAGAGAATTTTCCGATTCAGGCTGGCGGGAAGAAGGGTATGCAAAAGCACGGCCAGATGCTGGTCGGGCTTGGCGACCCTCAGACGGAAGCGCATATGCCGTCGCTGGGCGTTCCGCACGATCTTCCGGCCCAGCCGGTCCGGAAAGAGGCCGTTTTCTTCGTCGTGATGAATGATGGCGCAGGTGTTTTCATACGCCTTCTGGTAAACGGTGTTCGTTTCATTTTTGGCGTGAAGACGGGTGTGGCTGCTGCCGCCCCGATGGTCGCCCGGCTCTACCAGACAGACCTGAATGCCGAAATCCGCGGTTTCCATAGCCAGACATTCGGCGTACCCTTCCAATGCGTGCTTGCTGGCGGTATAGGCGCTCTGGAACGGAATGCCCAGAAGCCCGTTGATCGATGAGAACAGAATCATTTTTCCGCCTTTCTGCCTGCGCATCAGGGGCAGCGCCCGCTGAACCATCCGCACCGTGCCCAGCACGTTGACGTTCAGCAGCCGGTCCAGCTCGTCCACCGTGGTATTTTCGCAGGAGCCCAGCACCAGCTGCGCCGCGGCGCAGACCAGCACATCCACCCGGCTTTCCACGCCGAGGGCCTTTTTAACAAAGGCCGCGCAGCTTTCCTCGCTGGTCACGTCCAACGGAAGGACGGTCACGCCCTCCCCCAGCGGAGAGGTTCCCTCGGCAAAGGAGCGCGCCCCCGCGATCACGCTCCATCCGTTTTGGGCGAAGGCCTGCGCCGCAGCGCGGCCCAGTCCGCCCGATGCTCCAATGACCCAAACCATCCCTTTCTTTTGCATAATGATGCAGTCCTCCTAATCAGTCCAGAATAAAAAATAAAAGTAAATGAAGAAGACGGCACCGCCATTATACGGGAAAATGAGCGGCAGCGCAAGAGACGATGCCGATGCCCCCAAATACGGCCTTTCTTTTCCCTGAAAAGAAAAACAATATAAATACAATTTTCCACCCGGAACATGGGCGGAAATGGCCTTGCGTCCCGCCAGAATTGGTGTTATATTGTTACAAATATAATGCACAAGGATGTGAACGGGATGAAAGAACGGCTGACAAAAAAGGAAAACGTGCTCATCGCTACCATGCTCTTCGGCCTGTTCTTTGGCGCGGGAAATCTGATCTTCCCCGCGTACATGGGACAGCTCGCCGGAAAAAATATGTGGCAGGCGATCATAGGCTTCGTCATTACCGGTGTAGGCCTGCCGCTTCTAGGCGTAGCCGCTATGGGCATCAGCCGCAGCAACGGCCTGATGGAACTCAGCGCCAAGGTCAGCCGTCCGTACAGCTATTTCTTTACCTGCGCGCTGTACCTGACCATCGGTCCCTTCTTTGCCATTCCCCGCTGCGCCACCACGCCCTTCACCGTAGCGGTGGCGACCCTGATGCCGGCGGGCTCCAGCCAGTCGCTGGCGCTGGCGATCTTCTCGCTGGTGTTCTTCGTCGTCGTGCTGGCGTTCTCACTCAAGCCCGGCAAGATCCTCACCCATGTGGGCAAGATCCTGACCCCTATTTTCCTGGCGCTTCTGGCGGTGCTGGTGATCGCCGCGCTGGTGAACCCCACCGCCGCCGTTTCCGCGCTGGAGGCCCAGGGTGCCTATCAGGACCAGGCGTTTTTCACCGGCTTTCTGGAAGGCTACAACACCATGGATGCGCTGGCCTGTCTGGCGTTCGGCATCGTGGTCATCAACGTCATCCGCGGGCTGGGCGTGGAGAAGCCTGAGCATGTGGCCATGTGTACCGTCAAAGCGGGCGTGTCCAGCTGCCTGATTATGGCCGTGATCTATCTGGCCGTGACGCTGGTGGGCGTGCAGTGCCGGGTGATCGCGGAGGAAGCGGGCGTTGCCTGCGCCAACGGCGGTGAGGTGCTGTCGCTGGTGGCACAGTATTACTTCGGCGACGCAGGCGTGTGGATTCTGGCCGCGACCGTGACCATGGCCTGCCTGAAGACCTCCGTGGGCCTTGTGACCAGCTGCGCCGAAACCTTTGTGCAGCTCTTTCCCCAAGGCCCGAAGTACAAGGCCTGGGCCGTCATTTTCAGCGTAGTTTCCTTCGCCATCGCCAATCTGGGTCTGAGCGCCATCATCGCCTGCTCCGTGCCGGTTCTGATGTTCCTCTATCCGCTGGCCATTACGCTGATCCTGCTGGGTCTGTTCGGAAATCTGTTCGGCCACAGCCGCATCGTATACAGCACCGTTACCGGCTTTACCCTTGTGGCCGCTCTGTTTGACTTTGCCAAGGCCATGCTGGGCGCGGACGTGCTGTCCGAGAGCATGATCGCCTCCCTGCACCTGCGGGGCGCCGTGGCCTTTGCCGAAAAGGCGCTGCCCTTCTACGATCTGGGCGTGGGCTGGATCTGCCCGGCGCTGGCGGGTCTGGTGATCGGCCTCATCTGGTACGCGGTTGCGAAGAAGCAGAAGGCCTCTGCCGCCGCCTGACGCTATTTTCCAAGTTTTTCCTTGAAATCCCGTCCTGAACTTGCTATTATAATGAATATGGGATTCAGGCAAGCAGGGAGCGTGTGTTTCATGAGATGTCAATACTGCGGTTATCTGGACAGCAAGGTGATCGACAGCCGCCCCACGGAAGAAGGCAGCGCCATTCGCCGCCGCCGGGAATGCCTTCGCTGCGGCCGCCGCTTTACTACCTATGAAAAAATCGAGACCTCGCCCATCATGGTCGTCAAGAAGGACATGCGGCGGGAACCCTTCAACGCCTCCAAAATCAAGGAGGGCCTGATTCACGCCTGCCAGAAGCGGCCCATCAGCATAAAGGACATCGATAACATCGTCGAAAAGGTGGAAAAGCAGGTCTACGCCGCAGGCGAGGACGAAATTCCCTCCCGCCGCATCGGCGAAGCCGTTATGGGCGAGCTGAAGCAGCTGGACGAAGTGGCCTACGTGCGCTTTGCCTCCGTGTACCGGCAGTTTACCGACGTATCCAGCTTTATGGACGAGCTGAATAAGCTGGTTCTGGAGGGCAAGGCCCTGCGGGAAAAAGAATAATATCGATGGAAAACGCCTCGCGGTTTGGAAATACCGCGGGGCGTTTTGTCCTGTCTGGCTTTTTCCATTCCTTCCATCGTTTTCTGTCGAAAAACGGCAGGGTTTCGAAAAAAAACATCGAAATTAGAAGTCGGGAACATTTCCCGAAATCGCAATTTTTATGGATTAAAGGAGACTGATGCGCATGAATCGGATCCTGGAACGGGAGGCGCTCAACCCGACGGTCACGCGGCTGAAGGTGGAAGCTCCGCTGATCGCCCGCAAGGCCGAGCCCGGACAGTTCGTCATTCTGCGGACGGATGAGGACGGCGAGCGGATCCCGCTGACCGTAGCGGATTTCGACCGGGAGGAAGGCAGCGTTACCGTTATTTTTCAGGTGGTAGGCGCAACGACGGAGAAACTGAACCATCTCAAGCCGGGCGATAGGCTCCACGACTTCGTAGGGCCGCTGGGCCGCGCCACGCACACCGAGGGCCTGAAAAAAGTAGCCGTGGTCGGCGGCGGCGTGGGCTGCGCCATCGCGTACCCCGTGACCAAAAAGCTGCATGAGCAGGGCTGCGAGGTACACGCCATCGTCGGCTTCCGCAGCCGGGATCTGGTCATTCTGGAAAAGGAATTCCGTCAGTCCAGCAGCCGCTTTGTTCCCATGAGCGACGACGGCTCCTTTGGCGAAAAGGGCCTTGTGACCGACGCGCTACGCAAGCTGATCGAAAGCGGCGAGCAGTACGACGAGGTCATCACCATCGGGCCGCTGATCATGATGAAATTCGTCTGCAAGCTGACGAAGGAATTCGGCGTGAAGACCGTGGCCAGCATGAACCCCATCATGATCGACGGCACGGGCATGTGCGGCGGCTGCCGCCTGACCGTGGGCGGCAAAATGCGCTTCGCCTGCGTGGACGGCCCGGAGTTCGACGGCCATGAGATCGACTTTGACGAGGCCATGGCCCGCAACGCCGCCTACCGGGATTTCGAGCGTCATGCCTATGAAGAAGCCTGCAACCTTTTCAAGGGGGTGAAGACCGATGCATAATCCCTCCAAGCAGAAGACCCCCATGCCCGTTCAGGAGCCGGAAGTCCGCAGCCGCAACTTTGACGAGGTGGCGCTGGGCTACACCGAGGAGCAGGCCGTCTCCGAGGCCCGGCGCTGCCTGAACTGCCGCAACAGGCCCTGCGTGGGCGGCTGCCCGGTCAGTATCAACATTCCCGCCTTTCTCCATGAAGTAGCCGAGCGCAACTTTGAGGGCGCTTACGAGATCCTTTCCCGCTCCACGTCCCTGCCTGCGGTCTGCGGCCGGGTCTGCCCCCAGGAAAGCCAGTGCGAAAGCCGCTGCGTCTGCGGTATCAAGGGCGAGCCGGTGGCCATCGGCCGTCTGGAGCGCTTCGTGGCCGACTGGCACAGCGATCACGCCGCCGAGAAGCCCGCGCGGCCCGCGCCCAACGGCCACAAGGTCGCTGTGATCGGCTCCGGCCCCTCCGGCCTGAGTTGCGCCGGAGAGCTGGCGAAGAAGGGCTATGCGGTAACCATCTTCGAGGCCCTGCATCTGGCGGGCGGCGTGCTGGTGTACGGCATCCCAGAGTTCCGCCTGCCCAAGCGCATCGTGCGCCGGGAGATCGAGAGCCTGCAGGCGCTGGGCGTGGATATTGAGACCAACGTGGTCATCGGTAAGACCCTGACCATCGACGAGCTGCAAAAGGAATACGGCTTCGAGGCCGTGTTCATCGGCAGCGGCGCGGGCCTGCCCAAGTTCATGGGCATCCCCGGCGAAAGCTGGAAGGGCGTTTACTCCGCCAACGAATTTTTGACCCGTATCAATCTGATGAAGGCCTACCGTCCCGACAGCGCCACCCCCGTGCAGCACGGACAAAAGGTAGCTGTCGTGGGCGGCGGCAACGTGGCGATGGACGCGGCCCGCTGCGCCCGCCGTCTGGGCGCGGAGGTCACAATCGTCTACCGCCGCACCGAGGCCGAGCTGCCCGCCCGGAAGGAAGAGGTGGAGCACGCCAAGGAAGAGGGCATTGCGTTCCGCTTCCTGACCAATCCGCTGGAGATTCTGGCGGACGAACAGGGCTGGGTGCGGAGCATCCGCTGTCAGGAAATGGCGCTGGGCGAGCCTGACGCTTCCGGCCGCCGCCGTCCGGTGCCGGTGGAGGGCAGCGAGATGGAGCTGCCCATGGACTGCGTGATTATGGCGCTGGGCACCTCGCCCAATCCGCTCATCAAATCCACCACCGAGGGGCTGGAAACGCAGAAGTGGGGCGGCATCGTAGCCGATGCGGACACAGGGCTTACCTCCCGGCCGGGCGTATATGCCGGCGGCGACGCCGTTTCCGGCGCGGCCACGGTGATTCTGGCCATGGGCGCGGGCAAGGCCGCCGCCGCCGCCATCGACCGGCAGCTCATGGGCTGACCCGGGCAAAAAGTGGAGGTGCAGGAGGCACTGCCTCCTGCCGGGGTTATAGGGGCGGAGCCCCTAACCCTTGTGCCGCAGCACGTTTCCCGCAAACCAGCTTAAGGGTGCGCAGCACCGAGGACGAGGACAGCCCGAAGGGCTACCGCAGTCCGAAGCCCGCCACGCCATGTGGCGGGCCGCAAAGAGTTTGAAGGGCTGAATAACGCTGCAACCGTTGAAAATGCTTGCTTTTTCAAATCGTTCATATCCTTATTGATAAGGGATATATAAAATTGATTATTGCAAAAAAGCGCGTTTTGCGGGAAAATAAGACGAATCACGAAGGAAGGGGTTATTTTTATGAACAAAATCACGATCATCGGAGCGGGCAAGGTCGGTTCCACTATCGCGTATACGCTGTCTGTCATGAATCTGGCCAAGGACATCGTCATGATTGACATCAACCACGAGCTGGCGCTGGGCGAAGCGCTGGATATCCGGCAGGGCACGCCGTTCTCCAGCAACTGCAGCGTCTATGCGGGCGATTATCCGGACGCCGCCAACTCCAACATCGTGGTCATTACCTCCGGCGTAGCCCGGAAGCCCGGTCAGAGCCGTCTGGAACTGGCCCAGACCAACGTGAACATCATGAAGTCCATCATGCCCCAGATCACCAAATATGCGTCTGACGCCATGTACATCATCGTCAGCAATCCCGTCGACGTGCTGACCTATCAGTGGTGCAAGCGCTCCGGCCTGCCGGAGAACCACATCATCGGTTCCGGCACCATTCTGGACACCGCCCGCCTGAAGGCCCGCCTGTCCGAGTACTACAACATCAGCCAGAGCAACGTGCATGCCTACGTCTTCGGCGAGCACGGCGATTCCTCTTTCGTGCCGTGGAGTCTGGCCAACATCTCCAACATTCCCGTCACGGAATTCCGCAACAAGGTAGAGGGCGACATGTCCATGGCTCCCGAGCTGAACACCGCTGACGTGGAGCAGTACATCCGCAAGTCCGGCGGACGGGTCATCGCCCGCAAAGGCGCTACCTTCTACGCCGTGGCCGTGTCCGTGTGCCACATCTGCAAGTGCCTGCTGGACGGCATGGACACGACCCTGACCGTTTCCACCATGATGCACGGCGAATACGGCATCGACGACGTGTGCCTCAGCGTGCTGAACACCGTGGGCTGGGAAGGCGTACACTCCAAGCTGCTGGCTCCCCTCACCGAGGAAGAGACCGGTCTGCTCCAGCACAGCGCGTCCGTGCTGAAGGACGTCATCAGCAATCTGGACATCTGATTTCCAAGCCGCAAGGAGGTTTTTCCCATGGAATACCGCATCGAACATGACTCTATGGGCGAGATGAAGGTTCCCGCCGACCGTCTCTGGGCTGCTCAGACCCAGCGCAGCCACGAGAACTTTGAGATCGGCGTAGGCATCGAGACCATGCCCGCCGAGATCATCCACGCCTTCGGCATCCTGAAGAAGGCCGCCGCGCTGGCCAACCACCAGCTCAAGCCCGAAAAGATGACCGATGAAAAGACCGACGTCATCACCCGCGCCTGCGACGAGGTGATTTCCGGCGAGCTGAACGGCCACTTCCCGCTGGTGGTATGGCAGACCGGCTCCGGCACCCAGTCCAACATGAACGCCAACGAAGTCGTGGCCAACCGGGCCAATCAGCTGGCGGGCCAGAAGCTGGTGCATCCCAACGACGACGTGAACATGAGCCAGTCCTCCAACGACACCTTCCCCACCGCGATGCACATCTCCGCGGTGATCGCCATCGAAGACAAGCTGCTGCCTGCCATCGATCATCTGGTGGCCACCTTTAAGAAGCTGGAAGCGGAGAACGAGGGCATTGTGAAGTCCGGCCGCACCCATCTGCAGGATGCCACGCCCATCAAGTTCAGCCAGGAGATCAGCGGCTGGCGTTCCTCTCTGGAGCGGGACGCGGAGCTGCTGAAGCTGGCCGTGAAGCCTCTGAAGGAACTGGCGCTGGGCGGCACTGCCGTGGGCACCGGCCTGAACGCCCCCAAGGGCTTCGGCGAAGCCGTGGCCGCGCAGGTGACTCAGCTGACCGGCAAGGATTTCGTCACCGCGCCCAACAAGTTCCACGCGCTGACCTCCAAGGATGAGCTGGTCTTCGCGCACGGCGCCATCAAGGCGACCGCCTGCGACATGATGAAGATCGCCAACGACGTGCGCTGGCTGGCCTCCGGCCCCCGGGACGGTCTGGGCGAGATTCACATTCCCGAGAACGAGCCCGGCTCCTCCATCATGCCCGGCAAGGTGAACCCCACCCAGTGCGAGGCCGTCACCATGGTGGCCGTACAGGTCATGGGCAACGACGTGGCCGTGGGCATGGCCGCCTCTCAGGGCAACTTCGAGCTGAACGTATTCATGCCCGTCGCCGCCTACAACTTCCTGCAGTCCGCCCGTCTGCTGGCGGAGGCCATCGTTTCCTTCACTGACAAGTGCGCTGTGGGCATCACCGCCAACAAGGACAAGATGTACCACAACCTGCACAACTCCCTCATGCTGGTCACGGCGCTGAACCCCTACATCGGCTACGAGAACGCCGCCAAGACCGCCAAGAAGGCCTACAAGGAGAACATCTCCCTGAAGGAAGCCTGCGTAGCGCTGGGCTTCCTGACCGCCGAGAAGTTCGACGAGGTCTTTCACCCCGAGCAAATGGTCTGACCAGGGGCAGTGCCCCTGGACCCCATTTCGCGTTCCAGTTGGACAGCAAACCTTAGCGGGATGCGCGTGCTAGGGGATGGCAGTGCCCCTGGACCCCGGACCGCGCCCGCAGGGCGCGGGGGTGCTCGCGGGAAAGTGAGCTGGCCGGGGTTTTACCGCCGCTCGGCGGAGGGCCTCGCGGCTCGCCGGTCTGGTGATGTTCCCTGCCGGTTTCACCATTCGGTGGGCAATCCAATGGGCAATGCTACGAACACGGAACTGTGCGCTTGCGCACGGTGAGTGGGCAAGCAGACAATTTCTGAAATACCGCCGTGGGGTTCCAAAAGGCCCCACGGCTCGCTTGGGAAAATCAGGTATTCGGATTTTGGCTGCAAATGGATATTTCTTGACCGCGCTCTGCGCGGGCAATCACGGGTCAAGGGCAAAGCCCTTGTCAGGGGCGTGGGGGCGGAAGCCCCCGCATCGTCCCCGTTCCAACAAACGGAGGTTTCATTTCTGATGAGAGTAAGTTATTTTCCCGGCTGCACCCTCCGCACGAAGGCAAAAGAGCTTGATCTCCAGGCGCGGAAATGCGCGGAAGCGCTGGGCGTAGAGCTGTGCGAGATCGAAAACTGGCAGTGCTGCGGCGGTGTGTTTGTGACCGCCAAGGATGAAATTGCCTCGAAGCTCAGCAGCGTGCGCGCGCTGAAGGCGGCCAGAGACGCCTCCCAGCCTCTGGTCACGGTGTGCTCCGCCTGCCACAACGTCATTAAGCAGACCAACTATGCCATGCAGACGGACACCGAGTTTGCCGACAAGGTGAACCGCTACATGGCGCAGGACAAAGACGCGGGAGAACCCTATCACGGCGAGACCGTGGTGCAGCACTATCTGGAGCTTCTGCGGGATACCGTAGGCTTCGATCAGGTCAAGGCAAAGGTACAGAAGCCCCTGACGGGGAAGAAGGTGGCCTGCTATTACGGCTGCCTGCTTTTGCGTCCCGGCAGGGTCATGCAGATGGACGACCCGGAGAATCCCCGCATCATGGAGGATCTGATCCGGGCGCTGGGCGGCGAGCCCGTGGTGTGGGCCGGACGCAACGAATGCTGCGGCGGCTATGTAGCGCTGGAGAACGAGCCTTCCGCCCGCAAGAAGAGCGAGAAGGTGCTGAGCGACGCGCAGGCTCACGGCGCGGATCTGATCGTCACCGCCTGTCCGCTGTGCCGCTATAATCTGTCCAAGTACAGCGCGGACGTGCCGGTGGTCTACTTCACCGAGCTGCTGGCGCAGGCTCTGGGCGTGGAGGAGGAAGCGTAATGCAAACGAAGAATGAACGCCTGAAAGAGCAGGTCGTCCGCATGAGCGGCGTCAATCCGCTCAAGTGCATGCGCTGCGGCAAGTGCAGCGCTACCTGCCCCGCCTACGACGAGATGGAGTATCATCCCCATCAGTTCGTGTACATGGTGGAGCGGGGCGAGATCGAGCCCCTGCTGAATTCGAAGTCCCTCTACCAGTGCCTGTCCTGCTTCGCCTGCGTGGAGCGCTGCCCCCGCAACGTGGAGCCCGCCAAGCTGGTGGAGGCCATCCGTCTGGTCGCCATCCGTCAGCAGGGCATGAACCACATGACGGCGGACGATATCCCCGCCCTGCTGGACGACGATATGCCCCAGCAGGCCATCGTAAGCGCCCTGCGCAAATACGCGAAGTGAAAGGAGAAGCAGATCCATGCAGAGAATTGGTGTATTTGTCTGCTGGTGCGGCAGCAACATCGCCGGAACCGTAGACGTAAAGGCTGTGTCCGAAGCGCTGAAAAACGAGCCTGGCGTTGTGTTCTCCACCAACTACCAGTATATGTGCTCTCAGGCAGGCCAGAACCTGATTAAGGACGCGATCAAGGAACATCACCTGACCGGTATCGTGGTGTGCTCCTGCTCCCCCCGGATGCACGAGAACACCTTCCGCAAAACGGCCCAGAGCGCGGGCATCAACCCGTACATGGTGGAAATCGCCAACGTGCGCGAGCAGTGCTCCTGGGTGCATAAAGACATGGCGACCGGCACCGAAAAGGCCATCATCCTCGGCAAGGCCGCGGTTGCCAAGGTCAACCTGAACACCCCCCTGACCCCCGGCGAAAGCCCCGTGACCAAGCGGGCGCTTGTGATCGGCGGCGGCATCGCCGGCATCCAGACCGCGCTGGACATTGCCGACGCGGGCTTCCCGGTGGACATCGTGGAGACCAAGCCCACCATCGGCGGCAAAATGGCCCAGCTGGACAAGACCTTCCCCACGCTGGACTGCGCCGCCTGCATCCTGACCCCCAAGATGGTGGATGTGGCGCAGCACGAGAAGATCCGCATCTTCTCCTATTCCGAAGTGACGCAGGTCAAGGGCTTCGTGG
Source organism: Clostridiales bacterium (assembly GCA_004556545.1). Taxonomy (GTDB): domain Bacteria; phylum Bacillota; class Clostridia; order Christensenellales; family Aristaeellaceae; genus Limiplasma. Next base: position 14,415 of record SFGO01000076.1, read on the forward strand.
GCAACTTTGACGTGACCATCAAGCGCAAGGCCCGCTATGTGAAGGAAGACGTGTGCACCGGCTGCGGCGCCTGCACCGAAAAGTGCCCCATGAAGCACGTGCCCAACGAGTTCAACCTGGGCATGGACGAGCGCCACGCTGTTTACATTCCCTTTGCGCAGGCGGTGCCGAAGGTGGCCACCATCGACCCCCGGTACTGCATGATGCTCAAGAACGGCAAGTGCGGCCTGTGCTCCAAGGTCTGCGCTGCCGGAGCCATCGACTACAAGGCCAAGGATGAATTTGTGGAGGAGAAGTACGGCGCGATCGTGGTCGCTACCGGCTTCAACCCCATCTCCATGGACAAATTCGACGAATTTGCCTACTCCCAGTCCAAGGACGTTATCACCTCGCTGGAGCTGGAGCGCCTGATGAACGCTGCCGGCCCCACCGGCGGCACCCTGCTGCGCCCCTCCGACCGCGAGCATCCTCACACCATCGTGTTCGTCCAGTGCGTGGGTTCCCGCTGCGCGTCCTGCGCCGAAAAGGGCAAGGAGTACTGCTCCAAGATCTGCTGCATGTACACCGCCAAGCATGCCATGCTGATCCGGGACAAGTACCCGGATACGGACGTGTATGTGTTCTACATTGACGTGCGTACCCCCGGCAAGAACTTCGACGAGTTCTACCGCCGCGCAGTGGAAGAATACGGCGTCCACTACATCAAGGGCATGGTGGGCAAGGTCACGCCCGAAGGCAAGAAGCTGAAGGTGCAGGCCTCCGACCTGCTGGCCGGTGAGCAACTGCACATCGACGCCGATCTGGTGGTGCTGGCCGCCGCCATCGAGCCGGACAAGTCCGCTCGCCCACTGGCCACCATGCTGACCGCCAGCATGGACACCAACGACTTCTTCACCGAAGCCCATCCCAAGCTGCGCCCCGTGGAAAGCCCCACCGCCGGTATTTTCCTCTCCGGCACCTGCCAGGGCCCCAAGGACATCCCCGAGACCGTCTCTCAGGCGGGCGCTGCCGCGTCGAAGGTCATCGGCCTGCTGGCCAAGGACAAGCTGCTGGGCAACCCCTGCGTGGCGCACTCCGACGAGATGATGTGCAACGGCTGCTCCACCTGCGAGCGCGTGTGCCCCTACGGCGCAATCACCTACATGGACAAGGAATTCCGGATGCCTGACCGCACCACCAAGGTCCGCCGGGTCGCTTCCGTCAACGAAGCGGTCTGCCAGGGCTGCGGCGCGTGCACCGTCGCCTGCCCCTCCGGCGCGATGGATCTGAAGGGCTTCCTGAACCGGCAAATTATGGCGGAGGTTGACGCGATATGCAAGTAAACGAGTATAAGCCTCTGATCGTAGCGTTCTGCTGCAACTGGTGCTCCTATGCGGGCGCTGACCTGGCGGGCAACAACCGCCTCAGCTACCCCGCCGACGTAAAGATCATCCGGGTGCCCTGCTCCTGCCGCGTGAACCCCATGTTCGTGCTGCGTGCCTTCCAGCGCGGCGCGGACGGCGTGATCCTCTGCGGCTGCCATCCGGGCGACTGCCACTACACCTCCGGCAACTACTACACCCGCCGCCGCATGTCCCTGCTGTTCTCCATGCTGGACTATCTGGGCATCGAGCGGGAGCGCACCCGTGTGGAATGGGTCAGCGCCGCCGAGGGCGCAAAGTTTGCCGCCACCATGAATGATTTCGCCAAGACCGTTGCAGCTCTGGGCGAAAACAAGAGACTGGAGGATCTGAGATGCAAGAAATAACGCGGGAAGCTCTTGTTGCAAAAGCCTCCGAACTGTTTGAAAAAGGCGTCGTTGATCGGATGCTGGGCTGGAAAAAGGGCGAGTTCAGCTACGATGTGACCCCCGGCGTGTTCACCTCCATGGACGAAGTGAACAAAGACTTCATCTGGGATGATTTCTGCGGCGCGAACTTCTCCAAGTACCTGCTGAAGGAGACCGCTAAGACCGAGAAAAAGGTGCTGGTCTTCCTCAAGCCCTGCGATACCTACAGCTTCAACCAGCTGCTGACCGAGCATCGTTTCGACCGGGAAAAGGTCTACGCGGTGGGCATCCCCTGCAACGGCATGGCCGACCCCAAAAAGCTGAAGGAGCTGGTCGACGGCGTTTCCTCCGTGGATTTTGAAGGGGACAAGGTTGTGGCCCACACGCTGTTTGACGGCGACAAGGAATTGGCCTGCGCCGACCTGCTGCCCGACCGCTGTGTACACTGCAAGTCCAAGAAGCACGTGGCCTACGACGAGCTGCTGGGCTCCGACGGCGAAGTGCTGGACAGCGGCCGCTTCGACGAAGTGGAAAAGCTGGAAAAGATGACCCCCGACGAGCGTTTTGCCTTCTGGCAGGGCGAGCTTTCCCGCTGCATCCGCTGCAACGCCTGCCGGGACGTGTGCCCCGCCTGCACCTGCGAAAAGTGCGTGTTCGACAACCCGAATTCCGGTGTGGAGAACAAGGCGGCCGCCAACAGCTTTGAAGAAAAAATGTTCCACATCATCCGCGCCTTCCACGTGGCCGGACGCTGCACCGACTGCGGCGAGTGCTCCCGGGTCTGCCCCCAGCACATTCCGCTGCACCTGCTGAACCGCAAGTTCATCAAGGATATCGACGCGTTCTACGGCGACTATCAGGCCGGTGAGGAAGTGGGCAGCCGCGCCCCGCTGGTCAACTACACTCAGGGCGATCTGGAACCCTCCGAAGCCGTGGAAAGGGGGAATCACCATGAGTAAGGTGCGTAAGGTCAGCCTGGCAAGGCTGGATGAGTTCTTCTCCGCCATTGCGCACAGCGAGCGCCTGTACCTGCCGGTGGATACCGCCGCAGGCGCGGAATACAAGGAATGGGCCGAAGGAACGAAATGGTCGGACGCGCTGAACACCGTGCGCTCCGCCAAGGATTTCTTCTTCCCCCAGACCGAAAACCTGATGGATTTCAAAATGCACGAGAAGCAGATTGAGATCATCGACACCCGCAGGGAAACGGAAGACTTCGTGGTCTTCGGCGTGCGGGCCTGCGACGCGCGTGCCTTCCGCGTGCTGGACAACGTGTTTCTGGCCGAGCCGGTGGATACCTACTACCAGAACCGCCGGGAGCACGGCACCATCGTCACCGTGGCCTGCACCCGCCCCGTAGAGACCTGCTTCTGCGGCACCTTTGACATCGACCCGGCCAATGCCGACGGCGATGTGAACGCCTACAAGACCGAGGACGCGCTCTATCTGGAAGCCAAGACCGAAAAGGGCGAAAAGCTGCTGGCGGCGCTGACTGCCGTCACCGAAGAAGCGGACGAAAAGCCCGTGGAAGCGCAGAAGGCCCTCATCAAGGAGCGCATGGCCAGGCTGCCGCTGGCCAATCTCCGGCCCGACGCCTTCGGCAAGGACAAGACCAGCGAGTTCTTCAACGCTCCCGAGTGGAAGGAGCTGTCCGAGTCCTGTCTGGGCTGCGGCACCTGCACCTTCATCTGCCCCACCTGCCAGTGCTACGACATCCGGGATTTCAACACCGGCCACGGCGTGAAGCGCTTCCGCTGCTGGGACAGCTGCATGTACTCCGATTTTACCAAAATGTCCGCCGGTCAGCCCCGCCTGACCCAGATGGAGCGGTTCCGCCAGCGCTTTATGCACAAGCTGGTGTACTACCCCACCAACAACGAGGGCCTGTTCTCCTGCGTTGGCTGCGGCCGCTGCATGAACCGCTGCCCCATTCAGATGAACATCGTCAAAGTGATGAAAAAGCTGGGAGGAGGCAAACAGAATGGATAACCGGGAACCGCTCATGCCGACAATCGGCGTTGTGACCGATATTCGCATCGACACGCCCGACGTGAAAACCTTCCGGGTGGTCACCCCCGACGGCAAAAAGGCCTTCGAGCATAAGCCCGGCCAGTGCGCCATGCTGTCCATCCCCGGCGTAGGCGAGGCCATGTTCTCCATCACCTCCTCCCCCACCAACGAGGAGTACATGGAGTTTTCCATCAAGAAATGCGGCTGCGTCACCGAATGGCTCCACAGCATGGAGGTGGGGCAGGAAATCACCATCCGGGGGCCCTACGGCCATCCCTTCCCCGTGGATACCGAGTTCGTGGGCAAGGATATGCTCTTCATCGCCGGCGGCATCGGCCTTGCGCCCCTGCGCTCCGTCATCAACTACTGCCGCCACTACCGGGACCGCTACGGCAAGATCGACATCGTATACGGCTCCCGCAGCATGCAGGATCTGGTGGACTATCAGGAAATCATCAACGAGTGGGAAAAGGACGCGGGCGTGGAGGTTCACCTGACCATCGACCGGGAGCAGCCCGAGTGGAACGGTCATGTGGGCTTCGTTCCCAACTACGTCAAGGAGCTGGGCTTCGACACCAACAAGGTGGCCATCCTCTGCGGCCCGCCCATCATGATCAAGTTCACCCTTGCGGGCCTGATCGAGCTGGGCTTTGACAAGACGCAGGTTTACACCACCCTGGAGCTGCGCATGAAGTGCGGCATCGGCAAATGCGGCCGCTGCAACGTGGGCGCGAAGTACGTCTGCAAGGACGGCCCCGTGTTCCGCTGCGACCAGCTGGACGAGCTGCCCAACGAGTATTGAGAAGGAGATCAAGAACATGGCAAACATGGTCAATATTTTCCTGTTTGGCAAGCAGTATCAGGTTCCGGACGACCTGACCATCATGCGGGCGATGGAATACGCGGGCTATCAGCTGGTGCGCGGCTGCGGCTGCCGCAACGGCTTCTGCGGTGCCTGCGCCACCATCTACCGCATCAAGGGCGACCGGGAGCTGAAGACCTGCCTGGCCTGCCAGACCAAGGTAGAAGACAATATGTACGTGGCGACCCTGCCCTTCTTCCCGCTGGTGAAGCAGGTCTACGACATCGAAAAGATCAAGCCCACCGAGCAGATCATGATGCAGCTGTACCCCGAAATTTACGCCTGCGTGGGCTGCAACGCCTGCACCAAGAGCTGCACCCAGAAGCTGAACGTGATGCAGTACATCGCCTACGCGCAGCGGGGTGAATTCGACAAGTGCGCCGAGGAAAGCTTCGACTGCGTGATGTGTGGCATGTGCTCCTCCCGCTGCCCCGCCGGTATCTCCCATCCGCAGGTCGCCATGCTGGCCCGCCGCCTGAACGGCAAGTATCTGGCCCCCAAGAGCCAGCATCTGGAGGACCGGGTGCAGGAGATCAAGAACGGCGATTTCACCGAGCTGATCGAAGCCCTGATGGGCAAGCCGGTGGAAGAGCTCAAAGAGCTGTACAACCACCGCGAGATTGAAAAGTAAGGAGGGAGCCGCATGTATTCCGAACAGTTTCAAGAATCCCTGAAGGCTGTGGAAGCGGCCCGCGCGGCCAACGTGGCCTATGAGCCCGCCCGCATGACCGCCCAGGAGAAGGACGACCTGCTGGCCGCCTACCATCCGGACTACAAAAAGAGCGAGTTTGCCACCCTGAAGGTGGGCCCCAACAAGGGCGAGAGCGTGCCGCATGAGCTGTGCGAGCTGCTGCAGGCGCACAGCCGCATTTCCGCTGACGACGTGGATCTCAGCGACGTGCGCTACGACGTGGACGTGCTGATCATCGGCGGCGGCGGCGCGGGCGCTTCCGCGGCTATCGAGGCCGACAAGGCGGGCGCGAAGACCATGATCGTTACCAAGCTGCGCATCGGCGACGCCAACACCATGATGGCCGAGGGCGGCATTCAGGCGGCTGACAAGCCCAACGATTCTCCCGCTATTCACTTCCTGGACGCTTTCGGCGGCGGACACTTTGCCGCCAAGCGGGAACTGTTGTCCAAGCTGGTCTGCGACGCGCCCGAGGCCATTCAGTGGCTGAATGATCTGGGCGTGGAGTTTGACAAGGCTCCCGACGGCACCATGATCACCACCCACGGCGGCGGCACCTCCCGCAAGCGCATGCACGCGGCCAAGGACTACTCCGGCGCGGAGATCATGCGCACCCTGCGGGACGAGGTGCTGAACCGGGGCATCCCGGTGGTGGACTTCACCGCCGCCATCGAGCTGATTCTGGACGAAAACGGCCGGGCCGCGGGCGCTGTCCTGATGAACATGGAAACCAGGGAGCTGATGGTGGCCCGGGCCAAGACCGTCATCATCGCCACCGGCGGCGCGGGCCGGATGCACTATCAGGGCTTCCCCACCTCCAACCACTACGGCGCTACCGCCGACGGTCTGGTGCTGGGCTACCGCGTGGGCGCCAAGCTGCTCTACGCCGACACCCTGCAGTATCATCCCACCGGCGCGGCCTTCCCTCAGCAGATCTTCGGGGCGCTGGTCACGGAAAAAGTCCGTTCGCTGGGCGCCAAGCTGGTCAACCGGGACGGCAAGGTCTTCATGCATCCGCTGGAGACCCGCGACGTGGCCGCCGCCTCCATCATCCGGGAATGCTCCGACCGTCATGAGGGCGTGGACACCGGCAGCGGCGAGGCCGTCTGGCTGGACACCCCCATGATTGAAATGATCGGCGGCGAGGGCACCATCGAGGCCCGCATCCCCGCCATGCTGCGCATGTTTGCCGAATACGGCATCGACATCCGCAAGGAGCCCATTCTGGTCTACCCCACCCTGCACTACCAGAACGGCGGTCTGGACATCAACGTCGACGGCATGACCACCAACGTGGAAAACCTCTACGTGGCGGGCGAGGCCGTCGGCGGCATCCATGGCCGGAACCGTCTGATGGGCAACTCCCTGCTGGACATCATCGTCTTCGGCCGCAGCGCCGGTCAGAACGCCGCCGCACACGCCAAGGAAGTGACCGTCGGCAAGCTGACCCTTGACCACATCGCCGCCTTCGAAAAGGAATGCGCCGACGCTGGCATCGACACCACTGCCGTCTCCCCCAAGCTCCTTCCCGACTACCGCAGGCAGGGCTAAAGCCCTGCACCCATCTCTGCGCGGCTATGCCGCGCAGGGTGCTCGTGGGATATGCGAGCTGGCCGGGGTTTTACCGCCGTGGCACGACAGGTGCCACGGCTCGCCGGTCTGGTGCGGCTCCCGGTTTGGTGGCTGGTTCAGACCGCCATTCGGCGACGGGCCTCATGGCTCGCAACAAAGGCCAACATCTTTTCGAAGACTTGTTGGCCTTTGTCCCTGCAAAGCCAGCCAACCATCAGGAAACCATTTACCCCGCAAGGGATAAGCCTGCCCACCGCCAACTGCGGGGGAGCAGAGCGGCGATAGGCAGCGGAGGGAAAAAGGCCCGCCCATTTTGGCGGCGGAAAAAGGCGAGCTCCGAGCGCGCACGATAGCATGCCGAGAGGGAGCGTGTGCCCAGTGGGCACAACTGCCGAAGGCAGTTAGCGACTGACAGGCCTGAGCAAATACAAGGGCCGGGCACGGCAGTGCCCGGAACGCCGATATTTGCGAACTACGCGAAGCGGGGCGGGCCGCCTCTGGAGTCGCCGTGCCGCTGGCTTTCTTTTGTACACTTTTCTTTCGCCACCGAAAGAAAAGTGTGAGCGCCCCTTGGGACGGCCAGTCCCAATCCGCGCCGGAGTCGGCGCGTCAATCCCCGCCAAGAGGGAATTTCCTGCGGCAAAGTTGTTGCCCATGATGCAAGCAGGGTGGCTTTCCGCTCGCCCCCCTGCACCCCCTTCGGATCGCCACCCGCAGCAATAGAGCGCCCCTTAGGGCTGCAAGCCCTTCTCCCGCGCCGGAGACGGCGCGTCAGGCCCCATCGGGGGCAGAGGTATGCGCCTGCGGGCGCACCAAAGGGCTTTCCTCGGGGCAAACAATCGGCGCGGCCCGCACTGCCGTGCGCTCCGCTTGTTGTTTGCCTGAACTCCG
>SFGO01000004.1 GCA_004556545.1 Clostridiales bacterium
GCCTTTTTCCCGGAGTCGCCGTGCCGCTGGCTTTCTTTTGCACACTTTTCTTTCGCCACCGAAAGAAAAGTGTGAGCGCCCCATAGGGCTGCAAGCCCTCTCCTCGCGCCGGAGTCGGCGCGTCAGGCCCCCACAGGGGCATCGCTCTGCGGAGCGAGCAGGGGGCTTTCCGCTCGCCCCCTGCACCCCTTCGGCTCGCCAACCGAAGTAATCGAGCGCCCCATAGGGCTGCAAGCCCTGCCCCCGCGCCGGCCTCGGAGCGTCAAGCCCCGCTATGCGCCTGCTACCCCCTTTCCCCCAGAATAGCATCCAAATCCTGCTCCGGGGCAGTGATGGGATTCAGCCCATAGGCCTGTACCAGCGCCTTTACAACAGTTTCCGACAAAAAGGCCGGCAGGGTCGGGCCCAAATACATGTTCTTCACACCCAATGCCAATAAGGTCAGCAGAATGCAGACCGCCTTCTGCTCATACCAGGACAGCACCAGCGTCAGGGGCAGTTCATTGATGGAGCATTCGAAAGCGTCGGCCAGCGCCAGCGCCACCCGGACGGCGCTGTATGCATCGTTGCACTGACCCACGTCCATGATGCGGGGCAGTCCGGCAATCTCGCCCAGATCCAGATCATTAAAACGGTATTTGCCGCAGGCCAGCGTCAGAATCAGGGAATCCATGGGCGTTTTCTTCACAAACTCGGTATAATAATTCCGCCCTGGATGCGCTCCATCGCATCCGCCCACCAGAAAAATGTGCCTGATCTTCCCGGCTTTGACGGCCTCCGTCACTTCTTCGGCATGAGAGAGAATCGCCTCATGAGCAAAGCCGGTCGTGACCATGTGACCGCCGTTGATGCCGCTCATGCTGTGATCGTGGTCATAGCCGCCCAGCGCAAGCGCCTGCTCGATCAGGGGCGTAAAATCCTTGCGGCCCTGTTCATCTGCGGAAATGTGGGTCAGTCCCTCGTAGCCCACCACGGAGGTGGTGTACACCCGATCCTGATAGCTGGGACGGGGCGGCATCAGACAGTTGGTCGTAAACAGCACCGGCGCGGGGATATTTTCAAACTCGGTCTGCTGGCTTTGCCATGCCGTACCGAAATTGCCCGCCAGATGGGGATACTTTTTCAGGCCCGGATAACCATGGGCAGGCAGCATTTCGCAGTGGGTATATACGTTGATTCCCTTTCCCTTTGTCTGCTCCAACAGCTGATGCAGGTCTTCCAGATCATGGCCGGATACCACGATGAACGGCCCCTTCCGGATATCCAGCGGAACACGGACAGGCACGGGGTTACCGAAGGTTTCGGTATTGGCCCGATCCAGCAGTTCCATGCATCGAAAATTGACGCGGCCGAATTCCATGATCAGCTCCAGCCAGTCGTCAATGGAACGTTCCTGACGGAGCGCCCGAAGCCCCCTGTAAAACCATTCCGTAACCTGTTCATCCTGATAGCCCAGGTTCAGCGCGTGATGGGCGTAAGCGGCCATTCCCTTCATCCCGAAAAGCAGCGTGGAGCGCAAGGAGACCATATCCGTCGGGCCTTGCCACAGGCTGATCTCCCCCTGATCCTCTCCGCCCAGCTTTTTCCGTTCTTTTTCTACCCGGTGAATAAAGTTCCGAATGGCGTCGTTGTCGAAGTTCACGTTGGTCAAAGTAGTAAACAGACCGTCGATCAGCAGGCGGGAAATTTCTTCTGTCTGCGCGCCCTGATGCCCGGCGGCTTCCGCCAGCCGGATCAATCCGCAGACCAGCTCATCCTGCAAGTTGGCGGTGTCCGGCTGCTTTCCGCACACGCCTGTATTCACGCAGCACTTGTTCCCCGCCGTTTGCTGGCACTGGAAGCAAAACATATCCGACATTCTTTCTCTCCTTTCTCAAAGGGACAGCGTTCCTTCCAAAACATGCTGGCCTTTTGGGAGGCAGAATATTCATCTCATTCTGACTAAAATGAATGTACGTGAAGGTGCCCATGGCATTTCGCTGCTTTCAAAAAAGGAAAGGAAAGAAAGTTACAAAACAGGATTGCGCCCGATCCGCTTTCTTTATATAATGGTGTCAGAACAAACCGCGCCCCTGACCGGGCGGAAAGGAATGCTTCCATGAAAAAAGAAAAGGATCGTTTTGCCTTAACGCCTCCCATGGGATGGAACAGCTGGGACTGCTACATGTCCGCCGTAACGGAGGCGGAGCTGCTGGAAAACGCCCGCTATCAGGCGGAGCACCTGCTGCCCTACGGCTGGGAATATGTCACCTGCGATATTCAGTGGTACGAGCCTGCCGCCGGAACCCGGCCCGGCTGCGAATACATCCCCTTTGCCAAGCTGTGCATGGATGAATACGGACGGCTGATTCCGGCGGAAAACCGCTTTCCCTCCAGCGCGGGAGGTCGCGGATTCGGCCCTATCGCGGAGGAACTTCATCGGCTGGGGCTGAAATTCGGCATTCACATCATGCGGGGTGTCCCCAAACAGGCCGTCTTTGCCCGCACGCCCGTTCTGAACGGGAACTGCACTGCGGATGAAATTGCCGACCCCAACGCCATCTGCCTGTGGAACAGCGATATGTTCGGCACCCGAAAGGACTGTGCGGGCGCGCAGGCGTATTACGACAGCCTGTTTGAACTGTACGCCTCATGGGGCGTGGATTTTGTAAAGGTGGACGACATCGCCCATACCGGCGTGGCCGAATCCGGCGGCTACGCGGCGGCGCATGATATCGAGATGATCCGCCGGGCCATCGACCGCTGCGGCCGTCCCATCGTCCTGAGCCTGTCCCCCGGCCCCGCGCCGGTGGAAAAGGCGTGGCACCTGCGCCAAAACGCCAATATGTGGCGCATCACCAACGATTTCTGGGATGACTGGGCGCTGCTGAAAAATATGTTCACCCGCTGCGAGATCTGGCAGAGCCACGTAGGCCCCGGCTGCTGGCCCGACTGCGACATGCTGCCGTTGGGGCGCATCGGCGTAAAATTCGGTCAGCCCCGGCAGACACGTTTCACCCCTGCCGAGCAGAAGACCATGCTGACGCTGTGGTCCGTCTTCCGCTCCCCGCTGATCCTTGGCGCGGAGCTGCCCAGTCTGGACGAAGCCACGCTCCGCCTGCTCACCAACCGGGACGTGCTTCGGCTGAACCGCCATTCCTTCGGCGCGCGGCAGATCGCCCGGGACGACGCTCAGGCCGTCTGGGTCAGTCAGGACGAGGACGGCTCGCATTACGCGGCGCTGTTCAATCTTTCCGAAGAGACGCGGGAGGTTTCGCTGGATCTGCGGGAGCTGGAAGGCGAAGCCTTCGACTGCCGGGAGCTGTGGACGGGCGAAACCCTCGCCGCCCGGCAGACGCTCTCTTGCATAATCGAACCCCACGGCGCAAAGCTGTTCCGCTGCCGTACTCGCTGAGCCATAAATGAAAACAGGCCCGTTCCTTCGGTCGGGTCTGTTTTTCCTATTTTTTGAATCACTATGCCGTTACTTCTTCCGGCATTCCATATAATACCGCTTTTCGTTGGCTTCGCCCATGGAGAACGTTTTCCGGGGGAGAACCCCCAGCTCCCGAACCTGCTCGAAGAACCGGCTCTTATCCGGCGCGGGCAGCAGGAAGCCCACGGCTCCCTCGCCTTTGACCAGCTCCCGAACGGCCTTTTCCCCATGCACATAGTCCAGCTTTGCGCCGGGATGGGCGGGCAGCCATTCATCCAAGAAGGTCTGCAAATCGCCGACGGCCAGCCGGTGGGGCGTGGGAATGGAAACCGTCACTTCCTTGCCCTCGTAGACCACGTGAATGTCCTGTGTGGCGTCCGGGTCGATCAGATCCTCGCCCAGCTTAGCCGCATAGGCCTGCAGTTCGTCCAGCAGGTCGTCGCCGTCCACGCCGAACAGCACCCGGTGGATCGGTTCAAAGCGCAGCGCGTCATCGTAAAGATTTTCGATCTCCACCATGGCGAACCGGGCGGGATGGGTCATGGTTTCCTCCGGAGTCAGGCCGGGCTTGATCTTTTCCCAGATGGCCTTGGCCGTCGCAAGGCTGTGATTGCCGTCGCCCACGGCGAACAGCATGGGGTCGTCGCCCTGACGCAGCCGTTCCAGCGCGGTATAAACCGCGTCGATGTCCGCCGCGTCCTCCACGGCGTAGCCGATCAGCTGGCCGCCGTTCATCATCAGCGGGAAATCGTAGAGCTTGCGCAGCTGGCGGCGCTTCTGGAACAGCGGTTCTACCACCGACTGCATGGGATCGTCCATCAGCAGCATCACATGAGACGTTTCCAGCGGCGCTTTTTCCCGAATGCGCACCCGGGGCGGAATCCGCTCGGCAATGGTGCCCTCGCTGGCCCGCACCAGACTTTTCGCTTCGGGATGGAAGTCATAGCACTCCAGATCGATCACGCCCACCAGCCCTACCCGCGCGCCGGAGGGCGTGATGCGCTCCGTCAGGATAAAGCCCCGTTCCACGGCGGGCACCAGCGTGCCGTCCTGAAGGTACTGTTCCATGGTGCGGCAGATGGCGGGAACCCGTGCGTCGGTCTCGTTCAGCCAGCACTCCGGCAGGATCATGCGGAACGCGGAAGGCTGATCGCCCACCAGCCGCTCCACCTCCTCCCAATAGGCGGGCTGAGAGGTGAACTGGTCGCAGGCCACGCAGGCCCACGCGGTCAGGTTCACGCCCTCCCGGGGCAGAAGCAGTTCGCCGGGATAGAAGCAGCGATTGATAACAGCCATGGAAAATTTCCTCCTTGTCAAATCGTCAGGGAAAGTGGAAAACCAGCGGGTTTACGGCGTCGCCTCGCCCTCCCGCACCATCCGGAACAGCAGCACCAGACATTTGCCGTTTCCGCGGCTGGATACCGTCGCCAGCGTCAGCAGCCGGTCGGAAGGCTCCACGGAAACGGAAAAACGGTACAGGCTGTGATCCACCGCCGACTGGACGTATTCCATCATCTGCGCGTCCGTATCAAAGGTGGAATGAGCGGCGTAGTCGAAGTAGCCGGGCTTGGCGGGATCGCTGTCCGCCACGACGACGGAAAACAGCACATAGCGCGCGTCCTCATACAGGGTGGTCAGCTGGGCGAAGCAGGCTCCGGCCGCGAAGCCGATGCCGCCGGACTGATACTGCCATAGCGGCGCAAAGCTCACGCCGTCCACGTTGCCCTCGCCCCGCAGCAGCAGGTTCTCCGGCGGCGTGTTGATGGCGCATTCCTTATCCAGAAAGACCGCCCCGCCGTCGGAAAGGGAGCCCCGGTAGTTGTGGGTCAGATAATAGGTATTGTTGCGCTGCACCACGTATTCGTCCAATACGCCGGGAATACTCAGCCGGGCCAGCACCTCCGGGTATTCGGTGTGAATTTCCTTCATGCTGTCCAGCACATTGCACAGCGGATTGTCGGGATAACGTCTCAGCCGGGTGCGGGTATTTTCTTCCTCCGGGAGAGCAGCGTCCGCGGCTTCCGTCCCGTTCTGAGAAAGCTCCGTCTTGGGCGCGGCAAACACCTGGGGCGTAGACGTGGGCGTAAAGGTTTCCCCGGCGGGCAGCAGATCCACCCGCACACCCGCCTGCTCCAACGCCTGTCCCTGCTGCTCCTGATAGGCCTGACGCACCTGCGCCATTTCCCGTTCGTTGGCAGAAAGGCTCAGGAGGATTTTTCCCCCGGCAATCAGGCAGAACAGCAGCATGGCCGCCACGGCCAGAAGCGCCGCCACCCGGCCCCAGAGGATGGGCGGTTTCTCCGTCTTGAACTTCTCCTTCTTGGGCTTGTCCTGCTTTTTTTCCTCGGCAGGCGGCGCAGGCTTGGGCGCGAAGGGGCGAGTAGGCTTTGGCTGTTCGGAAACGGGCGGGGACTGCTCGGGAGCGCGGGCTTGATTGGAAAAGCCGCTTTTTTCCGTCGGCGGGGCCTGATAAGGCTGCCCGGGACGGAAGGGCGTTTCCGGGACAGTGCTTTGCAAAGGAGCCTGCCACGAAAACCCGTCCGAAATCGGCGGTGTGTCCCAGAAGGGCTGGTCCGCAGACGGTGAAGCGTCTCCGGCGGCGGGCCGGTCGAAACCGTGCAGCGGCGCAGAAGGGTCTTCCTGCGGCGGGATCTCTTCCTCCGGCGGCAGGGAGTCCACCTCAAAGGGATAAAACACCGGGGCGTCCGTTTCGGAAGCCGACGGGCTTTCCGCAGGGGTCACGGGATCGTCTTCGTTAAAATTCCAATGGATCTCCGCCTTGGGCGCATCGTCGCTGAAGAAAGCGTCCAGCTCGCTGCCCATGGGCGACACATCGGGATCCCACAGGGGGCCGCTCTGCTGGAAAACCTTGTACCAATCGTCCTCCTCGGCGGCAGCGCCGGAAGCGTCCACCGGCACGCTTTCCGGCTTCTTTTCGTCTTCGTTCGTTTTTTCCGGTTCGCTGATCTTCTCCGCCCGGCGGGGTGCGGCGGAAAATAGCGGCTCGGAAGGCGGAACCGTCTCAGGCTCCGTCTGCGGCTCTTCCGCTTCGACCGCCGTTTTTTCCAACACGCTCTCCATCACCGGAGGAGTTTCCGGCGGCGTTTCCGGCAGGGAGTCCGCCTGCTTTTCTTTTTCGGTTTCTGCGACAGAAGCCGGTGCGGGAATTTCGGCAGGTTCTGACGGCGTATCGGAGATCGGCGCGGGTGTTTCAGGAACCGAGATCGTTTGGGCGCTGACGGGTTCGGAAGCCGCTTCCGAAGGAGCCGCTTCCCTTCTCGCTGTCTCCGCAGCGGCCCGGCGCGCCATACGGCTGCGCCGCCGGGGAGCAGACGCGGGGGATTCTTCTTTTTCAGCCGAGAGAATCGTTTCGGTTTCCGGCAGCGGCGGCGCTGAAACCGGCTCTGTTTCAGCAACGCTTTCCGTTTGCGGCGCAGCAGCGAGCGTTTCCGGCTCCGGAACCGGCACGGTTTCTTCCGCAGGTTCCGCGACGGGCGCGGGATTTTCTTCCGGCTGCGTTTTGGCCGCAGGCCACGTCATGGGCCACAGGGGCACATCCACGGTTGGCTCTTCCGGCGCGGCGGAAACGGGCGTTTCGGCTGCGGCAGGCCCGGTAACGGCTGCATGGAAAACCGGCGTTTCCCCCAGCGACGGGCTGCGCTGCAAATACCGGGGAACGCCCAGCGCGTCTTTTTCCATAGGCCGCTGCGATTCGGGGATCTCGTCCTCCGGCGGCGTTTTGGGAGCGGACGGCCATTCTTCCGATGGGCTCTGCCAAAGCGGCTGGAAAGCGGGTTCGGGCTGCGGCGGCGCAGGCTGCGTCCAGGATTCCGGCGGCACAAAAGGCTGCTCATTCAGCAAGGGCTCCGCCTTCGCTGCCGGTTGGGGCGGCATGGAAGAATTCATGACGGCGGGCTGATAAAACGGCGTGCGACCATACAGCTGCCCGGGCCGCATCATCATCGGCGCGCGGGGCGTATGGGGCTTGGATACGGGCCGGGACAAACGCTCATCCAGCGAGATCGGCTGAAAGGGATTGTCCGTTTCCCGGCGCTGCTCCTCCATGGCTTCTCCTCCTTTCCCCAAAATGAATCAAAATTTTTTTGAAAGAGAACGGTTCTTTTTACAGAAATTCCCCGAAAGCGATCAGGGCGGCTTTGGAGCCCTTGATCTGAATCTTTCCCCGCAGCAGAGCGGACAGGGGTGTTACCTTCCGCTGAAGGATATCCATCAGATCCCGCTCCCGGCCGGAGACGATCACGTCCGCCTCGTCCATTTCCGTCTTGGGGATGTAGCGGCCCTCCACCAGCGAAAAGGCGCATACGTAGCCCGTATCGACCGCGCACAGGCGGTAGGAATAGGTGATGTGCTTCAGCTCGTCCTCATGTTCGCTCAAAATGCGGCAAAGCTGCTTCGTCCATTCTTTCAGGCCCGCCTTGGGGTCAGCGTGTGCGGACCATTCCTCCACTGCGGCTTTCAAACGGCTCATGCTTTTGTCAGCTCCTTTTCCATTTGCTTCATCATCGCCCGGCAGCCGCGCTGAACGTCCTGCCAGGTCGCGTCAAAATTGCCGGTATACCACGGGTCGGCCACATCGGAGCCGGTGCCGCAGAAATCCAGCAGCTTATGCAGTTTTCCCTTGGGGTCGCCCGGAAACATCCGGCGAAGGTTGCGCATATTCCAGTTGTCCATCCCCACAATCCAGTCGAAGCGCTCGTAATCCTCCGGACGAATCTGCCGGGCCCGCTTGCACTGGCAGGAAATGCCCGCCTGCCGCAGCTTTTCCCGGGTGCCGGGATGAACGGGATTGCCGATCTCTTCCGTGCTGGTAGCGGCGGACTCCACCGCCACGCGCTCCGCCCATCCCTGCCGCTCGACCATATCCCGCAGCACAAATTCCGCCATGGGGCTGCGGCAGATATTGCCGTGGCAGACAAACAGAATTCTGATCACCGTCTGATCGCTCCCTATGGATCCATCGTTCTTTGCAAGTCCTTTTCCAGCCGCCTGCCATCGGCTTTCCAAAAGGGTTTGGCCAGTCCGTCTCTCCAGTCCGTCTCTTTGGAAAGAAAAAAGGAGAGACAAACCTGCGATAATATCATATCACAAATTTGACTCTCCGTATAGTTTTATCATCGGAAAACGGCTGTCTTCAGGCTTTCGCCCCGCTTATACCGGCCCCGCATCCTCCGCTCAGGGCTTCTTCGTGGTCTTGGGTGCGGCAGTCGGTTTGGGCGTGGGCTTAGTCGTGGGCTTGGGCGTGGCGCTGGGTTCCGGCGTGACGCTCACCCCCAGCAGCTCGTCATAATCCGCCTGCAATTCTTCAACAAAGGCTTGCAGCTCCTGAAATTCCGCAGCGGCTTCCAGCGCCTTCTGCTCTGCGGCGGCGGCCTGTTCCTTGGCAAGGGTCAGGGCTTTTTCCGCTTCGTCCTTCGCCTTGGCCGCATTCTCGGCTTCCAGCGTGCTGGCCTTGGCCTGAGCGATTGCCTCTTCCGCCTGCTTCTGCGCCGCTTCCAGCTCAGCCGTCAGCTGGACATTCGCGCCGGAGACGGTTTCATGCTGCGTCTGCAATTCTGTCAACGCCGCTTCGGTATCGGTCAGCTTGGCCGTCAGTTCTTCCACCTGTGCCTTCAGCGCTGCTTCCGTTTCGGCTGCTGCCTGAGCGGCGGCTTCCGCTTCCAGCTTTGCTTCTGCTTTGGCTTCTTCCTTCGCCTGCTGAACGGCGGCTTCCGTTTCTTCCTTGCTCTGGACGGCTGCGGCTTCCAGATCGGCGGCGGCTTTTTCCTCCGCTTCCTTCATGGACGCCTGCAAAGCTTCCAGCTCTGCGGCCTTCGCTTCCCCATCCGCCTTGCTTGTTTCCAGCTCGGCCAGCGTTTCCTCTAACTGCGTGTTCAGGGCGGCCTTTTCCGTGAGGGCGGCGTTCTTGTCGGCAAAGCCAACGATGGCCAGAACGACCGCCGCAAGGAAGGCGACGCAAAGGATCAGGGAAATAGGCTGCTTTGCAGAAGAACTGGTTTGTACCTTACTCATGGAAAGACCTCCTGTTCAAATCGTTTTGCTGGTTTCAGTCTATTTTCAGTATAACATAATATGCAAATAAATGGAAGAAAATCGCCAAAAATTACATCCAAAAATTACAAAACAACTGAAACGGCGGCAGTTTTTCCATACAAAAGGCCTTTGCTTCCCCAAAACGGGAAACAAAGGCCCTTTCGATTTTGTTTTTCAAACGATTTCAGCCAACCGTGCCCTTGAAGGCATAGTTTTCATCAAAACGGCTGAAAATCGCAGGCGCGCCCAGCTCGATCTCGCCCAGCTCTTCATTGCCGATGGACAGTGCCGGGGTTTGGGTGGTCATCAGCGCCGCTTCCTCGGGGGTCGCGCCGAAGCGCATCAGGTTCTGGAAGGCGCGAACCATGGTCAGGGTGCTGCCCGCCAGCGTGCCGTCCTTCAGCCGGGCCGCGCCTTCATGGACGAAAACGTCCTGGCCGCCCAGCTGATACTGGCCGTCCGGCATGCCTGCGGCCTCCATCGCATCGGTGATGGCCACCAGCTTTTCCCCGCCCTTGGTGCGGATGATGAGCTTCACAATATCCGGGTGCAGATGGATGCCGTCGGAAATCACCTCGCACTGGAGCCGTTCGTCCACCAGCGCCGCGCCGGGTACGCCGGGAGCGCGGTGGTTCAGGGGCGTCTGCGCGTTGAAGGTGTGGGTCACATGGGTCGCGCCCGCCTCCGCCGCAGCGTGAGTCGTCTCCGCATCCGCCGTGGTGTGGCCGATGCTGACGGTAATGCCCTTCTTCGTCAGCTCCCGGATGAAGTCCAGCGCGCCCGCCCGTTCCGGGGCCATGGTGATGAGCCGCACGATGCTTTCCAGCCCGCCGGTATAGCGCTGCCAGTTTTCCTCATTGGGGTCGGCAAAATACTGCTTCAGCTGCGCGCCCGCCTTGGCCTCCGCCAGAAACGGCGCTTCCATGTGGGCGCCCAGCACGATGGCTCCGTCCGGCTCGGGCCGGTCCATCACGGCCTTTATGCCCTCAAGGGCCTTGACCGTATCCTCCGGGCTGGCGCTCATGGTGGTAGGCAGGAACGCTGCCACGCCTACCTTTTTCAGTTCCCGGCTCATATGGCGGACGGCTTCCTCGCCCTGCATGGTATCCATGCCCTTGAATGCGTGGATATGAACGTCCACAAACCCGGGCAGCAGCAGATCGCCGCCCAGATCGAGCGTTTCTTCTCCTTCCGCCGCCAGTCCTGTGCCGATGGCGCTGATCCGGCCGTCCCGAATCAAAAGATCCGTCTTTTCCTGAAATTTTCCGTCCATAAAGGCTTTCGCATTTTGAATCAGCATCAAACAGCCTTCCTTCCGTATCCCATATTGCGGTCTTATTGCAGCTTGAAGGCGGCGTAAATGTCCGCGTAGGCCGATTCCGCGTCGCCGATGTTCATCACGTACTCCGCGCTTTTCAGCATTTCCTCCGGGGGATTATAGGCGGGATTGGTCCAGTAGTCGTCGCTCAGTTCCGCTTCGGCGGCCTTGTTGACGCACATATAGGCCTGATATTCCGCGTCATGGGCGGCCACCTTCGCGTCCATCAGGTAATTCAGGAACGCATGGGCGTTTTCCGCATTCTGAGACGCGGCGGTCAGCACAAAGCCGTCGATGCCGAAGCCCAGTCCCTCCTTGGGGTACACCAGCTTGTACTGGGGGAACTCCTGCATAATCAGGCTGGCAAAGGGCGTAAACAGGAAGCCCACGCTGGCCTCGCCGCTCTGCATGGCGGCATAGGCCTCCATATCGCCGAAGGTGCGGATGTTCTTGTACAGGGGCATCAGCTTTTCTTTCGCCTGCGCCAGAATGTCCGGATCCGTCTCATTCATGCTGTAGCCCAGCGTTTTCAGCGTCACGCCGATCAGCACCCGGTACTGCTCCAGACAGGCCACGGAGTCGGTCAGGCTCTCGTTCCACAGGTCTTCGTAGCCGGTGATTTCAAAGGACACCCGTTCCGGGTCGTACACGATTAGCGGGCAGCCCGCCACGTAGGGAATCACATACTGATTGTCCGGGTCGAAGTACTGGTTCAGGTACAGCGGATTCAGGTTTTCGTAGTTGGGCAGCAGGCTCTTGTCCAGCTCCTGCAGAAGCCCCGCCTGACGCAGGATGTCCAGCGAGTAATCGCTGGTCAGAATCAGGTCGTAGCCCTCGCCGCCGGACTGCGTTACCTTCAGCAGCATATCGTCGATGGAATCCATGGGCGACCACACCACATCGATGCCCGTCTCGTTTTCGAAGGCCTGAATGGTGTCCTCGTCCACATAGCCCTCCCAGCTGAGGACATTCACCGTTCCTTCCGCCAGCGCGGGCAGCGCCAGCACCGCCAGCGCCAACGCCAGCAGCAGAGATAAACCTTTTTTCATGATTCAAACCCCTTTCTGAGTTTCCTTGGAAACGCATCAGAGTGTCAAAAAAGTGGAGGTGCAGGAGGCACTGCCTCCTGCCGGGGTTATAGGGGCGGAGCCCCTAAACCTTGTGCCGCAGCACTTTTCCCGCAAACCAGCGAAGCGCTGTTTGCGGGCACGGGCAGCCAACATGGGGGTTTTTCGACAACCTGCTGAGTTTCCTTGGAAACGCATTGCTTTTATTCGATCGCGGGCAAAGCCCGGAGATCACAGAAATGATTTTCCCCGTCCAGGGAACGCCGTCAGTTCGCTGCGGCCTTCTTTTCCCTGGCCTTCCGCACGGCCTGCCCATAGCGCTGGACGGCCACGGCCAGAAACACGGCGGCAATCATCAGCGAGCACAGGGCGTTGACCCGGGGGCTGACCCCCACCTTCACACTGGAATAGATCTTCAGGGGCAGGGTGCCTTCGCCCGCGCCGTAGACAAAAAAGCTGATGACAAAATCGTCCATGCTCATGGCCAGCGCCAGAAACGCGCCGCTGACGATGGCGGGACGGCACAGCGGCAGCGTAATATCCCACAGCACCCGCGGGGGCGCCGCGCCCAGATCCCGAGCCGCGTCGAACAGGGATTGATCCATGCCTACCAACCGGCTCTTGACCGACAGGAACACATAGGGAATGCAGAACGTGGTATGGGCCAGCACCAGCCGGGCCACGTTGTCCCGAACGCCCAGCGCATTGAAGATGACCATAAAGGCCAGACCCAGCACGATTTCCGGGATCATGATGGGCAGGATGGAGAACGCCTCCATGAACCGTTCGAAGCGGCCCGGCTTGCCCCGGAAGCCCAGCGCGCTGCGGGTCATGCCCACCGCGCCCAGACTGCCGACGATCACGGACAGCAGCACCGACCACAGCGCCACCCGAAGGCTCAAAAGCAAGGCGGGGCCGTAGCCGCCCTTGCCGTCCAGCAGTTCGCCGTACCAGCGGGTCGTCCAGCCGGTAAAGGCCAACGGAATGCGGGTGGAATTATCGTTGAAGGAATAAACCACCACGACCACGATGGGCAGATACAGCACCAGCAGCACCAGTCCGAGGAACAGCTTGGAACCGAAAGAATGCTTCTTCATTCGTTTTCCCTCCTCAGAACAGGCCCAGGCCGTCGGCGTCGCCGCCTGCCCGGCGGTACAGTGCGATGACCGCGCCGGTCACGGCCAGCATCAGCACGCTCAGAGCCGAAGCCATGGGCAGATCCCGGCTCTTCATCAGGCTTTGAATCAGATTGCCCGCCAGCATGGTCTTGCTGCCGCCCAGCAGATCGTTCAGGAAGAACAGCCCCGTCGAGGGGATGAACACCAGCACGCACCCCGCCATCAGCCCGGACAGGGTCAGGGGCACGGTCACGGTGAAAAAAGCGTGCAGCGGACTGGCTCCCAGATCCCGGGCCGCTTCCACCACGGAATCGTCCAGCTTTTCCACCGCCGTGGAGGATGGCAGAATCATAAACGGCACCAGCGCGTACACCATGCCCAGAAACACCGCGCCTTCGGTGTTCAGCAGCTTCAGCGGCTGCTGAATCCAGCCCAGATTCATCAGCAGGGTATTGATGGGGCCGTTGCCGATGAGCAGGATCCGCCAGCCGTAGATACGGATGAGGGAATTGGTCCAGAAGGGCACCACCAGCAGCATGGTGACGATGGAGCGGGAAGCCGGTTTCAGCCGCGCCATCAGGTAGCCGAAGGGATAGCCGATCAGGGCGCAGAAAAGCGTGGTCAGCGCCGCCAGCCGCAGGCTGTTCACCAGCACCTGAAAATACTGCGGTTCTCGCAGACGGGCGTAATTGTCCAGCGTCCACTGGCCGGATACGCCGATCAGCTCGCCCCGGCCCTGCAGGCTCAGGGCGATTACATACCCCATCGCCGCCAGCACGAAGAGCACCGTCCACAGGTACAGGGGCAGCTTCAGCAGCAGCGCAAAGCGTTTATCCTTGCGGTTCATCCCTGTCCCTCCCCGGCGGCTTCCGAATCGAGTTTTTCATCGAGTTTTTCATCTGGCACCATGGGCGCGTGGGTCTGATTCCAGCCCACATAGACCCGGTCGCCGATCTGGAACTGATCCATTTCAGAGGCCTGCGTGACGGCTTTGACCGTCACCCGGTCGCTGAGGGCAATCAGGGTATGCTGCATCCCGCCGGAATAGTACTTCTGGCGAATGACGCCCTGCAGCTCCATCTGGTGCTGGGGCTGGAAGCCATAGCGTACCCGCTGGGGCCGCAGGCACAGCACCGCCCGGTCGTCAACGGCAAAGGGCCGGTCGCTGAGGACGGGCAGCTCCACATCCTCCACCCGCAGGGTGAAGCGGTTTTCCGGATGGACGGCGGTCACCTCGCCCCGAAGCAGGTTGCTCTGGCCAATGAATCCGGCGGCGAACAGCGTCTGCGGATGCTCGTACACTTCCTCCGGCGTGCCGATCTGTTCCACCCGGCCCTCCCGGAGAATCACAATCCGGGTGGACATATTCAGGGCTTCCTCCTGGTCGTGGGTGATATAGAGGAAGGTGATGCCCATTTCCTGCTGCATCCGCTTCAGCTCCGTCTGCATCTGCTGGCGCAGCTTCAGATCCAGCGCGCCCAGCGGTTCGTCCAGAAGCAGCACCTTGGGTCGCAGCACCGCCGCCCGGGCAATGGCGACGCGCTGCCGCTGGCCGCCGCTAAGCTGGGCAGGCATGCGCTTTTCATAGCCGGACAGCCGCACCAGCCGCAGGGCTTCCTCCACCCGCTGTTTCTGCTCCGGCTTTTTGATTCCCCTTACTTTTAACCCATAGGCGATATTCTGAAACACGTTCATGTGTGGAAAAAGCGCATAGCTCTGGAACACGGTATTCAGGGGCCGCTTTTCCGGCGGCAGGCCGGTAATATCCCGGCCTTCCAGCCAGACCCGACCCTCCGTCACGCTTTCCAGCCCGGCGATCATCCGCAAGGTCGTGGTCTTTCCGCAGCCGGAAGGGCCCAGCAGGGTCAGGAATTCCCCCGGGTAAATATCCAGATTCAGGTGATGCAGAATCATCCCCTGTCCGTAATCCTTGCACAGGTTTTCCAGCCGAAGCAGCGGCGTTTGTTCACTCACGGGCCTTTTCTCCCTTCACGGCCCGACAGATGGCGTGCAGCAGCGCCTCTACCCCGGGCCAGATTTCCTGATTGATGGTGTATACCGTGGCGCAGCCCTCCCGGCGGGCATGCACCAGCCCCACGTCCACCAGCGCCTTCATATGATAGCTGATGGTGGGCTGGGTGCAGTCAAACGCCCGGTGGATCTCGCAGCCGTTCATTTCCCGTTCCGAAAGCATGCTCAAAATCTGCAGGCGGGTCTCGTCGCACAGCGCCTTCAGAATGGGGATGGATGCCTGAAAGCAATTCATGGTTTCGACTCCTTTGCCTTTATATAGAGATTCCTCTATATAGACGACAGTTTATATCTTCTCCGGCCCCTTGTCAATATGCAATTCATTTTTTTACAAATGGACAATCAAAAGCCCCGAACCGAAGTCCGGGGCTCAGTGTGTCAGAAAAGTGGAGGTGCAGGAGGCACTGCCTCCTGCCGGGGTTTTAGGGGCGGAGCCCCTAATCCTTGTGCCACAGCACTTTTTCCCGCGAACCAGCGAAGCGCTGTTCGCGGGCGATGGCAGCCGATCAGGGCTTTTCGACAGTCTAAAGCCCCGAACCGAAGTCCGGGGCTGAGCGTTTCCGTTTTCCTTGTTTTGAAAGCGATGGGAACGGGCCCTTCCGCAAAAGCGCCGTTCTGTTTTTCAGCCGTGACGATGGGCGGCGAAGCACTCGCTGCAATAGATGGGCCGATCGCTCTTGGGCACGAAGGGAACCGTGGTGGGCTTGCCGCAGGCGGCGCACACCGTTTCATAGGATTCACGGGGCGCGTTGGCACGGCTGGCCTTCCGGGCGGCGCGGCAATCCTTGCAGCGGGTAGGCTCATTCTGGAAGCCCTTCTCTGCATAGAACTCCTGCTCACCGGCGGTGAACACGAACTCAGCGCCGCAGTCGCGGCACACAAGGGTTTTGTCCTGGTACATGATGGGGATCCTCCAATTCCATTCAAGTTGATGCATCCGGCTGACCTGGTCTTTGACCCCACACTCGCCGGCGGGAGGGTTTGCTCATCGCTTCGGCGCCCTACGCACCCTCTCTCGCCGCCTGACGGCGGCGGCCGGACTTACCTCTAGAACGCGCCATGCTCACCGGAACTTTGTCCGGCTTACGTGGACCGCTTTGCCCGCGTCTGGCATCGGCTTGCAACCACAGACCCGGATGCAACATACCTATTATAATATTCTATTCGTCAAAAAACAAGGTACTTTTTTGTAGAAACCCCGCAAACGCCAGTCTTCCTGCAAAGCCCGGCAAAATTCGACAGTTTCCGACGCCGGATTGTGGGAAAGCAGACACTTTACAAGCACTAAAGTCATATGATAAACTGCTAAGCGTTGTTAAATGGAACAGTAGAAACAAAGGCCGCGTTCACGGACGAAGCGCGGCGCATGCACAGGAGGATTGCGCATGAACGCAACGATGGTATTGTCCCTCATGGGAGGACTGGGTCTGTTTCTCTTCGGCATCAAGACCATGGGCGAAGGCCTGGAAACCGCGGCGGGAAGCCGCATGAAGCACCTGCTGGAAATTCTGACCCGCAACAAGCTGACCGCTGTGCTGATCGGCGCTTTCATCACCGCCGTCATTCAGTCCAGCAGCGCCACCACCGTCATGGTGGTCGGCTTTGTGAATGCGGGTCTTTTGCAATTAAGCCAGGCCATCGGCGTGATTATGGGCGCGAACATCGGCACCACCGTCACCTCGCTGATGCTGTCGGTGGAGGTCAACTTCGCCGTCATCTTCACCGCAATCGGCGCGGTGCTGCAGCTGGCGGGCAACCGTCCCGCCGTCAAGCTGGGCGGACAGATCGCCATGGGTCTAGGCATGCTGTTTCTGGGCATGGACATGATGTCCTCCGCCATGGAGCCGCTGCGCGACTGGAAGGGCTTTCAGGATATGATGGTCTACGCTTCCAATCCGGTGGTGGGCGTGCTGGTGGGCACGCTGGTCACGGCGCTTCTGCAGAGCAGCGCGGCCAGCATCGGCATTCTGCAGTCGCTGGCTGCGGCAGGGGCCGTCAGTCTGAATACCTCGCTGTTTATTCTGTTCGGCCAGAACATCGGCACCTGCGTCACCTGTCTGCTGGCCGCCGTGGGCACTAACCGCACCGCCAAGCGGGCCGCCATGGTCCACCTGATGTTCAACGTCATCGGCACGGTGATCTTCCTGATCCTGGCGGCTTTCCTGCCGCTGGCGGACTGGATCGTCCAGTTTGCCGGGGACAACATCCGCCTGCAGATCGCCATCGCCCACGTGAGCTTCAACCTAATCACCACGCTCCTGCTGCTGCCCCTGAGCGGCGTACTGGAAAAGCTGGCGTACCTTCTGGTACGCGGCGAGGACAAGCCTCTGGAGCCCATGCGGCTGAAATATTTCGACAGCCGCCTGCTGTCCACCCCGCCCGTGGCGGTCGAGCAGCTTTTCAAGGAAGTCATGCGCATGGCGGACATCGTCATGACCAACTACCGCTTTGCCATGGACTATTTCTTCTCCCCCAAGGCCATGGAACCGGCGGAGTTTGACAACCGGGAGGAAGTGATCGACTTCCTGAACGAAGAGATCACCCGGGAGCTGATCGAGGTCAAGGGCCTGCAGCTCAGCACCGGCGACGTGCATCTGACCGGCTCCCTGTTCCACGTGGTCAACGACCTGGAGCGCATCGGCGACCACGCCACCAACATCATGGAGATCGGCGCGGCCCGCCGGAAGGAAAAAAGCCGCTTTTCCACTAAAGCCGAGCATGAGATCGAAAACCTGTCCGGCATCGTGACCGAAATGCTGGAAAAGAGCATCCGCATTGTGGACAAGCAGCTGGACGACCCGGACGACCTGAACGAAGTGTTCGACCGGGAAAGCCACGTGGACGAGCTGTGCGAAACGCTGGCCGCCCATCACGTGGATCGGGTAAAAAACAAAAAATGCACGCCGAAAAACGGCATGCTCTATCTGGATATGCTCAACAATCTGGAACGCATCGCCGACCACGCCAACAATCTGGCGGAATCCGTCGATCATCAGGGCGACCCCAACCGGCTGCTGTGGTAAGAGGACGGCTCAGCATAGGAGAAATTTCGGATGAAGATCACTCATTGCCAGTTGAATCACATGGTTCGCCCCCTTGGCTACGCCCTTCCCCAGCTGACTTTTTCGTGGCAGGTGGAGGAAGCCTGCGGCAAAAGGCAGACGGCGGCCCGCCTCATCCTATGGAAAAGCGAGGGCGAGCTGCTCTACGACAGCGGCTTTGCCGCTCTGGACAGTCTGGGCACGACCGTTCCGCTTCCAACCGAACCCCGCACCCTTTATCATTGGCAGGTGACGGTACGCACGGACGCGGACGAAGAGGCTCAAAGCGATACGGAGTGGTTTGAAACCGCCAAGCAGGAGGAACCGTGGCAGGGCCGTTGGATCGCCTGTGCGGAGCAGAAGGCCCGTTTGCCCTTTCTTTGCCGGGAGCTGCCCCTGCCCCGAAAGAAGCTGACCCGCGCCCGGCTGTATGTTTGTGGACTGGGCGTATATGAAGCGTTTCTGAACGGGCGGCGCATCGGCGACGAACGGATGACCCCCGGTTACAACGCCTATGACCTGTGGCTTCAGTATCAGACCTACGACATCACAGAGGAACTGAAACAGGGCGGTCATTTGGAAATCCTGCTGGGCAACGGATGGTACAACAGCCGTTTCGGTCTCTGTCTGGGAAAGGATAAGCCCTTCGATCCCTCCGACCCAAAGCTGATCGCCGAAGTCCGGGCAACCTACGAAGACGGTTCCGAAGAAGTTTTCGGCACGGACAGCCGCTGGAGCGTGCGGCGCTCCCAAATTCCCTTCAGCAGCATTTACGACGGCGAAGAAGAGGATCATACCCTGCCGCCGCTGCCGGAAGAGCAATGTGTGGAGATCGAGCCGCCCGCAGCCGTGCTGACTGCCCGGCTGAGCCCGCCGGTCACGGTGCATGAACGGCTGAAGCCCCTCCGGATTTTCCGCACTCCGGCCGGAGAACTGGTGCTGGATATGGGTCAGAATCACGCCGGCATTTTCGAATGGCCCATAGAGCTGCCCAGAGGGACGCAGCTTCATCTTTCTTTCGGCGAAGTGCTGCAGAACGGCTGCTTTTACCGTGACAACCTGCGTTCCGCCCGGGCGGACTACCGCTTTACGGCAGGCGGCGGCCCGGAAGTTCTGCGCCCCCATTTCACCTTCTACGGCTACCGCTATGTGAAGATCGAAGGCGCGGATGAAACGGCGGCCAAAACCTTCTCATCGCTGGCAATGTATTCTCAGGCTCCTGAGACCGGCTTTCTGCGCACGGGCCATCCCCTGCTCAACCAGCTGATCTCCAACGTGGGCTGGGGGCTGCGTTCCAATTTTCTGGATGTGCCCACCGACTGTCCCCAGCGGGATGAACGGCTGGGTTGGACGGGCGACGCGCAGGTGTTCTCCGCCACGGCATGCTATCTGCGCAATGTATACCCCTTTTACCGCAAATACCTGACGGATATCGCCATGGAACAGCGGGCGGCGGGCGGTGTTGTCCCCAAGGTCGTTCCTTCCTTCGGCTATCATCGTCAGGGCATTGCCGCATGGGGCGACGCGGCCTGCATCATCCCATGGAACCTGTATCTCTACTTCGGCGATGCCTCCATCCTTCAGGAGCGCTACGAGGATATGAAGGCCTGGGTAGACTCCATTCGCCGGGTGGACGGCGACGATCACGGCTGGCGGAAGGCGTACCAGTACGGCGACTGGCTGGCGCTGGACAATCCTTCCCGCAAAGCGGACGAATGCCGCGGCGGCACGGACGAGGGCTTCATTGCCGATGTGTATTATCGCAACAGCGCCCTGATCGTATCCAAGACCGCCGCTTTGCTGGGCAAGGAAGAAGACGCTTCGGCCTATCAGGCGCTGGCGGACAAAATTCTGGCCGGGATCCGTCAGGAGTATTTTTCTCCTGACGGCCGCTGCTGCATCGACACGCAGACCGCTTACCTTCTGACCCTGCACTTCGGGCTGCAGGATGACCCGGCCCGGGCCCGGAAGGGGCTTCTGAATGCCCTGCACCGGGTGGACGATACCCTGCAGACCGGCTTTGTCGGCACGCCCTTCCTGTGCCGGGAGCTGAGCGTCATGGGCCGGGATGATCTGAGCTATGCCCTTCTGCTGCGGGAGGATTACCCCAGCTGGCTCTATGAAGTCAAGCTGGGCGCAACGACCGTCTGGGAGCGCTGGAACAGCCTGCTGCCGGACGGCAGCATTTCCTCCACCGGCATGAACAGCCTGAATCATTATGCCTACGGCAGCATTCTGGAATGGATGTTTGCCCGCATTGGCGGCATTCAGCCCATGGAACAGGCGCCCGGTTTCCGGGAAGCCCTGCTTTGTCCCGCGCCCGACCAGCGGGTGGGCTATGGCGCGGCGGAGCTGCACACCGCCTCCGGCCTGTGGAAATCCGCCTGGAAGTTGGAAAATGGTCTGCTTCGGCTGTCCATCACCGTGCCCTTCCACTGCACCGGCCGTCTGGCCCTGCCAAGGTCGCCTGACAGCGAGGTATCTTCCCGTTATCCGGAGCTCTTTGCTCATCTGGACGATCAGGGCCGCTGCCTGCTGTCTCCCGGTCAATATGAGCTGGAATATCCTTGGGGCCAAACAGAAAACTGATTTTTGAATCATTCCAAAAAGGAGCCTCCCGGTATTGGGAAGCTCCTTTTTGAAATGATTGGCAAAATGACCGTTCCTGCCGTCCGGCACGTGGAAATCAGCCCTGCTTCTTGACCAGATTTTCCACGGCGCTGACCCACTCGTGGTCGGGATCGTTGGAGCGGTAGAAGCCCTGATCCTTACCGGCCATCAGCCACAGGAAGTAGGTGTTGTAGCCGGGCGCGCCCACGGTGGTGTGATAGCCCCGGGGGAACTCCACCAGCTCGTCGTTCTTGACGCGGTACGCTTCGTCGATCTCGCCGTCGGAGGTATACAGGCACTGCACGCCGAAGCCCTGCTGAGGATCAAACAGGAAGTAGTAGATTTCTTCCAGCACGCCCTCGGAAGGCATGTTGTCCACATCATGCTTGTGCGGCGGGAAACCAGCCCAGTTGCCGGGGGTGATATAGGCCTCGCCGATGGTCAGCTTTTTGGCGTTGGTGGAGCCGTCCATGATGAAGCTGGTGTCGCGCTCCCACGGCTTTACGCCCAGCCGCACCACGCGCACGTCCGCCTGATGAATGGCCTGAGGCTCGCTGTCCACGTCAATGGGGGTGGAGCAGACGGCGATCTTGATGTTCCACGGGCTGTCGATCTTCACGGAGCAGTTGCGGGGCGCATAGAAGCACTCGGCCTTGGGATTCTCAAACACATTGCGGCGGGCGCCCACCATGCCGTAATCCTTGCCGTTGGCGGTGAAGTTGGCCTTGCCGCCCAGAATGATGAAGGCCACTTCCCGGTCTTTGGTCTCATAGGTGTAGCTCTGCCCGTCGGAAAGCTCCAGAATGCCGAATTCCAGATCCTTCAGGCTGCACTTGCCGATTTCGCACAGGGGGGTGTAGCCGTTTTTTGGGGTATAAGTCTTTTTGTAATTCATGATTGCTGCTTCCTTTCTTTCACGTATTGTATCCATTCGCCGATGGTTTCCTCCCAGTCGGCGACGATGCCGTAATCCGCGCAGGCGAAGATGGGGGCGTTTCGATCCTTGTTCACCGCCACCACCACGCCGGAGGAGCTCATGCCCACGGTATGCTGAACCAGTCCGCTGACGCCGAAGGCCAGATACAGCCGGGGCCGCACGGTGATGCCCGTCTGCCCGATCTGATGGGGATAGCTGATCCAGCCCGCGTCCACGGCGCTGCGGGTCGCGCCCACGCCGCCGCCCAGCAGGGCTGCCAGCTCTTCCAGCTTCTCAAAGCCCTTTTTGCTGCCCACGCCCTTGCCGCCGGTGACGATTACCGGCGCGCCCTGAAGGGAAACGCCGCTTTCCGCCGGTGTGAAGGAAAGCCGTTCCATCCGTTCCGGGCTCGCGGCCAGCTTCAGGGGCCGCAGCGCGCAGGTTCGTCCGGTCAGGGGCGCAGGTTCCGGGAAAACGCCGGGGCGCACGCTGGCCATCTGGGGCCGGGCGGTTTTGCAGAGGATCTCTGCCGTCAGGTTGCCGCCAAAAGCAGGGCGCACCTGCTTCAGCAGTCCCGTTTCCGTCAAGGACAGGGCGGTGCAGTCGGCGGTCAGGCCCGTATGGAGCTTTGCCGCCGCCCATGCGGACAAAAACCGCCCGCGGATGGTGGCCGGGAACAGGACGGCGTCCGGCTGAAGCTGCCGCAGCGCGTCCGCGATTCGGTCCGCCTGCGCGCAGTCGTCCGTCAGTCTGCCCAAGGCAGCCGCCTCATCCGCGCCAAAGGAGGCAAAGGCGGAAAGGGGCGGTTCTTCCGTTTCGGACAGGGCCAGCACCCTGCCGGACGGGGTCAGCTGACGGGCTTTGCCCAGCAGCTCGGCGGCGGCGTTTCCGTCGTCCTCGCACAGAACGGCGATCGTAATGGCGGCGCTTTGTTCGTCTTTGTCGGCGGAAACGTCCGGCCGGGGCGCTTCTTCCTGCCCGGCTGCGCCCAGCGCCAATCCCTTGGCTTCCAGTGCCTTCATGACCTCGGCAAAGCTGGTCTTGATGCAGGGACGAACGCCCACGGGCCGGGCGCTGATGTGCGTCACCCGGGTGGGGGACGCTTTCAGGCCGCAGGTCGCCGGGTCGATACCCAGATCCTCCGGCTCGCAGAACCGCACATCCGCCTGTGCCGCCCGGCGCAGGCCGGAAATGGTGGGCAGGCGCAGAGCGTGGCTCCACTCGCACAGGGTCATGACCGCCGGCAGCGGGGCTTTCCACTCCTGACTGCCCGCCTCGGTCAATTGCAGCGCCCGGAGACAGCCTTCGGCGATCTCGCCTTCGGTAGCGTTCACCACGCAGGGGCGTTCCAGCAAAGCCGCCACCATGGGCCCAACCTGGCCGGTTTCTCCGTCCACGGCCCGGCGGCCGCAGAGGATTAAATCAAACTCGCCCAGCGCTTTTTCGGCTTCCGCCAGACAATGAGCCGTCACCAACGTATCCGCGCCCGCAAAGCGGGGCGAAGTCATCAGCACAGCTTCGTCCGCACCCCGGGACAGCGCCTCCCGCAGCATGCCCTCGGCCCGCTTGGGGCCCATGGTGAGGACGGTCACGGTTCCGCCGTGCTTTTCCTTCAGCTCCAGTCCCAGCTCCAGCGCGCTTTCGTCCGCCGGGTTCAGCACCTGCGCCACAAATTCCCGCTCCAGCGTCAGATCGCCGGTAAGCTTCACTTCCGTGGTGTCCGGCACCTGCTTTAAGCAAATCAGGATTCGCATGATCGGCTCCTTAGAGTTTGTGATAGATGGGGGCCAAAGCCGCCTGAATTTCCTTGTAGAGTTTGAAATGCTCGTTGTAGAACGACACGCCCTCCGGGTCGGGCAGAGTCACGCCCTGCTCCTTCACGCAGCGGGCCACCGCGTCCGCGTGGTCGCGGAACACGCCCACGGCCACACCGGCCAGCATGGCGCTGCCCAGGCTGGAATCCACATTTTCCACCGTTTTCAGGGGGATATGGAGCATATCGGCCAAAATTTGCCGCCAGAGATCGCTCTTCGCCCCGCCGCCGATGGCGACAGCCTGATCGGGCGCAATGCCCAGCTCCACCAGCGTAGCGAAGCAGTCCTTCATGGAGTAGGCCACGCCTTCCAGCACCGCCCGGTTGAAATGGGCTTTGGTGTGGAAGCCCGCCGCGCCCACGAAGCTGGCCCGGAGCTTATCATCCAGATAGGGCGTGATCTCCCCTTGCAGATAGGGATGGAAGAGCAGCCCCTCGCAGCCGCGGGATACCTCCGCCGCGGCTTTGCTCATTTCATCAAAGCTGCCGCCGAAGGTGTCCCGATACCAGCGGTTGCTGGCAGCACAGCTCTTGGTGGCCGTTCCGGGATACCACAGGCCGCTGACCACATGACGGTAGGTCACCAGACGGGGATCCACCACCTCGTGATCGGTAATGGAGCAGATGCGGCCCGCCGTGGCCAGCTTGACCGTGGCCTGCCCCTCATGCACCGCGCCTGCGGCATAGACCTCCATCACCGTGTCCGTCGCCCCGGCGATGACCACGGTTTTCGCCGTCAGCCCGGTATCCGCCTGCGCCTGTGCCGTCAACGGGCTCAGCCGGGTCATGGGATCCACGATGGCGGGCATGAGCTTTGCGTCGAGCCCGGCCATTTGGCACAGCTTTTCCGACCACTGATTCTTCCGGGCGTCCAGCAGCAGGAAGCCCATGGCCTCGATGGTGTCGGTCACATAATCGCCGGTCATGCGGTAGCGAACGTAGTCCTTCACCGCCAGCACCTTGCGCGTCCGGCGCAGGGTTTCCGGCTCATGCTTTTTCAGCCACATGAGCTGGGGCAGCGTCCACAGGCTGGATACGCTGTTGTAGCATTCCTCCATCAGGGCGGAGCCCATCTCGCTCTTTAACTGAGCCGCTTCTACAGAAGCCCGGGTATCCGTCCAGTAAATGGCCCGCCGTACCGGCTTGTCGTCTTCTCCCAGCAGAACGGCGGTATGGGTGGCCGCGTCCAGCGCCAGCGCCGCCACGTCCTCGGGCGCAATGCCGGTCTTTTCCAGCAGCGCGCGGATGTTGGCGCAGGCAGCGTTGTAACTGTCCTCCGCATCCTGCTCCGCCCAGCCGTTTTCCGGGTAATAGGTGGGGTATTCCCTGCTGGCGGTGGCAGCGACAACGCCGTCCTCGCGCAGCAGCGTGGCTTTGGAGGACGAACCGCCAAAGTCAACGCCCAACAGGTATTTCATTGGTTTCACCTCGTTTGTTTTGCCTTGGGGCATCCTGCCCGCCCAAAAGGGCGGGCAGGCCGGGAGGGGCGCTGACCCCTGCCGATTATTTGTAGCTGGACTCCAGGCCGGAAACGTCCACCTTGCCCAGATACTTTTCGGAATCCATGCCCAGATAGCTGGCCATGTCCGCCATTTCGGCCACCGTGTTGATGTTCACGTCGATGCCGTTCTTCATGCGGTCTTCATAGGCGAGGATTTCCTTCTCGCCGTGGGTGTAGATGCGAGTCTGGCCGTCGGCCTTGGGCGCGTCGCGCAGCTCCTGCAGATAGGCGGAGAAATGCTCCTTGATGGCCGCAGGATCGCCGAAAACGGCGGGATCCACCGCCATGAAGCCGTGGCAGGTGCCGCTCTTGGTGCCCACGTTCACGTGGCTGGAAGGCGTACCCTGAGAGAACACCGAGCAGAAAATTTCGCACAGCATGCCGTAGCCGTAGCCCTTGTGGCTGCCCAGCGTTTCGGTATTGCCGCCCAGCGGCATGATGCCGCCGCCGTTCTTGGCGACGATATTCTTCAGCACGTCCTTGGC
The DNA here is from genome assembly GCA_004556545.1 of Clostridiales bacterium. Classification (GTDB taxonomy): domain Bacteria; phylum Bacillota; class Clostridia; order Christensenellales; family Aristaeellaceae; genus Limiplasma. The sequence goes on from SFGO01000004.1 coordinate 25,367, forward strand.
GTCGCTGGAGGGATGACCGTCCTTGTCCAGCGCCCAGCCTTCGGGCAGCGGCTTGCCCATTTTGTTGTATACTTCCAGCTTGCCGCGGGTAACGACGGTGGTGGAAGCGTCAAAGAAGAAGGGATAGGGCTCGGCAGGAACCGCCAGCGCAATGGGATTGGAGCCGATCATGGCCATACGGGCGTAGGTGGGCACCATGATGGCCTCGCTGTTGGTCATCGCCATGCCGACCAAGCCCTGATCGCAGGCCATTTTGGCATAGTAACCGGCAATGCCGAAATGGTTGGAATTACGGACGGACACGATGGCCATGCCGGTCTTCTTCGCCTTTTCGATAGCCAGCTCCATGGCCTGATGGCTGACCAGCTGACCCATGGCGTCGTGCGCGTCGATGACGGCGGAAACAGGCGTTTCGTGGACGATTTCGGGCTTGGCGTGAACGTCGATCATGCCCTTTTCAATGCCCTTGTGATAGCGCACCAGACGCTGCATGCCGTGGCTCTCGATGCCGTACAGGTCAGACAGCAGCAGCACGTCGCTGATGATCCGGGCTTCGCTTTCGCTGAAACCGAACTTCTGGAACGCATCCATGCAGAAGGTGTTCAGCTGGTCATAGGTATAGTGCAGGTATTTGGCAGCCATGGGAATCCTCTCCTTTTGTTCTGTTCTTGAAGGAACGTCATGTGAAAAGGGCGCGGAAACGTGCACCCTTCTGTGCAGAAGATTCGAAAAACAGAACGGCTTTTCCTGCCCATGCGGGACTCAAAGACCTGCAAAGGAAAAATCTTGTCCCTTTTCTCCGCTTCTGAACACAGAAAGGATCCTTTCCGCGCCTTGGATCAATTACAGACGCTCGGCCAGCATCACGAACAGGTCCTTGTACTCATAGCCCTCGGGCACAGTGGCGCTGAGCGCTTCGGTGGACTGGGGGCAGGCGGCGACCATGATCTTCGCGTCGGTGCGGGTGATGTCGTTCCAGCGGCCCGCAGCTACCTTGGCCCGCAGTTCGGGCAGGTAACGGCCTACGACGGCGCTGCCGCAGCACTTGGCCAGACGGCGGTTCTGCCACATTTCATGAATGTCGCAGCCCATGGCGGTCAGGATGTCGCGAGCGGGCTGATGCTCGTCCAGATCCCGGGCCAGACGGCTGCCGTCGTGGTAGGAAACCACCATGGCTTCCTTCTTCGGGGCCAGCTTGCCGGCCTTGATGAGTTCATCCACAAAGGCAGTGGCGGTGACGATTTCCGGCAGTTCGATGCCCCAATCCTTGTACTCATGACGGAACAGCGCCGCATCATAGCTGTCCAGCACGACGACCTTCTTCGCGCCGGAGGCCTTGATGGCTTCGGCGGCCTTCTTGGCCTGAGCGCGCACGTCTTCCACAAAGCCCATCAGATCGCCCAGCGCGGAGCCGGAGGAAGGCTCGTTCTTCAGCACGGCGTACTTCACACCGGCCTTGTCCAGGATCTTCAGCAGGGCCTCGGCCACCTCGGGGGTGGAATAACGGGCCGTCTCGCCCAGCCACACCAGCAGATCGCCGGTCTCGGGCGCATCGGTCTTCACCTTGCTTTCGGAAGTGCCGTACATGCTGCCGGTCTTCTCGATCACATCGATGAGATCCATCACATACTTGGGCGCAACACCGGCCACCACGGACTCGGTGCGGCCTTCCCGGATGAACACCGGCGGCTCAAAGCCGGTCACGCAGTCGTTGGTGCAGGCGCCGCACAGCATGCATTCGTACATGGTTTCAGCCGTGTCGGCTTCCAGCTTCATGCCGCGGGTAATCATGCTCACCAGCAGGCCCTTGGCCCGAGGGGTATTGGTTTCCTTGCCGGTCACCAGCTGTACGGGGCAGAGGTGGCGGCACATCCAGCAAAAGCGGCACGCATCCGCATTCTTCTTGGATTTCTCGCTAAACATTGTTTCTCTCTCCTTATCGGTTGCCACTAGAATCATGCAAAGAATAGAACGGCAAACGGAACTGTCTGACTACGAATCAAGCTGCTTTCACTTGGCTCGTTTGTCTTCGGCGCGAGCCGTGGCACCCTTCGTGCCACGGCGGCCTTTCCGGCAAAAGCGTCGGAAACACGAGGCCTTCCGCCGAGTGTTTCCAAAGCGCCCCTCTTTTCCACTCAAGTCCCGCGCCCTATGGGCGCGGTGTGGGGTGCAGGGCGGCGAGAGGAAGCGGGTGTCCAGTGGACACAACCGCCGCAGGCGGTTAGCGACCGGCAGCCGTCAACCGAAACGAGGATTTGACACGGCAGTGTCAAAGACGACGATTGAGGTTGCGGATCACTACCCCTGCTTATAGGCCCAGCTTGTAGGGGTTCATGATGCCGTTGGGATCCAGACCCTTCTTCAGGCTCTCCATGACCTGCATGGCGGGGCCGTACTGCTCCTTCATCAGGCGGGACAGCTTCAGGCCGATGCCGTGATGGTCGTTGATGACGCCGCCGTTTTCCATGGCCGCACGCACACCGGCGTTCCAGATCTGGTTGTGCAGACGGATGGCTTCGTCGGGATCGGAAGGCACATGGGCGGGATCCACGATGAAACGGGTGTAGTTCATGCAGCCCCACTCGTACCAGTGGCTGGAGTGAGAGATGTACTTCACATAGGGGAATTTTTCGTTGATGACCTTCTTCATGGCCAGATAGATCTTCTCGATGTTGGCATAGGTGGCCACGGTGTCCATGGTGCCGAACATCTGGGGAATATCCATGATGTTGCCGGGATAGAAGAAGGTGATGCGGTTCTCGTACCACTTTTCGCCGTATTCGCCGCCCAGATCCTGCGCGCCCCACTTGGCGGCGATCTCCTCGACGATCTCCAGCTCGATATCCACAATTTTCTTCATGCCCTCCAGGGTCACGTTCATGAAGCAGCCTTTTTTCTCAAAGCCCAGGATCTTCTTGATGATGGAAACCGTCTCGGCCTCGTCGAAGAACCGCAGGATGGAGGGCTTCACCTTCTGCATGATGTCGCGGCCCGCCATGTAGCCGGAGTGCATGTCCGGGAACAGGAACGCGCGGTGCTGACGGCTTTCGGGCTGCTCGAAGAGCTTGAAGGTCGCCTTGGTGATGACGCCCAGCGTGCCCTCGGAGCCGATGAAGATTTCGTTCAGGTCGGGACCGGCCGCGTGCTTGGGCACGGGCAGGGTGTTGATAATATCGCCGTTGGGCAGAACCACTTCCATGGAGATGCACATGTCGTCGATCTTGCCGTACTTGCTGGACATGATGCCGATGCCGCGATGGCCCAGAGCGCCGCCGATGGTGCCGCAGGTCAGGCAGGAAGGAATGTGCTGGCAGGAATAGCCGCGCTCGTTGGCATACCATTCCAGCTGCTGGAAGATCATGCCGGCCTCGGCGGTGATGGTGCGGCTGACCTCATCGATCTCGATCAGATGGCTCATGCGCTTCATGTCCATCATGATGCCGCCCGCCATGGGCAGCGCGCCGCCCTGAGAGCCGGAGCCGCCGCCCCAGATGTTCACAGGGATCTTATAATAATTGGCGATCTTCAGAATCTTGGAGACTTCCTCGGTGCAGCCGGGGCGGACGATGATGTCGGGCATGGGCGGGGTCAGGCCGTGATCCACCCACATACGGCCGATCCAGAAATAGTCCACGCCGTAGGTAGCGCGGTCGCTGTCCTTGGTGGAGACGTTCTCCACGCCTACGATGTCCTCCAGCTCCGTGCGGATCATATCGCACATAAAGGCTTTGCGTTCCATGGTGATTCTCCTTTATCAGTACTTGATGTCAAAATTCTCGCCGTGCAGGCCCGGATAAGCGCCGCGCTCCACCACGCTCTTGTTGTCGGGATGGGCGATGAGCCACTTGTCCTGCGCCCACAGCAGACGGCCGTCGCCGCCCTGGGGCTTTTCCTGCGTCAGGGGATGATTGGTGCCCCGGGGCAGAACCACGATGGAGCAAAAGCCCTCGTCGGAAACCTGACAGGGGCAGAAATGCAGGCTGGTGGCGTAAACCTCAATGGTCGTTCCCTTGGGCACGAAGAACGCCTCCACCTTGCCTGCGGGCAGGTCGAAGCCCTCCATGTCCTGCTGGCGGCCCAGCAGCAGCACCAGATCGGTCACGGCCACGTTGTGCTCGCTGGCGCGGTGATATTCCAGACAGTTCAGCTGCGTGTTGTAGCCCCAGCAGCAGCCGATCTGGCAGCTGCCCTCGCCCCGCAGGGTGTGCTTCACCTCCGCGAAGACGGGCAGGGCTTCCAATTCGGGCATGTCGGGCACATAACAGCTGCCGCTTTCCGGCATCACAGCGGCCTTTTCGCAGGCCTCGATCAGGCTGGAAGCGTCAAAATCGATCACCCGGCCAAAGGCGCGGAATTCAGGATCCAGTACCGAGTGGAAGGGCAGTTCAGGGTTCCGTTTCCGAAGCTGTTCCAAAGTTGCCATGGTCTTTCCTCCTTGGCGGATCGCCGGTTACAGAATGGTGATGGTATGGCTGCGGTTGGCCTCGCGGCCCGGCTTCAGGCAGATGAAGTTGGGCTTTTTGGCGATGTCGTGAGGCGCGTCCACAAAGTCCGGGCTGTTGTTCCACGGTTCGATGCACAGATACTGTCCGTCGGGATGATGCCAGAACATGATGGTGGGGTTGCCCTCGAATTCCACATGCACCTTGCGCTCATTGTTGTTGCGGCAGCACAGGGCCACGCCGGTGGAGTTCAGGTTGCGGAACACCAGCGCGTCGTGATCCAGCAGGCTGTAGGACAGCGCCAGCGTGTCGGTATCCCGGCCCATGTCGATGGTCTCATGCTTGATCAGATTGCCGTCCAGCGGATAGCAGTCCAGATTTTCCTTCTCGTCAAAGACCAGATAATAATCCTCGATCTTTCCCGGGCAGGCATAGGCTTCGTGCGCGCCCACGCTGAAGTAGAAGGTGCGGTCGTCCAGATTCTTGACCACATAATTCACTTCCAGCTGGTTCGCTTCCAGGCTGAACACGGCCCGGAACTCATACCGAAAGGGGAAGCCTGGCTTCTGCGCCGTCAGAAGGAAGGTCGCTTCCTCCTCGTCGGCGCTTTCCACCGCCCACTCCTCCGTCTTGGCAAAGCCATGCTTGGGCATGCCGTACCACTGGCCGTCCAGCTCGTAGCCGTCGTCCTTAAAGCCTCCGGCCACGGGGAACAGAATGGGCGCGCGGCCCTTCCAGATGGCGGGGTCGCCCTGCCAGAGGCGCTCCACCCCGTTCTTGTCCTCAATGGACTGGATCTCCGCGCCCAGCGTGGAAATCTTCACGGTCAGTTCTTCATTCTTCAAGGTAACGATGCTCACAGCGTAACGCCCCTTTCCTGAAGGAATGCGCGGCATTCCTCGTCGTTGGCCATGCCGTAACGCGCACCTAAGCGGGTGCATTTGATAGCCGCCGCCGCGCTGGCGTACTTGCAGGCCTGATCGTTGGTCATTCCCTTGATCTTGGCGGCCACGAACGCGCCGTGGAAGGTATCGCCGCAGCCGTTGGAATCCTTGACTTCCACCTTGTAGCAGTCATAGCGCCGCATGCCCTTTTCATCCAGCAGGACGCCGCCCCGGCTGCCCTGAGTCAGCACCAGCACCTCCGGCTGGTAGGTCATGTACAGCTTCTGCGCCGCTTCCTCGGCGGACTTTTCGCCGGTCATCTTGAGGGCGAATTCTTCGGAGGGAATCAGATAATCCACATAGGGCATCAAATTTTCCACGCCCGGATAGGTGCCGCCCGCGTCATGGCTGACCTTCACACCGTATTCCCGGCACTTTTGGGCCGCGGCGATGGCGGCGTTCAGCATATGGCCGTCCAGATGCAGCACCTTGGCATGCTTCAGGGCTTCCCAGTTCAGGTCGCTTTCCTCCGGCGGGGGCACGGTGCCCTTGGACCAGACGCAGGTGCGGCTGGCGTTGGACTGATTCAGCAGCACCACCGCGTGGAAGCTGACGCAGCCGGGAACCCTGCGCACATATTCGGTGCTGACGCCCCAGTGCTCCAGATCCTCCAGCATAAAACGGCCAAAGGGATCGTCGCCGATGGTGCCCATGTACGCCGCGCTCACGCCCAGTTTTTGGGCCGCCACCAGCGCCGTGGCGCAGGGGCCTCCGCCCTGCACCTTGGTTTCCAGGTCTTCCAGCTTGGTATCCTCGGTGGGATAGCGATCCACCACCATCAGGGTGTCGTAGACCGTGGAGCCAATGCCGATGATTTCGGGATAAATGTTACTCATTGCAGCCCACCGCTCCCAGCAGCTCGATCTTGCTCAGGCAGAAACGCTTCACGTTCTGGATGGGCTCCTTCATGAACAGGTCCACGGCCAGCAGATCGGGGCTGGTGCGGCGGACTTCGTCCAGGAACGCGCAGCACACGTCGGTGCCGAAGTTGATCTTGCGGATACCGGCCTTCACGGCAGCCTGAATCTGATCGTCCGGCACGCCGCTGCCGCCGTGCAGCACCAGCGCCGCCTTGGTGGCCGCGTGAATTTCCGCGATGCGGTCAATGGCCAGCACGGGAGCCTGCTTGTAGTGGCCGTGAGCGGTGCCCACCATGATGGCCAGCGCGTCCACGCCGGTTTCTTCCACAAACTTCTTGGCCTCGTCCACCTTGGTGTACTCGGTGCTGACGCCGTCCTTGGCTACGCCGATATGGCCCAGTTCGCCTTCCACGCTCACACCCACGGCATGGGCGCGCTCCACCACGTTCTTCAGGATGGCCACGTTCTCTTCAAAGGGAGAGGTGCTGGCGTCCCGCATCACGCCGGTGCAGCCCCAGCGCAGCGCCTTGGTAATCACTTCGTCGTTCGCGCCGTGATCCAGATGGAAGGCCACCTTCACCTTGGCATTGCGGGCCGCTTCCAGAATGGAGGGAGCCATGAACTGGGCCTCAAAATTGGAGAACAGGCGGCTGTACATCTGCAGGATCACGCAGCTGTTGGCTTCTTCCGCAGCGAAGATCGCGCCCAGCGCGGTTTCGGCATTGTACACGTTGAACGCGGGGATCGCGCAGCCTTTTTCCTCGGCAATATCCAAAAGGGTCTTCATATCGATAAGCATGGATGGAGTTCCTCCTTCTATTTTTTCAACGTCAGGGGGACGGCAGGAGGACGGGCCTCCTGCCCCCGTATGCAGTCCGGACAGGGCTTATTCCTGAACGGTATCCAGCGTGACGTTCTTGACGTACTTGGTGAATTCGCGCAGTTCCTCGGTGTAGTCGCCCTCGATTTCCGCCATATGGTGGATATAGGGGCCTTCGATCAGCTTCCGCTCCCAGGCGCTCAGGTTCTTGAACTTGGCCCACAGGTAGGTGCCGAAGGTGTAGGGGCCTTCCGTGCTTTCACAGGTGCCGGCCAGCAGGCTGTAGTTGCCGTTGTCCTGATCGAAGCGGCAGACGGTGTACTGGCCGTCCTTGACCTGGAACCACTGGCGCATGTTCACGTTCTTGCAGGGGCAGCCGTCCTTCTTCAGGCTGTAGGCGAAGGGGCCGCAGTGCCAGAGCAGCTCGGCGTTGGGATCCTCGGGATGGCGCACGGTGAACTCGCCGAAGAAGGGGATCTTCTTGCCCATGGAGGCGGCGGACAAAAGCGCCATCGAGATCGCGCCGTGCAGGTCGCTCTCGCAGGAGATGATATAGCCCATGTCGGCCAGCACGCTGTAAGCCGTGCAGGGCATCGCGCCCACGCCCAGCTGCATGGCCGTCCAGCACTCGGCGGATACCGCCTGCACGTTGTAGGTCTCAAAGACCCACTGGTACAGCAGCACGAAGGCGTACACCTTCTTGAGCAGCGGCGGGGTCAGGTCGTCCATTTCGTAGCGGGACAGCAGCAGCTTCGCGCCTTCTTCCAGCTCGGCGTCGTTTTCCGCCAGAATCTTGTTGTACTTGTCAATGATGACAGCCAGATTGACCGGCACGATCTGCAGGCCGAACTTCTCCATCAGCTCGCCCTCGTTGAAGATCACGGAGCAGAAGGGCTTGGGCCGCATGCCCACCTGAGCGATGCGCATGCCGGTGAAGTTTTTCACCATGCAGCTGACGGAAGCGAACTTCCGGAAGCCCTCGGCGAAGGTATCGCTTTCCACGGCGCAGGTCTCGATATAGCTGAAGGGAATGTGGAACCGCTGCAGCTGGCGGCTGACGCCGAACAGGCCGCACTGGCTGTCGGTGTAGCGGGTGCCGTCCGGCAGGAAGCTGGTATCGACGGGTGCCCAGATGCAGACGGGCTTGCCCACGCCCCGGGCTACCTGCGCCGCGATCTCTTCATTGCCGAAGTTGGAGTTGATGATGAACACCGCGTCCACCTTTTCCTGATTGAACCGCTCGATCACCTTTTCCGCGTCCGCTTCGCAGTACATCACATCCACGGGATTGATGCCCTTGAGATCGACAAAGCTGACGTTTTCGGAAGCAAAGTGCTTCTCGATATATTCCACGGCTGCGCGGCCGCGCTCTTCAGCTTTTTCCCAGTTAAAGATGCCGGGACGGGGAGTGACGTCGCGGCGCATGGGCGCCAGACCGATTTTTACGTGGTAATTCAACATGGCAAAGCCCTCTTTCATATGTATTGGGATGGTAGTTTTATTGTAGGACTTTTCGTTGATTTGAACAATAGCGAAAATCCATACATTTGTATATCAAAATCATAATTTTTCCGAGGCGGGGCGGCGGATCCGTTTTTTTCGCCGAATCGCGGCGTCCTTCGGCGCTGAGTGTGCTTCTTCCGGCGCTTTGAGCGGCTCCGCGCGTCAAAAAACAGGCCGAAACGAAAGAAATCCTTGATTTTTCTATATGTTCATTCGAGGGCATTTCCGGTAAAATATACGGCATAAAATACATTTATTCGGAGGGATGCTCTGATGAGCCGAATCAACGCCGGAGTAATCGGACTGGGCTTTATCGGCCCCCAGCACATGGACGCCATCTGCCGGACGCCGGACGCGCGGCTATACGCCGTCTGCGACGCGGACGAGGCGGCGGCGCGGGCCGCGGCGGAACGCTACCATGTGGAGAAGGTCTATACCGACTGGCGGCAGATGATCGCCGACCCGGAGGTACACTCCATCCATAACTGCACGCCCCATTTTCTGCACGAAACCATCAATGAAGCCGCCATTCTGGCCGGAAAGCACATCTATGCCGAAAAACCGCTGGCCCAGAGCGCGGCGGGAGCCCGCCGCCTGATCTCGCTGGCGAAGGAGCATCCCGTGGCGCTGGGGCTGAACCACCAGTACCGGCTCAACGCCGCCGTGCAGGAAATGAAGGCCCGCCTTATCAAAGGCCTGCCGGGCCGTCCCCTGATGCTCTGGGGCCGCTACCTGCAGGAAAGCGCCTCCCAAGAAACGGACTGGAATCTCAAGATGGAAAATACCGGCATTGCCCGCTGCATCAACGATATCGGCATTCATTGGGTGGACACAGCCTGCGCCGTGCTGGGGCAGCCGGTGACGGAGGTCATGGCGGAGCTGACGATCCACTATCCCGTCCGCAGGGGGGCTGACGGCGCGGAGCATCCCATGGCGACCGAGGACACCGGCATGATCCTGCTGCGCTTTGCAGACGGTACTCCCGGCCAGCTTTTGACCAGCAAAGCCTCCAACGGGCACAAAAACGATCTGCGCCTGACGGTGGACTGCGAGACCTACTCCATGGAATGGCGGCAGGAAGAGCCGGACCGGCTTCGCATCGGCGAAAAAGGCGTCGGCAGCACCACAATGTATATGAACGCCCGCGCCTGCCAGCCGGAAGTCCGGCCCTTCGTCACGCTTCCCATGGGACACGTGATGGGCTGGGCGGATGCGCTGCGCAACGCCGTGGACGCATTCTATCGTTCCATTGCCAGCGGCAGCTGGCGCACAGAGGCCCAGCCCTACGCCTCCTTTGAGGACGGTTTCCGGGGCATGGCCTTTGTGGAAGCCTGCGTCCGCTCGTCGAAGGAGCGGCGCTGGGTGGAGGTGGAGCAGCTGTGAACCTTCTCTGCTGGTACGAAAACAAGCCCCTGCCGGAGGCGGCGGAAGCCGAAGAGCGCCTGTATCCCGAAGGAATCCACGGCGCTCTGGCCCAGCTTTTCCGGCAGGAGCCGGACTGCCGCGTCCGCACCGCCGTGATGCAGGATCCGGATTTCGGTCTTTCCGACGAGCTGCTGAATTGGGCGGACGTGGTTGTCTATTTCAGCCACAAGCACTGGCGGGAGGTTCCCGACGAGCGGGTGGACGCGCTTCAGCGCCGGGTGCTGGAGGGCATGGGGCTTGTGCTGCTCCATTCTTCCCACGCAAGCAAAATCTTTTCCCGGCTGATGGGCACCCGTACCCAGATTCTTCGCTGGAGGGAAAACGACGAATGGCAGCGGGTCTGGCTGGTCGCTCCCGCCCATCCCATCGCCGCCGGATTAAACGGTGAATTTTTTGTCATCCCTCAGGACGAAACCTACGGGGAATATTTCGAAATTCCTCAGCCGGACGAGCAGGTGTTTCTCACCACCGCTCAGGGCGGCGAGGTGCTTCGCAGCGGCTGCTGCTGGTATCGCGGTCAGGGCCGGGTATTCTATTTTTCCGCCGGTCATGAAACCTACCCTGTCTATTACCAGCCCGAGGTGCGGCGCATCCTGCTCAACGCCGTCCGCTGGGCCTGCCCCGCCTCCCGCCGCTCCAGCTGGCCGGATTGGGCCCGAGAGACCGAACCGCTGGATGCAGCGCCGCTTTCCTGAAGGATTCGGATGGGGGCAAGAAGCGCTGCCGGTAAAATCACCGGCAGCGCTTCTTTCTAATCAACCTTTATCGAACTTCCACCCAATTCTTGGCCCGCTCCACGGCCCGATGCCAGCCATACAGAGCCAGATCCCGATTATGATCGTCCATCTGGGGCAGGAAGGTCAGGTCAGGCTTCACCATGGAGGCGGCCTCTTCCTTGCTGGCGTATAGGCCGACGCCGATGCCCGCCAGCAGGGCCGCGCCCAGCGCCGTGGTCTCCAGTACCACGGGGCGCACCACGGGAATGCCCAGAATATCCGACTGGAACTGCATCATAAAGCTGTTGGCGCTGGCGCCGCCGTCCACGTTCATCTGAACGGGCTTCTCGCCGCCCCGGTCGGCCACCATGGCGCTGTACAGGTCGTGGCTCTGGTAGCAGATGGCTTCCAGCGCGGCCCGCACGATATGGGCCCGGCCCGTGCCCCGGGTCATGCCCACGATGGTGCCCCGGCTGTACATATCCCAGTAGGGCGCGCCCAGTCCGGTAAAGGCGGGCACCAGAAAAACCCCGGCTGTATCCGGCACGCTCTGAGCGATCTGCTCGCTCTCGGCGGCCGAGGAGATCAGCTTCATTTCATCCCGGAGCCACTGCACCGTGGCCCCGCCCATAAAAACGCTGCCCTCCAGCGCATAGGTGGGCTTGCCGTTCAGCCGCCACGCCATGGTGGTCAGCAGGCCGTTGCGGCTTTCCACCGGGTTTTCGCCGGTGTTCATCAGCATGAAGCAGCCGGTGCCGTAGGTGTTTTTCACCATGCCCGGCGTAAAGCAGCCCTGTCCGAACAGCGCCGCGTGCTGGTCGCCCGCCATGGCCGCCACGGGAATGGGGCGGCCCAGAATCTCCGGGCGCAGGTTGCCCACCACATGAGCGCTGTCCACCACTTCGGGCAGCACGGCCCGGGGAATGTTCAGCATGGAAAGCAGTTCGTCGTCCCAGCTTTGGGTATGGATGTTGAACAGCATGGTGCGCCCGGCGTTGGTGGCGTCGGTCACATGGGGACGGCCCTCCACCAGATTCCAGCACAGGAAGCTGTCCACCGTGCCGAAGCACAGCTCGCCCCGTTCCGCCCGCTCGTGCAGGTTCAGCGTGTCCAGCAGATAGGCCAGCTTGGTGCCGCTGAAGTAGGCGTCGGGCACCAGACCGGTCTTCTGGCGGATCATGTCGGCCTTGCCCTCCCGCACCAGCCTTTCCACATAGGGGGCGGTGCGGCGGCACTGCCACACGATGGCGTTGTGGACGCAGCGGCCCGTGTCCTTTTCCCACAGAAGGGTGGTTTCCCGCTGATTGGTGATCCCGATGGCGGCGATGTCCTGCACCTCCACGCCGCTCAGTTCCACGGCCTTTTGCAGCGCGGTAATCTGGGTGTTCAGGATGTCCTCGGGATCGTGCTCCACCCAGCCCGGCTGGGGATAGTGCTGCTTGAACTCGATGGCGTGGGAAGCCAGAATACGTCCGGCTTCGTCAAAGACGATGGCCCGGCTCGACGTGGTTCCCTGATCCAAAGCGACAAGAATGTTCCGGCTCATGGGTTTTCCTCCTTATGACTGAAATAAACGCTCCTTTCGCCGCGCCATTTCTTCAACGCGGTCGATATAGACTGAAACATTGGTGACGTTGGGAGTCCGCTCAATGCGCAGCTCCCGGTCCGGGAAGACCCGCTTGGAGATGGCCCCCGCCCCTACGGCGATGACCGAGCCGGTCTCCTCCATCATGTCGATATTGTACAGGCAGGCGTTGCCTGCGGTGGCGTAGCCCACGTTCTGCTGCTGGCCCGCCATGTATTTCTGCCGGTAGAGATAATAGGGCTTCATGCCCAGCGCCCGGGCCGTTTCGCCGCCCAGCCGCACCATCCGGGCGGTCAGATCGCCGTCCGGCAGGGGATACTTATCCAGATTCAGGCGGCTGGAACGCTTGATGGCCAGCGTGTGGACCGTCAGGCTGTCCGGCGCCAGGCGGCGGATCTCGTCCATGGTATGCTCAAACTGGGGCATTTCCTCGCCGGGAAGGCCCGTAATCACATCCATGTTGATGTCCTCGAAGCCCAGTTCCCGGGCCAGCAGGAAGGTGCTTTCCGTCTGGGCGGACGTATGATCCCGGCCGATGCGGCGCAGGGTCTCGTCGTTCATGGTCTGGGGATTGATGCTGATGCGCCGCACCCCCAGCCGCTTCAGGGTTTCCAGTTTTTCCCGGGTGATGGTGTCAGGCCGTCCCGCCTCCACGGTGTACTCCCGGGCGTTGGGGAACAGCTCCATCACCCGGTCCATCAGGCGGGCGAAATCCGGCTCTGCCAGCGCGGTAGGCGTTCCGCCGCCCACGTACACCGCCCGCAGCCCCAGCTTCGCCTGACGGAACAGCTTTTCCGCCTCTTCCAGCTCCCACAGGAGCGCGTCCAGATAGGGCGGGATCAGCCTGCCCTTGCCCACGGCCTCGCCGGGGAAGGAGCAATAGGCACAGCGGGTGCGGCAGAAGGGAATGGAAACGTACAGGTCGGCCTCCTCCGGGCCGGGTTCGGGCAGTGTGCGCTGCACCTCCACGATCTCCCGCAGAAGCGCCACCTTTTCCGGCTGCACGTCAAAGGTCTGCTCCACCCGGGCGCAGGCCTCGTCCATGGTCAGCCCATCCGCCAGTCCCTCGTAAATCAGCCGGGTGGGGCGGATGCCCGTCAGGGAGCCCCACGGCGGCTGCTGACCCGTCAGCCGTTTAAGCAGCTCGTACAGCGTGACTTTGCACATCCGTTTGATGAACCGCTTTTCGATCAGCTCCTGCCGTTCCGGCTCCACCGTGGGCAGCAGCAGGGTTTTCTCCTGCCGCTCTTCGCCGATGGCAAAGACGCACCGGCATTCCATGCCCGTGCGTTCAAAACGGTGCCGGATCACAAGAGAAGAACCCTCCGCGGGCTTCTCTCCTTCGGCGGCATCCGGATTCACGGAAAAACCGTCGATCCGGTAAAACAGCTTCACGACCTCGCAAAGCTCGTTGGCCAGCCCTTCCAGCGGCGTGGTAAGAATCACCTGCCCCGCGTCCTTCATGCGTGTTCCTCCCGATTCCGTCCGACGACGGTCGCTTCTCCATGCCCCGGCCAGGCAGGCATCTGGGGCGTCAGATGGAACAGCGTCCGCAGGCTTTCCTTCAATTCATGAAAATTGCCGTCCGCAAAGTCATAGCGGCCATAGCCGCCCTGGAACAGCGTGTCTCCCGTCAGGATGCCCTGATTTCCCTCCAGCAGGTAGCAGACGCTTCCCTTGCTGTGGCCCGGCGTGTGCAGCACCTTCAGGCCGATCCCGGCCAGATTCAGCTCCTCGTCGTCGTGAAGCAGCCGGGGAATCGTCCTCACGGTAACGGGATAGCCGAAGCCCTTGCCCGTGTTGGCTTCCATATCCGTCAGCTTGGGCGCGTCCGCTTCGTGGATGTAAACGGGAATGCCGTACTTTTCGCAAACCGCGTCCACCGCGCCGATGTGGTCGAAATGCCCGTGGGTCAGCAGCACCGCCCGGGGCTTGCGCTCGCCGATGGCGGCGAAGATCCGCTCGGCCTCCGCCCCCGGATCGATCACCAGCAGCTCGTTCGTTTCCGAATTGACCGCCAGATAGCAGTTTTCGTCAATGTCCCCCACCGTCAGCCGTTCCATCTGTACCTTGGGCATTTCTTTCTCCTTCGGACGCGCAAAAACCGCGTTCCTTCTCTATTTCAGTATTGCAGTATGAAATATGGCAGTATTACAGGTGAAATATGGCAGTATTACAGGATTTTCCGGGAGTCCAGCAGAATCGTGACCGGCCCGTCGTTCACCAGACTGACCTTCATATCCGCGCCGAAGCGGCCCGTTTCCACATGAATGCCTTCCCCGCGCCAGCGGGCCACCAGCGCCTCGTACATCGGATCCGCCGTCTCGGGCCGCGCCGCCGTGATAAAGCTGGGCCGCCGTCCGCCCCGGGCATCGCCCAGCAGGGTAAACTGGCTCACCGCCAGAATGTCCCCGCCCACGTCCAGCAGGGAACGGTTCATTTTGCCGTTCTCATCCTCAAAAATCCGTAGGTTCTGCACCTTGCGGGCAATATAATCCAGATCCTCGTCCGTATCGCCCACTTCCACGCCGATCAGCAAAAGGAACCCTTTGCCCGCCTGCCCCACGACTTCGCCGTCAATCCGAACGGCGGCCTCCGTTACTCTCTGCACCACGCAGCGCATGGCTCTTCTCCTTTCGGGATGGGGGACGTTGGGGGCTGTGCGCCCCCAATCCCCGCAGCAAAGGGCGCTGCCCTTTGCAATCCCACTCTTTTCTGTGCTTCGCACAAAAAAAGATTCTCTAATCGCGATTCCGTAACGCCCTCTTTGGCTCTGCCAAGCAAAGCCAACCGGCAGGGAACTATACCAAACCCGCGAGCCGTGGCACCTTCCGTGCCACGGCAGTAAAACCCCGGCCAACTTCTTTCCTTCAAGCAGCCCCGCGCCCTATGGGCGCGGTCCGGGGTGCAGGGGTACTACCCCTGCTTAACCTCCGGCGCGGTAGACTTCGATAATGTCGCTGCGCTTGCGAAGCTGCTTGAACATCCGGTCTACCTGCTCCAGCCCTTTGACCTGTACCACCATGGTGATGACGCTGGTCTTTTTCTTCTCGTCCCGCTTGGCGGAAACCGCCACAATGGGAATGTCCATGTTGCCGATGCACATGGCCAGCTCGCCCAGAAGACTGACGTGATCGTAGGCAATGATGTGTACCGACGCATTGAACGCGGCCCCCGTGCCCGTCTCCGCCCAGCTGACCTCCACCATGCGCTCCTGCTCGCTGGCAGATACGTTGGTGCAGTCCGCCTTGTGAACGGTCACGCCGCGGCCCCGGGTCACGTAGCCGACGATCTCGTCGCCGGGCACCGGATTGCAGCAGCGGGCAAAACGCACCAGCATCCCGCTTTCGCCCTTGACGTAAACGCCGTGGGTGGGCTTGCCCAGCTGCTTCTGAACTTCCTCCCGGCTGACCTCCTGTACCTTGGGCAACGCCTGCGTCTCGGACTTGCGCTGCTCTTCCAGAAGACGGCTGACTACATAGGCGCTGGCGATCCCGCCGTAGCCCACCGCACCGTAAATGTCGTCCAGCTCGGAGAAGGCGTAGCGCTTGAGAATGCCATCGTAATATTCCGGCTTCGTCAGCGAGTACCAGTCCACGCCCCGGCGCCTGGCTTCTTTTTCCAGCATGTCCCGGCCCCGGACGACGTTCTCGCCCCGCAGCTCCTTCTTGAAAAACTGCCGAATCTTCGCCTTGGCCTGCTGGGTCTTGGCCATCTTGAGCCAGTCCATGCTGGGGCCTTTGGAGGCGGCGTTGGTGATGATCTCCACCCGGTCGCCGGTCTGCAGCTCCGTGTCCAGCGTCACGATGCGCCCGTTGATCTTCGCACCCACGCAGTGATTGCCCACGCCGGAATGGATCCGGTAGGCAAAATCGATGGGCGTTGCGCCGCGCTGCATGGATACTACGTCGCCCTTGGGGGTAAAGATCAGCACTTCCTCGCTGAAAAGATCGGTCTTGAGCGAGTCGATAAACTCCTGGCTGTCCCGGGTGTCCCCCTGCCAGTCCAGAATCTGGCGCAGCCAGTAGAGCTTGGAATCCATATCGCCCTCGGTGCCGCCGCCCTCCTTGTAGCGCCAGTGGGCGGCCACGCCGTATTCGGCGATGCGGTGCATCTCCCAGGTGCGAATCTGGATTTCAAAGGGAAAGGGCATCCTCCGGCCGCCGATGACCGTGGTGTGCAGACTTTGATACATGTTTCCCTTGGGCACGCTGATGTAGTCCTTGAACCGGCCCGGAATCTGATTCCATAGGGTGTGAACGATGCCCAGCACCGTGTAGCAGTCCTGCACCGTGTCCACCAGCACCCGCACGGCGATCAGGTCGTAGATCTGGTCGAAGGTCTTGCCCTGATCGTGCATCTTCTTGTAAATGGAATAAAGATGCTTGGGCCGTCCGTCCATCTCGTAATGAATGTGCTGCTCGTCCAGCTTTTCGGACAGCTCGGAAATCACCCGGCGGATGCTTTCCTCCCGCTCCACCCGGCGCTGGCCCACCTTCTGGGCGATGTCGTGAAAGGCTGCGGGGTCGATATACTTGAAGCTCAAATCCTCCAGCTCGGACTTGACGGAATTGATGCCCAGCCGGTGCGCCAGCGGCGCGTAAATATCCAGCGTTTCGTGCGCGATGGCCTTCTGCCGGTCCTCCGGCTGAAAGCGCAGGGTGCGCATGTTGTGCAGCCGGTCGGCCAGCTTGATCACCACCACCCGGATGTCCTTGGACATGGCCAGGATCATCTTGCGCAGGCTTTCGGCCTTCTGTTCCTCCCGGTTGGTGAAATCCAGCTTGTCCAGCTTGGTCACGCCGTCCACCAGCTGAGCCACTTCGTCGCCGAACTCCTGCCGGATGGTGTCCAGCGTAATGCCGGGGCAGTCCTCCACGGTATCGTGCAGGAACCCGGCGGCAATGGTGGGCGCGTCGATCATCAGATCGGTCAGGATGCTGGCCACGGATACCGGGTGAATGAAGTAGGGCTCGCCGCTTTTGCGCACCTGCCCGGCATGGGCCTGCTCCGCGAACTTATACGCTTTCTCCACCAGAAGATAGCTGTCTCCGGGGTGCTGCTTCTGCACCCGGGCCAGCATTTTTTCCAGCGGCATGCATTCGTTGGTGATATAGGTAAGCATCGGATTCCTCCCCTACGCCCCGGCACTCTTCAGCTTTTACGTGCTTGACGTAAGTATACAGCGTATCGGAAATGGTGGCGCCCGCGTTGACGTATACCCGGAGCACCTTGGAATTGTTGGAAACGATAGTGCTGGTCAGCCGCTTGCACTCGTGGGTGAAGCAGGTATCCAGCGTCTTTTTGTGCAGAAGCGCGCCCAGCCCCCGGTCGTTCTGCTGGTCGTACATGGCCATGAGCACCGGGTCCATGGTGTCCTCGTCCTTGCGGCAGATGACGAAGAACCCGATGGGCTTTTCGCCCTGCAGCACCTCGTACAGCCGCCCGCCCTTTTCCACCATGGAGCGGAGCCAGTTGGCATAGCGCCGGCCGCCCAATGAAACGGAAAAGGCGGGGTCAATGGAAACCCGGTCGCTGATGAAAATGCCGCTGCGGATGATGCGGTCGATGCGGGCCTGATTGTCCGGGTCGGTACGCTCCGCCACAGTCAGCCCCCGGTCAAACCGGGCGATGATGTCCGGCATGTGGTAGTCCTTCCGGCGGATCTCCACATGGAAAACCGTTTCCACATAGGTATACCCCAGCTCCGGCAGCCCGAAAAGCAGCTTGGGGCAGTTGACCGGGCTTTTGAGAACGATGTACTCCGCGCCCTCGGCGATGATGCGCTTTTCTTCCTCCGCCAGCGCTTCGATGGTGTCCTGCGCGTCCAGCGCGATTTCCCACGCGTCCACGCCGATGTTTTCACGCTCCCAGACTGCGTGCGTCGTCGTCATGCTTTTCTTCCTCCCCGCCGTGCATCAC
The DNA here is from genome assembly GCA_004556545.1 of Clostridiales bacterium. GTDB lineage: Bacteria > Bacillota > Clostridia > Christensenellales > Aristaeellaceae > Limiplasma. The sequence continues at coordinate 43,584 of SFGO01000004.1, forward strand.
CCGCCGCACCACAAACTGCGGATAGCGGTTGATGCTGAGATAAATGCGTCCGATATACTCCCCCACCAGCCCGATGAGCAGCACGATGACCCCGCCCATGAGCAAAATCAGGGAGATGGTGCTGGCCCATCCCGCCTGCATGGCCGGGTTCACCAGCTTGCGGATGATGGTCACCAGCGCGAAAATAAACCCGAAAGCCGCCACGAAAAAACCGAAATAGGTGGCAAAGCGCAGAGGCTTGATGGAAAAGGACGTGACGCCGTTGAACCACAGGCTCACCAGCTTTTTCAGGCTGTAGCCGCTGCGGCCTTCCATCCGGGCCCGATGGTTCACGGGCACGTTGCAGTAGCGGCTGACGCTCTGGAATAAAAGCCCGGTCACATACGGGAACGGATTGGGGTATTGCAGCGCCGCATCCACCACAAAGCGGCGGCAGGCATAGTAGCTGTTGGCCTTCAGCTCCCGGGGCTGACCGAAGAAGAAATGGTTGCAGGCGGCGTTGAACCGGCTGCCCAGATTGCGGAACCAGTTCTGGCGGCGCTCCGGGTACTCGGCAAATACGATGTCGTAGCCTTCCTCCACCTTGTCGATCAGCTTGAAGCATTCGCAGGCCGGGGTCTGGCCGTCGTCGTCCAGACAGATGACGATATCGCCCTTTACCTGATGAAAGCCCGCCATCAGCGCGCTGTGCTGGCCGAAATTGCGGCTCAGATCCACAAACACCACCCGGGGCACCTCCCGCGACAGCGCTTCCAGCGCGCCCGCCGTGTTGTCCGGGCTGCCGTCGTTGACCAGCACGATCTCATATTCGTATTCGGACCGGGTGGAAAGGGTGTCCGTCAGCTCCTTCACCACCGCGCCGATGGTATGCTCGGAACGGTAGCAGGGAATGACGAAGGAAAGCATAGGCTTGTTCATCGGCAGAATTCCTCGTTTCTTGCGCTGCTTACAGAGCGCTGATCTTCCGGGACAGGGTCTGGATCAGGTCGTAGCCGTCCCAGGTCAGGGCAAAATCCATGGTGTGGCCCACGGGCACGATGCGGTCAACGCCGGTCAGGCCGTTTTCCAGCACGAAGCGGCTCAGCTCCTCCGGTGAAAGGCCCAGATAGCTTAGCGTCTGCACCCGGGGCGTAACGAAATCCCCCAGCGCGTCCAGCGTGGGCGCGGCGTATTCCAGAAAGAACCCGCCCGGGCTTCGAAGCTCGTACAGCTCGGGGCAAAGCGCCTTTACCCGCACCCGTGTGACCCAGTTGTCGGGGTCGGGGACGATCTCCGCGCCTTCCAGCTTCATGGCGGCACGGCAGGCGGCGGTCAGCTTGTCCACCGCCGTCACGGCGGGCAGCTCGTAACGCTGCCGGGCATAAGCGCCCATCGCGCGGAAAAAGCGTTCCGACGCTTCCAGGCTGTCTCCCTCTCCCACCCAATAGATCAGCCGGGGAGAGGTGCAGGCGTTCTGGTCGGTCAGATAGGTGTCGTTATAGAAATCCTTTGCCAGCCGTTCCAGCGCTTCCTCCGAAAGAGCTGTTACCGCCTCGGGGCGGATGCACAGCAGGCTGTAGCGGTCGGCGAAGGCCACCTCCACGGCTCGGGGCGGCAGGGCCGCTTCCCGCACCCGGCGCACCGTTTCGTCGCCGCCCCAGATGACCCGGGCGTCGCAGCGGGCGCTGAACGCTTCCGTCACTTCCTGCGCTTCCCGGGGATAGGTTACGACGCAGACATAGGGGGCCAGCGGCGCGAAATCCTCCGTCAGCAGCTTTTCCATGGCCCGGCAGACGATGCGGGTCTGGAGAAAATCCCGGCTGGAAGCCTTGACGATGCTGCCGTTGCCGCTGAGCAACGCCGCCGTCAGCGAATAGGCAAAATTGATGGGCACATTGCTGGGCGCGATATGGAACACCACACCCCGGCCAAGCCGTCCGTCCAGCCGCCCGGCGTATTCCTCTTCCAGCCGGGCCAGATGGGCCTTGCGGCAGAAATAAGCAAAGGTGATCACATCCGGGTAGGCCTTCGCCTCCCGGTCCTTCAGCAGGGTGGCGGACAGGGCTGACAGAAAGTCCAGCGCCTCCGGCGCAAAGGGCCGCAGCGGACGAAGCCCCTGCTCCGGCTCCCGTCCGCAAAGACGTTCAACGGCGTTGCTCATAGGTATCGCTGCACCCCCGAACCTCGGCGCGCTGAATGCGCCCCAGAATTTCAAAATACTTGCCCTTGCGGCCGCAGGGGCAGTCGTCCTCGCCCAGAACGCGGCCTTCGTCCTCAGTCAGCAGGATGTGGCCGGGATAGCTGCGGGGCAGCACGCTGGCCACCTGCACCAGCCCCTTTTCTCCTGTATCCGCCACGGAGAAATCCTCCGGGCGGCGGATGGTCACATCCGACCACACCGGCGCGTGAAGATGGCCGCATTCGCATTCCACGTAGATGGAGCCGGTCTGCTCCACCATGCCGTAGTAATTATGGACGCGGGTCAGGCCGCAGGTCTCCTGCAGGGCCTGCTTGAACGCCCCGGTGGAGATATGCTGGTCGGCCAGCTTTTTCCAGCCGCCGCCGTGAACCAGCACGCCCCGGCTCAGATCGGGACGATAGCCCGTGCGGCGAAGTTCCTTCACAAAATACAGCCAGATCATGAAGGTGAAGCCGAAGAGGAAAATATCCTCCCCTTCGTGCTTTTCCAGAAAGGCCTTCAGCCCTTCCGTATCCAGCTGCATGTTTTCGTCCAGCGCGTAGATCTTGTCCCGGCCAAACATGCTGAAGCCCAGAATGCCCGCGCCCCGGGCGGAAAACATGGCCCGGTTTTTCACCACCGCCGGGGAATCCAGAATCACCATGGGCAGGCGCTGCTTGCCCAGAAAATCCCCCATGATGCGGGACAGCACCTTGGACTGCAAAGCGCTGGTCTCCCGATCCAGATAGATGCGGCTGACCTGCTGGCCCGTGGTGCCAGAAGAGGTCATAGTGCGGGCCAGCACTTCGTCCGGCACGCTTTTCAGGGAAAACTCCTTGAAAAGGCGCACGGGCAGAAAGGGCAGGCTTGCCAAATCGTCCGTCTGCCCCGGCTGCGCGCCCAGCGCCGCCAGCAGCCGCCCATATTCCGGGCAGCTTTCGCCGTGAAAACGGGTCAGCTCGCCCAGCTCCCGGGCCAGAAAGGCCCGCTTTTCCTCCCGGGCCATGCCGTAGGGCGGCAGCTCGGGAAGGGCCTGCAGATCAATCATAGTATTTCTCCAGTTCGCGGTACAGGGTCTTGCCCGCGTCGTTCTTGGGGATTTCGGGCAGCGCCATGCCCCGGAAGGCCGCGGCGTTCTGCTTCGTCTTTTCGGACAGGAAGGCGCGCATTTCGGCCAGCCTGCTTTCGTCGGTGGAGAAGAACATCAGATGATCGTCCACGCCGCCGCAGGCCACGTCCACGCCCGGGAAGGCCGCCTTGAGCAGCTGCTCCAGTTCGTCCAGATTGACCCGGTTGCCGTAGAGCTTCAAAAAGCGCTTTTTCCGGCCCACGATGGTATAGTAGCCGTCCGCGTCCACCTGCGCCATATCGCCGGTTTCCAGCACGCCGCCCCGCTCGTCGCCCTTTCGCAGGTCAGCCTGACAGACCGCATAGCCCAGCGTCACGTTGTCGCCGTAGTATTTCAGCTCGCCGGTCACGCCCGTCTCGGTGATCTCGCTGCCGTCGGCGGCGATGAGCCGGAACTGTCCGCCGGGAATGGCAATGCCGATGCCGCCCACCTTTTCTAAGCTCTTTTCCCATGGCAGGTACGCCATCCGGGCGGTGGCCTCGCACTGGCCGTACATGACGATGAACTGCTTGCCCTTTTCCAGACACCACTCCACAAACTTGCGGTGCAGCTCCTTCTGCAGCTTGCCCCCGGCCTGGGTCATGGTGCGCAGGCTGGGCAGATCCATGCGGAAAAAGCGCATCCGGTCCAGCATTTCATAGGTGTAGGGCACACCGCCGAAGCTGGTGGCGTTTTCCCGGCGGAAGAAATCCCAGAATTCCCGCTGGGCGATGCCGTGCTCCGTCACAAGGATGGTCGCGCCTACGTCCAGATGGGTGTTGAGGATGCTCACGCCGTAGGTGTAGTTCATGGGCAGGGTGGTGATGGGCCGCTCGGTTTCATCCAGCTTCAGGTATTCCACGATGCTGTCCGTGTTGGCCCGGATATTTCGGTAGCTCTGCCGCACGAATTTGGGGCTGCCGGTGGAGCCGCTGGTGGTCAAAAGCAGCCCCAGCTCGGGATACAGCTCCGCCTCCCGGCCAAAGGGCGTTTTCAGCAGGTGATAGCCCAGACTTTGATACACCGGCTCGCAGCCGTCCCACGTGAGATCCTCCGGGGCCCACAAAAACGCCGGGTGATAGGTTTCGTACAGGCCCTTAAGCAGCTCCCGATCCATTTCCTCATTCAGCAGCACGGGCACCACGCCGCCCTCCACGAAGCCCGCGTAGCCCAAAAGGCTGCCCAGCGTGTTGCGGCACAGGTTGAAGGTCAGGCAGCGTCCGCCGGCGGCGGCGCACAGCGCGTCGGCTTCCTGCTTGAGTTGGCGGTAGGTCAGGCTCGCGCCATGCTCATCCACAAGCGCCGTCCTGTCCCCGAAGCGCTCAAAGCTCCACATCATACTTCTTCAGGATCTCCTTTCCCTTTTCAAAAGAGCTGAGGTCGATAATATCGTCCATGTCGATCATGATGTCGAACGCATCCTCCAGCGCGGCCACCAGCGTCATGTGGCCCACGCTGTCCCACGCCTCGCTCTTGCCGTACACCAGCCCGGCCACATCGGATTCGGGCACCTCCAGCGCCTCGGAGAAAGCCTTTACGTATTTTTCCATGTTCGTCATTTTCATGCACTCCTGTCGTACTGTATGATTTCGTTGGGAAAACCAGAAATTCAAATGATTCCGCCGTCTGCCCGCCAGACCTGACCGGTCACGTAGCTGGACAGGTCGCTGAGCAGGAAGGCCGCCACGTTGGCGATTTCCTCCGGGCGGGCCTTGCGGTGCATCAGAATTTTGGAAAGCTGCTGCTCCACCACTTTTTCGCTCAGCCCCGCCACCAGCTCGGTATCCGTAAAGCCGGGAGCCAGCACGTTCACCCGGACGCCCACGCTGACCAGCTCCCGGGCCATCTTTTTGCTGGCGGCGATCACCGCGGCCTTGGAGGCGGAATAGTCCAACCGGCTGTCGCCGTCGATCCCTGCGATGCTGGCCACGTTGACCACGGCTCCGGCTTTGTTCCGGGCCATAAGCCTGGTGGCCAGACGGCTGACCTCCACCATGGCGAAGAAATTCACCTCGAAGGTGCGGTGCATTTCCTCGGCGGAGGTCATCTGGAACATCTTATCCTCGCCCATGACGCCTGCGTTGTTCACCAGCCCGTGAAGGGGCTTTTTTTCCGCCATGATCTGCTTGAAGGCCGCCTTCAGGGCCTCCGTGTCGGTCAGCTCGCAGTAAACAGGCTCCACCCACACGCCACAGCGCTCCGCCGTTTCCCGGCAGTCCTGTTCGAACGATTCCGATGGCCTGCGGGCAAAGGCCCAGAGATTGGCCCCCTCCTCGGCGAAGCGGTGCAGCATGGCGTTGCCGATACCCCGGTTCGCGCCGGTCAGCACGATATTCTTTCCTTCCAGAAGCAAGCTGGTTTCCCCCCCTTTTTATTCTTTCTCCTGTAATGTAACGCTGTCCTTCTGATAATACTCGGCGTACAGGCTTAGCACATAGTCCTTCATGTCAGTATCCAGTACCTCGCCCATAAACGCCTTGGGAATGTCCTCTGCCGGTTCCAGCTGCACTGTCTTCCGGGAAGGGTCGTTCATTTCCGCATCCCGGCGGGTCATCTGTTCCTCAAAGGCTGCGGCCTGACCGTTCAGCAACGAGCAGAATGTGCTTCCGGTCAGCGTATTTTTCCATCCTGCGATGGCCTCGTCCGGCCGCTGAAAGCTCATCATGCCCAATACCAGCAACACGGCGGTCAGCGCCGCCCCAGCCCGGGAAACAGTGCGGCGGCACGGGGCACTTTCCTTTTTCTTCAATACCCACCCGGTCAGGTACAAAACCAGCAGCGTGGACAGAAGCACATAATTGTAGTATTGCAGCACCTGCGCCCGGCCGTCGCCCAAATAGTTGCCCGTATACAGCGTAGGCGTCAGCTGGCAGCAGTACAGGCACACAAACACGGCTGCGGCCAGCAGCGGATACCGGAAGGAGCACGGGCACTCCGCCAGCTTGTCCTTCAGCAGAAGGACTGCCGCCAGCCACAGCGCCGCCAGTGCCGGCGAGAAGTATCGGCTCATGAGCGCCATGCCGAAATAAAAGGATTCCAGAATGGCCTTGACGGCGCTCATGCCCCCGGAAAGGGTCTGTCCCCGCACGGCGTTGCCCGGGGCGGTCATGCTGTAGACAAAGGCCGCCAGCATGAGAACGAAGCAGGTCAGCTTGCCCAAGCGGCTCTTTTCCTTCTGCCGGAAGGAGAAGAACAGCAGCAGCGCGTCCAGCGCGCAGCCGAACAGCGGCGTGACGAAATTGCCGCCGCCCACCGCCGCGCTTAACAGCGCCATGGCCAGCAGACACAGGGGACTTCCCCTCCGGCTTTCCTCCAGACGAAGCCACAGGGCCGTCCGAAGGGCCAGACAGCACCACACCATCAAATAGACCATGCCGCCGTTCCACCAGAACCAGGCTTCGCTGATGCTGGGGGTCAGCTGCATCATTACCAGCGCGGAAAGGGAAAACAGGATCAGCCATTCCGCCCTGCCCGCGCCCATCACCCGGCGAACCAGCTGCCGGGTCAGCGCGCCCAGCGCCAGCAGGAACGTTCCCATCAGCACCCACGTGGTGATCCAGTACAGCCCCTCCCCGAACAGGGCGGGCTGCAGCGCCGCCAGAAAGCAGGAGAAGAAGGTTCCCTGCCATGTGTAACGAATGGAAGCCGTATTTTCCGCCGCCGCCTCCACCGTCCGCCAGAAGCTGCCGGTATCCCGCCAGCGCTCGTGGGTGCGGATGGAATAGCCCAGATCGTCGTAGCTGGCATGATTATAAAAGGAAAGCGCCAGAGGCGGAATCAGGCTGACCAGCAGAGCGATCAGGCAGACAGCGGCCAGCAGCTTTCTGGAAACAGGAGCCGACCAGAATTTGCTCACGGCGCTTCCTCCTCTCCGGCCAGCCGAATGGCTTCCTTGCCATAATACTGGCACAGGCTGGGCCGCACGTCGTAGACCGCGCCCGGCCTCAGCGCGTCCTCCATGAAAATTTTGGGCACGGCGCTGAGGGGCGAAAGCGTGACCACCGGCTGGCTGTCGTCGTTCAGCAGGCGCTCCCGCTCCGTCATCTCCCGGTCGTACCGGGCCGCCTCGCCGTCCAGCAGACTCAGCCACGCACTGACCCCCGTCATATTCTGGATGCCATACAGCGTATCTCCCGGATAGCGGCAGCCCAGACAGCCGGAAAGCGACAGGCACAGTCCGGCGATCACCACGGCGCGGCCAAAGCGCTCCGGCTTTGCTTCCGGCCATTTTCGGGCCGCAAAGCCCAGCAGCAGGTAGACCCACAGGAGCCACAGCACCACAAAGCACAGCCAGTAGGTATCCTGGATGCGCCCATCCCCGATGGAGGCGATGGAGTACAGTGGCGGCGTCAGTTGGGTGCAGAACAGTGCGGCTGACAGCGCTATCATCCAGAGGGGATGGCGGAAACGGTACGGGCTTTCCTTCGCAGCCCGCCAGAGCAGGGGCGAGACCAGCACCGTCAGCCCCAGCAGCGGGAAACGCACATAGCCCGTCATCAGAATAGCGCCCTCGTACAGAGAACGGGCGATGGCCTTTACCGGCGAACAGCTGTAGCCGATCATTCCGGCGCGCACCATGTTGCCCGGCGCGGACATGCTGTAAACGAAGCCCGCCGCCAGCACGCCGAAGCACAGAAGGAACACCCAACGCCGGGGACGGCGCTTTACAAACATCCACGCGATAACGCATGCTAGCGCGCACAGGCTGAACAGGCCGCCGCTGTAGCTTCCTCCGCCCAGCGCGGCCATACACAGTATCAGGCCCAGCGTCAGCCCCACTGCGCCGCCCCGGCTTTCCGTGCGGTAGAGGCGCAGGAACAGCGCGGCGCTCAGCGCAATCAGCGAATAGATGAACACATTGCCCACGCCGCCGTTGAACCAGTAAAATGCCTCGCCCATATCCGGCATGAACTGCAGCATGACCGTCAGCGTCAGGGCAGAGACCACAGTGGTCTCCCAGCGTTTCAGGCCCAGCCCCCAGCGGCCGAAAACCGTCGCGAAAAAGAACCAGAAGCAGCCGAGGAACGCCGTCAGCAGAAAGCAGCCGGAGATCCAGTACAGTTCTTCCGAAAAGGTGCCCGGCTGCAAATTGCTCAGCAGAGTGCCCGTATAGGTGCCCTGCCAGGTATACCGGGTGCGGGCAGCATTTTCCAGCGCGGCCTTCAGCGCCGCTCCCAGATCGCCGGTCTCCTTCCACACCTGATGCGGCGCGGCGGAAAAGCCGAAATCGTCATAATAGGGGTGATTATACCCGGTCATCAGGTACAGCGGCAAAGCGCTCAGAACCAGCGCGAGCAGGCAGAGGGCGCAGATCGCCCGCCGCAGGCCCTTTTGTTCGCCTTTCCGTTCACGGCCTCTTTCGTGCATCCGCCCGCCTCCTTTCGCCGGTAAAAAGTACTTTCCTAATTTATCATTATACTATGTTTTTCTGGAATTGACCAGTCCCCCGGACGGCGGTGGGAAAGGGGGGCTGTTTTCCGTGGAACCGAACGTTTTCTTGACGATTTCCGGCCCGAATGCTATAATTTTTCTTCTGAAAATACCTGTCGGCTTGGAAGCCGCTTTTCAAAGGAGGAACGCGCCATGGGAATCCTGAACCGGCTGCAGCTATGGTGGAACTGGCTGACCACCGACCCGCTGGGCTTTGCGCTGTATTTGCTGTACTTCGCCGTTTCCGTACTTCTGACGCTGATCCTGCACGAGATCGCCCACGGCTATGTGGCCTACCGCTGCGGCGACCCCACGGCCAAAATGCTGGGGCGGCTGTCGCTGGACCCGCGGAAGCATCTGGACCCCATCGGCACGCTCTGTCTGGTGTTTCTGGGCTTCGGCTGGGCCAAACCGGTGCCGGTCAATCCCCGCAATTTCAACGGCAACTATCGCCGGGACGATTTTCTGGTCAGCGTGGCGGGCATTACCGTCAACCTGACGCTGTTTATTGTATCGATGGGGCTGGCAGTGGCCCTGAACGGCCTTTTATGGAAGCCGGAAGTCATCGCGGCCAACGGCGGCGCGAAGGAGTTCCTTTCCACCAGCGGCGTGGGCTACAGTGTCTTGGTGGCGGGCTACGGCCGGGATTACTCCGAGCTGATGCTCCACCCGTGGCTGATGTACGTGCAGCGCTTTCTGCTCATGTTCTATTCCATGAATCTGGGCGTGGGCCTGTTTAACCTTCTGCCCATTCCGCCGCTGGACGGCTATCATCTTTTCAACGACCTTCTGTTCAAGGGCCGGTTCCGCCTGAACCAGCAGGTATTTCAGATCGCGCAGATCGTTCTGCTGCTGGCCTGCTTCTCCGGCGTGCTGAACAACGTCATCAACGTCATCTTCGACGCGGTGGAGGGCGGCGTGCTCAACCTGTTCCTCCTCATCGCGGGGCAGGCGTAACATGGCGGTTCACATTCGTCTGAAGCAGTTCGACGGGCCGCTGGATCTTCTGCTCCACCTGATCGGCAAGGCCAAGATCGACCTGAAGGATATTTTCGTCAGCGAAATCACGGAGCAATACATCGAAGCCGTCCATTCCGCGCCGGATTTCGACATGGACGAGGCCAGCGAGTTCGTGGCCATGGCGGCGCTGCTTTTGGAGATCAAAAGCCGCAGTCTGCTGCCCAAGCCGCCCAAGGAGGACGAGGAAGACCCGGAGCAGCTGCTGCTCCAGCGCCTGATTGCCTACAAGCAGTTCAAAGAAACGGCCCAGCGCATGGCGGAGTTTGAGAAAAACGCCCGGGAGGTTTTCGGCAAGCTGCCGGAGGAATACCCGCTTCCGCCGCCGGAGATCGAGATCGACGGTCTGACCCTCGAAGCCCTCTGGGAGGCGCTGAAGCGGGTGCAGGAGCGTGCGCCCAAGGAAACGGAAGAAGTGGTCTTCCAGCTGCGCAACATCCACCGGGAGAATTTCACGGTGGAGGGTTGCATGGAGACCATCGAAAGCCGTCTCAGCGTAGGGACGGTACGCTTTAGCCAGCTATTTTCCGGCACTCCCGATCGGGAGGAAGTGGTGACGCTGTTCATGGCGCTGCTGGAATTATTGAAGTTGGGCAAAGCCCACGTGATGCAGACGGGCAATTTCGGGGAAATGACCCTGCTGCCCGGAAGGAGAGAAAGCGATCTTGGAGAGGAATGAAGCCGCCCACATCATCGAGGCCATTCTCTTTGTGGCCGGGGAGCCGGTGAGCATCGGAGACATCGCCGCCGCGCTGGGGCTGACCGAGCTGGAAACCGTTCAGGCGGTGGAAGAGATGCAGCGTCAGTACGATCTGGAGCGCCGGGGCGTGACCCTGCGCCGCTACGGCGATCATCTGCGCATGGAGACCCGGCAGGAATACGCGCCCTATGTGGAACGGCTCTTGCAGCCGGTACAACGGCAGAGTCTGACCCAGACGGCCATGGAGACGCTGGCGGTCATCGCCTACCGTCAGCCCGCCACCAAGGGCGAGGTGGAGCAGATTCGCGGCGTGAAGTGCGACTATTCCATTCAGTCCCTACTCAACAAGGGGCTCATCAAGGAAGTGGGCCGCAAGGAAGCATTAGGCCGGCCCATTCTCTATGCCACCACGGACCGCTTTCTGGAGCACTTCGGTCTCAGCGACATACGCGAGCTTCCGCCCCTCCCCCAAGGGGCAGTGCCCCTTGACCCCGGACTGCCCGCCGAAGGCGGGCAGGGGGCGTAGCGGGACATGCAGCTTGGCCGGGTTTTACCGCCGCTCGGCAACGGGCCTCGCAGGGGGTGACCCCCTGCACCCCGGACTGCCCGCCGAAGGCGGGCAGGGTACTCGGGAGACATGCTGCTTGGCCGGGTTTTACCACCGCTCGGCGACAGGCCTCGCGGCTCGCGAGTCTGGCAGGCTTCGCAGGGGCAGTGTCCCTGCACCCCGGACTGCGCGCCATAGGCGCGCAGGGTACTCGGGAGACATGCGGCTTGGCCGGGGTTTTACCGCCGCTCGGCGACAGGCCTCGCGGCTCGCGGGTCTGGCAGGCTACGTTGCAGTTTGTTTTGGCGCGAAAAAATGCCGCCAGATGCCAAGATTTTCCATCATGATTACCATGCAAGGAAAAAATACAAAAATCCAACACCCATACGGACACAGAAAGGAAGGAAAACATATGACGAAACAACAGATCGCCTCTATGATTGACCACACTTTGCTAAAGGCCACGGCTACCCCCGACCAGATTCGGGAGCTATGCGCCACGGCGCGGGAACTGGGCACGGCCAGCGTTTGTGTCAATCCCTGCCACGTGGCTTTGGCCGCTGAGGAGCTGAAGGGCAGCCCGGTCAAGGTCTGCACGGTGATCGGCTTTCCTCTGGGAGCTAACACCACCGCCGTCAAGGCCTTTGAAACAAAGGATGCCATTGCCAACGGCGCAGATGAAGTGGACATGGTCATCAACATCGGCGCGCTGAAAAGCGGCAATCTGGAACTGCTGGAAAAGGACATCCGGGGCGTGGTGGAAGCCGCGAACGGCACGCTGGTGAAGGTCATCATCGAGTGCTGCTACCTGACTGACGAAGAAAAGAAGCTGGCCTGCGAAGCCTGTGTCAAGGCTGGCGCGGACTATGTCAAGACCAGCACCGGCTTCGGCACCGGCGGGGCCACCGCAGCGGATGTGGCTTTGATGAAGGCTTCTATCCCCGCGTCCATGAAGGTCAAGGCCGCAGGCGGCATGCACTCCTGGCAGGAAGCGCTGGCCATGGTGGAGGCGGGCGCCAGCCGTCTGGGCACCAGCTCCACGCTGAAAATTCTGGAAGGCGCGGAGGAATAAGGACAAGGCCATGAGTAATGACGCTTCTCTTCTTCGGGAGACCGAAGAGGCGATCCGGGCCGGGCAGGAAGCCCACAGCCAGGCGCAGCAGGTGCTGGACACTTTGCGCAGCGCCAAGGGCTGGGGCGTTTACGACCTGCTGGGCGGCGGAATGCTCTCCGGGCTCATCAAGCACTCCCGCATGGATAAGGCGCAGCAGCAGATGGAGGACTTCCGCCGGGCGCTGGAGCGCTTCAACCGGGAGCTGAAGGACGTGCGCGTACAGTGCAGCGCCTCGGCGGAGCTGTCCGCCTTCTGGCGCATTGCCGATCTGGCGTGGGACGGGCTCATCAGCGACTGGACGGTACTGAGCAAGATCAGCACCGCCAAAGCGCGGGTGGAGCAGACCGACGCACAGCTCATGCAGGCGCTGGATCAGCTTCAGCAGACGCGCAGGCGCGTCCTCGAGCGAATGAATCGCGCATAAAAAACAGGACCTGCCGCAATGACTCTGCGGCAGGTCTCAGAGTGTCAAAAAAGTGGAGGTGCAGGAGGCACTGCCTCCTGCCGGGGTTATAGGGGCAGAGCCCCTAACCCTTATGCCGCAGCACTTTTCCCGCAAACCAGCTTAAGGGTGCGCAGCACCGAGGACGAGGACAGCCCGAAGGGCTACCGCAGTCCAACTCGGGTTTTTTCGACAGACTGACCTGCCGCAATGACTCTGCGGCAGGTCTTTTTTGTTTCTCTCACCCGTTTTCCCGGGCGGCCAGCGGCGAAGTTTCTTCCGCTTTAGCCCGTTCCCGCAGCAGCCGGAACAGCGTGCCGCTCAGCAGGAACAGCCCCACCAGATTGGGCAGGGACATCAGGCCGTTGAAGGTGTCGCTCAGGTCCCAGATCAGGCCCAGATCCATCGTCGCGCCCAGAATAGCCGCCAGTGAGAAAATCACCATGAAGGGCTTGACCGCCTTATGGGAGGAGAACAGATACTCTACGAAGCGCGCACCATAAAGACCCCAGCCAAGCACGGTGGAAAACGCAAAGCTGCACAGCGCAACGGCGGTAAAGACCGTCACCCAGTTGCCGTAGGTGGCCACAAAGCCGCTGATGGTCAGCTCCGCGCCCGCCACCTCGCCAAACTGAATGGGCACGCCGCTTAACAGGATCACCAGCGCGGTCAGCGTGCAGATGACGATGGTATCGGCAAAGACCTCGAAAATGCCGAAGTAGCCCTGCTGTACCGGATGCTCTGTCTCGGCGCAGGCGTGGGCGATGGAGCCCGTGCCCAGACCGGCTTCGTTGGAGAAAATACCCCGGGAAACGCCCTTCTTCATGCTCAGGAAGAAGCTGCCCACCACGCCGCCGGTAAAGGCGGACGGATTGAAAGCGCCCACGAAGATCTGTTCAAACACCAGCGGAATCCGTTCCAGATGGGTGAAGACCACGCCCAGCGCCAGCACGATATAGAACAGCGCCATAAAGGGCACCAGCTTTTCCGCCACAGTGCCGATGCGCTTCAGACCGCCCAGCAGCACGATCATCAGGATCAGCGCCATCAGAATGCCGAACACCCACCGGAAGACAGGCAGCGTTGCCTCGCTTGCCAGGTTGAAGCTGGTCAGCACGGAGCCGACGGCCACGGTGATGGTATTGATCTGCGTCGTATTGCCGATGCCGAAGCAGGCCAGCGCACCCAGCAGAGCATAGGCATAGGCCAGCCAGCGCCATTTCCGACCCAGACCGTTCTGAATATAGTACATGGGGCCGCCTACGTAGTCGCCGTCCTTGTTCCGCTCCCGGAAATGCACGGCCAGCGTTACCTCGGCAAACTTGGTGCACATGCCCAGCAGCGCGGACACCCACATCCAGAACACCGCGCCGGGGCCGCCGATGGCGATAGCGCCCGCCACACCGGCAATATTGCCGGTGCCCACCGTCGCCGCCAGCGCCGTACACACCGCCTGAAAGGGGGTCAGCGCGCCCTTGCCCGCCTCGTCGCGCTTGAAGATGCGCCCCAGCGTTACCTTCATGGCCGCACCGAATTTGCGCAGCTGTACAAACCCGGTGCCCACGCTCAGATACAGGCCCACGCCCATGAGCAGGATCATGGCGGGAACGCCCCAGATAAAGTTATTGACCGCCTTGTTGACGCTTTCGATCCATGCCAGCATGAAATCCCTCTCTCCTGCAAGATGCCAAAAAATAAATGAACGTTTTTTTATTTGCCGTCCCGCAGTCCCAAATCCTGCCGAATCCCTTGAAATACAACGAAAAAACAAAGGGCGGCTTTGAAATCGCCTCAAAGGCGTAAAACTTTTGTCATACACTTGTTAAATACGGCAACTTCCGATATAATACACAATGGTGCTTTTCGAAGGACGGCTTCCGCCGCCTTTCGGACGGACGAATGAATATGCCAAAAACAAAGGAGCGTTGTTATGCTCAATCCGCGCCAGGTTATTTCCGCACTGAAACAGAATATCGGCAAGGTCATCGTCGGCAAGGACGAGGTGATCGAGCTGTTGCTGATCGCGCTGATGTGCAAGGGCCACGTGCTTTTGGAGGACGTGCCCGGCACCGGCAAGACCACCATGGTCAGCGCGCTGGCCAAGTCGCTGGACTGCAGCTTCAACCGCATCCAGTTCACGCCGGACGTGGTGCCCTCCGATGTAACGGGCTTCACCATGGTGAACTTCAAAACCGGGGAGATGGACTATCATCCCGGGGCCATCATGTGCCAGATCGCGCTGGCCGACGAAATCAACCGTACCTCCCCCAAGACCCAGAGCGCCCTTCTGGAGGTCATGGAGGAATATCAGGTCACGGTGGACGGCGTGACCCATCCCCTGCCCAAGCCCTTCATGGTGCTGGCCACCCAGAACCCCACGGAGTTCGTGGGCACCTATCCCCTGCCCGAGGCCCAGATGGACCGTTTCTTCATCCGCGTTTCCATGGGGTATCCCACCCTTGAGGAAGAAATGGCGGTGCTGGAGCGCTTCTCCGGCACGGAAAAGCCCCAGTCCAAGCTGGTTCCCGTCTGCTCCGCGCAGGACATCATCGACATGCAGGGGCTGGTGGGCACGGTTTACTGCTCCAAAGAAGTGCGCCATTACATTGCCTCTATCGCCGCCATGACGCGCAATCACCCCAGCCTGCAGCTGGGCGTCAGCACCCGCGGCGCCATCGCGCTGATCCGCGGCGCACAGGCCTGCGCCCTGCTCAACGACCGGGACTACGTCCTGCCGGAGGATGTGCAGCGCATGGTGCTGCCCGTCCTGACCCACCGCATCATGCCCAACCCCGACGCCAAGATGAAGGGCATCTCCGCCGAGCGCATCCTGATTGCCGTCGTCGAAAACGTCCCCGTCCCCCTCCGCCTCTCCTAGGCAGGGGGTGACCCCCTGCACCCCGGACTGCGCGCCTGCGGCGCGCAGGGTGCTTGAACGACATGCTGCTTGGCCGGGGTTTTACCGCCGCTCGGCGACAGGCCTCGCGGCTCGCCGGTCTGGTGCTGCTCCCTGCCGGTTGGCCGATTCAGACCGCCATTCGGCGACAGGCCTCATGGCTCGCACCCCCAAACCTGCTGGCCGATGCACTTCCAAAATCGGCCAACCGTTAGGACTCCATCTCACCCCGCAAGGGGTAAGCCTGCCCGCCGCCAACTGCGGGGGAGCAGAGCGGCGATAGGCAGCGGAGGGAAAAAGGCCCGCCCATTTTGACGGCGGAAAAAGG